>NZ_CP181244.1:1918253-2237962 GCF_047837985.1 Neisseria sp. CCUG12390
ATCAATGCCGTTTTCATTGTAAATCGCCACGTCCACGGTCGAAATCGCCACGACTTTCGCACCCGATTGGTGGGCATACAGGCCGGTATGGTAGCCGACGTTGCCGAAGCCCTGAATAGCGTAAGTCGCGCCTTTCACGTCTTTGCCGAGTTTTTTCAATGCTTGAACCGCGGCAAAATTCACGCCGTAGCCGGTGGCTTCGTTACGCGCCAGCGAACCGCCGAAATCCACCGGTTTGCCGGTAAATACGCCCGGTGCGGAATGTTTCACGATGCTTTCGTACTCATCGACCATCCACGACATAATTTTGCCGTTAGTGTTCACATCCGGTGCGGGAATGTCGATTTTCTCGCCGATCAGCGGCGCAATCGCATTTGCGTAGCCGCGGGCGATGCGTTCCAGCTCGGCTTCGGAGTAGTCTTTCGGGTCAAGCGTGATACCGCCTTTGCCGCCGCCGTAAGGCAGACCGGCCACGCAGCATTTGAAGGTCATCCAAGTCGACAAGGCTTTGACCTCGTCCATATTCACATGCGGATGGAAGCGGATGCCGCCTTTATAGGGGCCGACGGCATTGTTGTGCTGCGAACGGTAGCCGGTAAAGGTTTTGACCGTACCGTTGTCCAGTTTCACGGGGAAGTTCACCTCCAGCACGCGCATCGGGTTTTTCAGGATTTCATAAACCGCAGGATCGGCGTTCAGGCGGTCGCAGGCGGTTTTGACCTGTTTTTGTGCGATTTCAAAAGGGTTCAACGTTTCTTTAGCTTGGTTTGACATCTCGATACGTCCTCTTAGAATAATGTATGACACCAACGTCGTGCCGCCACTATAGCAAACTTCTTTCGCTTTTATAAATAAAATATTTTAAAATCAATGTAGTAAACCTACTTTGTTGACATTATTGACGGGATAAATGCATTTTCCGCATTCCATTGATATTTTTCAGACGGCCTAGTCCGTTGAATTTAAAACCATCATCCGCCGCCGCCATGCCGTCTGAAACGGTTGCCGGAGAAAAATTTTCCGCAAAAATATTTTGCGTTTGTCAACAAAATTCCGCGAAGTTTCGACGCCGCGCGGCCAAACCCTTACGCCGAACTTGCCGCATCAATTTTTCAGACGGCCTTTTTCGGGTAAAATCAAGCCTGCTTAATTCTGGAGAAAACCATGCCCGCACCGACCATCGAACACGTCCAAGCCGTTGCCTTCGACCTCGACGGCACCTTATGCCATTCCGCACCCGACCTGATTGCCGCCGGCAACGCCATGCGCGCTCATTTGGGCATGGATGCGCTGCCCGATGCCGAAATCGAAAGCTACATCGGCGACGGCCTCGGCCGGCTGGTGCACCGCGTCATTACCCGCGAGCGCGAAACCGACGCCGCACCCGATATTTGGGAAAAAGGTTTCGTGTTCTACATGAAATACTACCGCGAGCATTTAAGCGACTTGACCCGCCTCTACCCCGAAACCGAAGCCGGTTTGGGGCTGCTCAAAACCCTGGGCATTCCGCTGGCCGTGATTACCAACAAAAACGAGATTCTGGCGGTCGAATTGTTGAAACAGCTCGGCATCGCCGATTATTTCAGCCTGATTCTCGGCGGCGACAGCCTGGCGGAGAAAAAGCCGAGTCCGCTGCCGCTGAAACATTGCGCCGAAGTTTTGGGTGTCGATATTGCCAACATGATGATGGTCGGCGATTCGCGTAACGACATCACCGCCGCAAAAGCCGCCGGCTGCTTCAGCGTGGGCGTCACCTTCGGCTACGGCGACATGACTTTATTGTCGCAAGAAAAAGAAACCAAACCCGACTGGCTGATCGGTTCGCTGCCCGAAATCTACGAAAACCTGCAACCGCAAAAAGCCAAAGACGACGAATAAAACCCGTCAGGCCGTCTGAAAATAGCCAGCCAACATTTCAGACGGCCTGATGGATTTTCCACTTCAACTCATTCATCCCCGCCTGCGTCCGAGAGACCGTCTGAAATGTACGAATCCGAAAGCGAAGATTTTTCCGGTTTCGGCCACGAGCCGGATTCGGAACCGAAACACCCTGCCAAAGCGCAAAAATCACTGCGCGCGCGCGCGATGGACATCCTGTCGCGCCAGGAAATCAGCCGCGTCGGTTTGAAGCGCAAACTCGCGCCCCATGCCGAGAGCGAAGAAGAACTGGAAAAAGTGTTGGACGAATTTTCCGAGCGCGACTGGCAATCCGACGAGCGTTACGCCGAAGCCTATATCCACAGCAAAAGCCGCAAACACGGCAAGCTGCGCCTGCAGCAGGCTTTGGCGCAACAAGGCATCGATGCCGAAATCAGCCGGGAATTCATGCCCGACAAAGAAAGCGAGTTGCAGACCGCGATGGCGGTTTTGCGTAAAAAGTTCAAAGCACCGGCCAAAGATCTGGCGGAAAAACAAAAGCAGGCGCGTTTTCTGGCTTATCGGGGTTTTGACATGGGCACGATTCAGACGGCTTTGAAAAACGGCTGGTCGGAAGACGACGGCTTTGATTGATTCATCCGGCTTGAATCTTTTTGCCGAACAGCGTACGCTTCAGCCTTTAAAATCTTTTTAAGAACACGAGTTTCATCATGACCGATAAAAAGCCCTCTCCTACCGCATCCGCCCCGTCTTTGGAAGACGAACGCAATCATCCCGTATACAGAGCCGGCCGCGCCGTGGTGATTTTCATGAGCATCGTATGGGCGGCCGTGGTGATTCTGGTTCTGTATCTTGTGTTCAAATTCTGGTTGGGCTGAATAGCACGCACAAAAAGGCCGTCTGAAAATTTTCAGACGGCCTTGTCATTTAAACTACCGTTTTTCCTGCCTGCGAATCAGATAAACCGCCAATACCGCGAAAATCACCGTCGGCAGCGCGCCTGCCAAAAACGGCGGCACGCCGTAAAGCTGGCTGGTAAAACCGAACAGGCGGCCGGCGAAGTGGAAGGCCAATCCCAAACAGATGCCGCCGAAGAGTTTCAAACCCATGTTGCCGTGGCGCGTGGTTTGCGGCGTGAACGCATACGCCACCAAAGCCATCACCAGCGCGGCAATCGGATACATCACTTTGCGCCACAAAGCAATCGAATAGACCTGCGTCTGCTGGTGGTTGTCTTTCAGATGCGCGATGTAGGTGGTCAGTTCGGACACCGACATCTGATCGGGATCGACCAGCAGGACATCCAGCAACCTGCTGCTGAGTGCGGTTTCCCAGCGTTGCTCGGCTTGGGTTTTCACTTCGATACGGTCACCGTGAATCAGGCTGTAACGCACGTTTTTCAGCTGCCAGCTGCCGTCCGGATTCAATGTGGCGGACTCGGCTTCGCCGGCCTGCGCCAATTCGTATTGCTCGTCGTGCTGCCAGATTTTCACACCGAGCAGGGTTTTGTCGGGCAGCATTTCGCGCACGTTGATGATGTTGTTTTTCTCTTTGAGCCACAAGCCGGTATCGCCTGCGGTCAGTTTGCCGTTGATGGCGGTGGTTTTCAGATTTTCCGCGCGTTGGCTGAGCTTGGGTGCAACCCATTCGCCCAAGGCAACCGTCGCCAGCGCAAAAATCAGGCCGAATTGCGCCAAAATCAGCAGCAGTTTTTTCGTACTCAGCCCGCTGGCCTTGATGACCGTCAGCTCGCTGCCGGCAGCCAGCTGGCTCAAGGCAATCAGGCCGCCGATTAAGACGGCCAGCGGCATCAGTTCGTATGCGCGCGCAGGCATCTGCATCAGCACATACTGCGCCATCGCTGCGCCGTCGTAACCGCCTTTGCCCAGGTTGCCGACTTCGTCAATCACTTCGAAAAAGCTGTACAACGCCAAAAACGCCAACAGCGCATACAGAGCCGTTACAGCCATGCGGCGGATCATATAGTGTGAAATCAGATTCATTTTCCGCCTTTCAAACTCAAACTTTTCACCACGGCCTGCCAAAACGGCTGCGCCGGCATACTGCGTACGCGCAGCAGCACCACGGCAACGGCAAACATCAGCAGATGCATCGGCAGCAAACCGATCAGGAAATGGATTTTTCCGTCTTCCACCGCATTGCGCAGGAAGGTCAGACCGTTCTGATAAATCAGGAACAGGCCGATGGCAATCAGGATATTGTAAGTATGGCCGGTACGCGGATTGAAATACGACAGCGGCACGGCCAGCATACTCAACAGCAGCACACTGACCGGCAGAGAAACGCGCCACATCAGTTCGGCACGGTGTTGCGGATTGTCGCTGCCGATGAGTTGCGCGGTCGGAATGGTACGGCGGTGGGAAACCGGATCGATGATTTTCGGCGTGGTGCTGATAATCAGGCTGAGTTTTTCAAACGAAACCTGATTGTAGTCGGTCTGCCCGGGCGTCCCGCTGTAACGGTAGCCGTTGCGCAGCTCCAGCGTGCGCTTGTTGTCGGTCAGCGCGAAATTGCCTTCTTTGGCGAACACGACGTTATCGTTGCCTTTTTCGTCCTGCTCGCGCAAAAACAGGTTTTTCATCACGCCCGAATCGGTGTCGAAGGTTTCCACGAAATACACGCGGTTGTTGCGTTTGCCCAAAGCATTGAACTCGCCTGCCTCGACCAAAGAAAGCTCCTGTTTCTGCTTCAGAATTTCGGCGTATTCGCGGCTTCTCAGTTCCGCCCAAGGCATCACCCAGAGCTGCATTACCGCGATCAGCACCGCAAACGGCACGGCAAACTGCATCACCGGCTTAATCCACTGCTTCAAAGCCAAACCGCTGGAAAGCCAAACCGCCATTTCGCTGTCGCGCCAATAGCGGGTCAACACCGTCAGCGTACTGATAAACGCCGTGAGCACCAGCAAAAGCGGCGTCATGCCGATGACCCAGAAACCGACCAGAGCCAGCACCGCGTCAATCGCCACCCGTCCGTCGGCGGCGCGGCCGAGCAGGTTAATCGCCTGAGTCGAAACCAAAACCGCCAGCAGCACGACAAAAATGCCGACCGCCGCAAAAGACAATTCTTTAATAAAATTTCTTTGATAAATCATATGATTGATGTTTCAAGCTGAGCGGCACAAAGCCGGTTGGCAGGTTCTCCGACAAAATCCGCGCCTCAAGCCGTCTGAAAAGCAGGCGCGACAGCGGATTAAGGTTTCAGACGGCCTGATGATGGAGTACAATCATTCCGTCTTTTTCAGACGGCATAAAGGCCGTCTGAAACATCCGAACACCCCTCTTCAATCAGGAGAATAAACGTGGAATTTAGCACAAAAGCCGAAAAATTGCAGCCGAATCAGGCAGGCGCAGCATTATTTGTCTGCACGGAAGAAGCGCAGTTGAGCAACGAAACCGCCCTTGCCCTGTTCCGCTCGCTGGAAGACGGCCAATCCTTCGCCGAAACCAAAATCCCGTCCGCCGACGGTTTGCAGGCCGTGGCCGTGGTGCACCTGAAAGATTTGGAACGCGCCACTTTCGACAAAGCCGCCGCCGAAGCCGCAAAATGGGCGCAAAATCAGGCTGAAGTCCATATCGACATCAGCCCGTTCTGCCAAACCGACGCGCCGCGTGTTGCCGAAGCCTTTGCCGCCGCCCTCGGCAACGCCGCCTACCGCTTCGACCGCTACAAAAAAGAAACCAAACCGGCCAAGTTAAGCCATATCGCGTTCCACAGCGGACACACCGCCGAAGTCGAAGCCGCCGTCAAATTCGCCGATGCGCAAGTGTTCGGCCAAAGCCTGTGCCGCGATTTGGGCAATGCCGCGCCGAACGAATGCACGCCGGAATTTCTGGCCGCCACCGCCAAATCCGAAGCCGAAAAACTGGGCGCACAAGCCAAAATCCTCGGCAAAGACTACATCAAAGCCAATATGGGTTCGTTTTGGTCGGTGGCCAAAGGCAGCGTGCAAGACCCTTATCTGGTCGAACTTTCCTACTTCGGCGCGGCAAACAAAGACGACGCACCGATTGTGCTGGTCGGCAAAGGCATCACGTTCGACACCGGCGGCATTTCGCTGAAGCCCGGCCTGAACATGGACGAAATGAAATTCGACATGTGCGGCGCAGCCACCGTCATCGGCACCTTCTGCGCGGCGGTCAAGCTGCAATTGCCGATTAACCTCATCGCCGTCGTGCCGACTTGCGAAAACATGCCGTCGGGCGAAGCCACCAAACCGGGCGACATCGTGAAAAGCATGAAAGGCTTGAGCATCGAAGTATTGAACACCGACGCGGAAGGCCGTCTGATTCTGTGCGACGCGCTCACTTACGCCGAACAGTTCAAGCCCAAAGCCGTCATCGACGTCGCCACCCTCACCGGCGCGTGTATCATCGCCCTGGGACACGACGTCAGCGGCCTGATGGGGAACAATCAGGAATTGGTCGACAGCCTGCTGGCCGCATCCAAAGAAGTCAACGACAAAGCATGGCAACTGCCGCTCTTCGAGACCTACAAAGAACAGCTCAAATCCAACTTTGCCGACCTGCCCAACATCGGCACTCCGGGTGCAGGCACGATTACCGCCGCCACCTTCCTGTCGCACTTCACCGAAGACTACCCGTGGGCGCACCTCGACATCGCCGGAACAGCATGGAAATCCGGTGCGGAAAAAGGCGCGACCGGCCGCCCCGTTCCGCTGCTGCTGAACTATTTGCGCAATGCGAAATAACCGGGATTCGGGATTAAACTCATCATCAAGTCCAGGCCGTCTGAAAAATTTCAGACGGCCTTACTGCTTTCAAAAGCCCCCGAACCGCGCTAGACTGATTACCCCATCCCATCATCACAAAAGGAGCGTCACATGAAAATCCAAGCCGCCGTTTCCCGCGAACCCGGCCGTCCGCTGAGCATCGAAGAAGTCGATTTGGCCGAACCGCAACGAGACGAAGTGCTCATCCGTCTGGTTGCATCCGGCGTCTGCCACACCGATGCCGAATCCATCAACGGCCGCGGCGCACCGTTTCCTGCCGTCTTGGGGCATGAGGGTTCGGGCATCGTCGAAAAAGTCGGCGAAGGTGTCACAAACATCCAAGCCGGTGATCATGTGGTTTTATCATTTTCCTATTGCGGAACTTGCGACCATTGTCTGGAAGGACAACAAAATGCCTGCGAACACACCGTCGAACTCAATTTCGGCGGCGGCCTCGGGGAAGACGGTTTGTCGCGCCTGAGCCAAAATGGTGAGCAACTGGCGCATTTCTTCGGCCAATCCTCTTTTGCCACTTATACCGTTGCCAACCGGAAAAACGTTGTGGTTGTGGACAAAGATGTCGACTTGGCACTTTTAGGGCCGCTCGGCTGCGGTTTCCAAACCGGCAGCGGCACGGTCTTGAATGCTTTGAAACCCAAAATCGGCTCGTCCATCGTGATTTTCGGTGCCGGCGCGGTGGGTTTGAGCGCGGTCATGGCGGCAAAAATCGCCAACTGCGGTCAGATTATCGCGGTCGACATTCACGACAGCCGTTTGGAAACGGCCAAAGAATTCGGTGCCACGCATGTAATCAACGGCAAAAACACCGATGCACTGGCCGAAATCATGCGCATTACCGGCGGGAAAGGCGCGCATTACGCCATCGAAACAACCGGCGTTTCATCCGTCGTGCAGCAATCGGTACGCTGCTTGCGCGTATTGGGCACTTGCGCGGTGGTCGGCATTGCCGGCGATGTCACGCTGAACTTTTTCCCTGATGTTTTAGGCACTTGCCGCACCATCGTCGGCGTGGTCGAAGGCCATGCCCTGCCGCAGCAATTTATTCCGCAGCTCATCCGTTTCTATAAAGAAGGCAGGTTTCCGTTTGACAAACTGGTGAAATTCTACGATTTCGCCGACATCAACCAAGCCTTTGAAGATTCCAAAAACGGCACAACCATCAAGCCGGTGGTCAGAATCGCGGTATAAATTTGCCGCCGAAAGGCCGTCTGAAACCCGTTTTTCAGACGGCCTTTTGCTATAATGCCCGTTCACGTTACCCGAAGCCGACGCCGACGCCATGCCCAAAGCCACCTTCTATACCCATGTTTCGCAACCTGCCGTTTTCACCTGCCGTTTGGCCGAACGCGCCATCCGCGACGGCGGCAGGGTTTTGGTTTGGTCGGATTCCGCCGACATGATTACCCGTCTTGACCGCGACTTGTGGCAGACGGCTCCCGAAAGCTTTATCCCGCACGAAATTTGGGAAACCGGCCAACCCATGCCGTCTGAAACACCGCTGCTATTGGCAAGCGGCCTCGAACTGCCGGCACTCCCGCCTGATGTCGCCGTTCTGAATCTTTCGCCCGACTTTTGGTCGGACGCGCCGCAACCGCCCGAACGTGTTTTGGAAATCGTTGGCACCAGTTTGGAAGATTTGGCCGAAGCGCGCGAACGTTTCCGCGCCTACCGCCAAAGCGGTTTTGAAATCGAGCATCATAAAATGGAAGGCAAAGCCTGAGCCGGAAACCCCGTTTCCCTTGCCAAACAAAGCGGCATACCATCGGGCAGAATGCGGTTGCCGCCTGTCCCGTCCCCATAAATTCCCGCCCCGAATCCGAACCGTTCCGAGCATTCAAGCACCCTGTTTTCAGACGGCCTGACGCATCCGGAGGCCGTCTGAAATTTTCTTGTCATCTTTACAAATACACCGATAATTTTTCAGACGGCCTGCTTCATTTTCAGGCAATCTGGGCTATAATCACGTTTTCCTTTTTCATTCGAAGAAACAGCATTATGAACAAAACTTTCAAATTCAGCGCGCTGGCTTTAGCCGCCGCCTTGTCATTGGTTGCTTGTGAGAAAAAAGACGCAGGCGCGGCACCTGCCGCTGCATCGGCCGCTTCCGGCGCTACCGGTGTGGATGCCATCGGCACACCGGCACAGCAAGCCAGCTACGCCATGGGCGTGGACATCGGCCGTTCTTTGAAACAGATGAAAGACCAAGGTACGGAAATCGACCTGAAAGTATTCGATGAAGCATTGAAAACCGTTTACGACGGCAAAGAGCCGAAAATGAACGAAATGCAGGCTCAGGAAGTGATGATGAAATTCCTGACCGAACAGCAGGAAAAAGCGCAGGCCAAACGCGCGGAAACCGCCAAAACCAACTTGGAAAAAGGCGAAGCCTTCCTGAAGGAAAACGGTGCGAAAGAAGGTGTGAAGACGACCGCTTCGGGCTTGCAATACACCATGAAGAACGAAGGTACGGGTAAAAAACCGACCAAAGACGATGTCGTGACCGTGGAATACGAAGGCCGACTGATTGACGGTACCGTGTTCGACAGCAGCAAACAAAACGGCGGCCAGCCGGTAAGCTTTCCGGTCAGCCAAGTGATTCCGGGCTGGCAGGAAGCCGTCCAACTGTTGAAAGAAGGCGGCGAAGCCACGTTCTTTATTCCGTCCAAACTGGCTTACGGCGAGCAAGGTGCCGGCGAGAAAATCGGCCCGAATTCGACTTTGATTTTCGATGTGAAGCTGGTGAAAGTCGGCGGTGCGGAAAACATGCCTGCCCAACCTGAAGTGCAAATCGAAAAAGTCCAATAACCCTTTTCGACAATATACAGGCCGTCTGAAAGATTGAAACCATGAATCTTTCAGACGGCCTCAGTTTTCAAGGCCAATAAAAAAGCAGACCCGAATCGGTCTGCTTTTCGTACATTCATATCAATAACATTCATACCTGATAACGGATTTATCCCAAATCCAACACGGCCGAAGTATAAACGTTCTGCACGTCGTCCAAACTCTCCAGTGCATCGAGCAGCTTCTGCATTTTGACGGCATCTTCGCCGGTCAGCACGGTTTCGTTTTGCGCACGCATGGTCACGTCACCGTCCACCGATTTGAAACCGGCTTCTTCCAATGCAGCTTTCACACCCGCCCAGTCGTTAGGCGCGGTGATGACTTCAATCATCCCTTCTTCATCGGCAATCACGTCCTCCGCACCGGCTTCCAAAGCCGCTTCCATCAGCGCATCTTCGTCCACATCGGTAAACACCAAGTACCCCTGATGCTCAAAGTTGAACGCCACGCAGCCGTCCGTACCGAGATTACCGCCGTTTTTGGTAAACGCATGGCGAACGTCGGCCACGGTGCGGGTTTTGTTGTCGGTCATGCAGTCCACCATCAAAGCCGCACCGCCGATGCCGTAACCTTCGTAGCGCAATTCGATGTATTCCACGCCTTCCAGGTTGCCCGTGCCTTTGTCGATTGCGCGCTGAACGTTGTCTTTGGGCATATTGGCATCCCATGCTTTGTCCATCGCCAGACGCAGGCGAGGGTTGGATGCAGGGTCGCCGCCGCCTAATCTGGCCGCAACGGTGATTTCTTTAATCAGTTTGGTAAAAATTTTGCCGCGTTGGGCATCAACGCGTGCCTTTTTGTGCTGGATATTCGCCCACTTGCTATGGCCTGCCATGCGGATTCCTTTCGATTTTTTTGCGTTTTATAGCCGATTAAAGTAAGCATGGAATGACGCCATCCTTATTTTAATCCGCCACGAAAAACGCAATATTTCATTTCATTCTGAAAAACGCGCATTTTATCATAAGTTTTTTATGGCCGAAAACTTCAGACGGCCTATCCCCATACCGTATCCAATTTGATTTCATGTTAAATTCCGTTATATATATTCAGGATTTGTATTTTACCGTCTTGGGTTTTAGAGTATGATACCGAAAATGTTTCTTTATTAAAGAACCGGATAAAGAGCATTCGGATAATCCCGTACCCGGCTGACGGCCTGCTCGCCTGAGGCAATGTGGCGGGATTGAAGCGGAGTAGTTGCCGCTGTGTGCCGCACGTTGATTAACTTTTTCATTTTTCGAGGTTTATTATGGAAACAACATTGTCTGCGCTGGTGGGCGCGGTCAATAAAGTGCTGTGGGATTACCTGCTGATGTATGCGCTTATCGGCATCGGCCTGTTTTTCACGGTTTATCTGGGTGCGCCGCAGATTACCAAATTAGGCACAGGATTCAGATCGGTTTTCGGCGGCTTGTTCGGCAAAAAAGGTGCGGACAGCGACCAAAAATCATTGTCACAATTTCAGGCTTTGGCCGTGGCGGTTTCCGCCCAAATCGGCACGGGCAACGTCGCGGGGGTCGCCACGGCGATTACCGCCGGCGGCCCGGGAGCGATTTTCTGGATGTGGTTGTCTGCCGTACTCGGTATGTCGACCATTTTTTCCGAAGCGGTTTTGGCGCAAAAATACCGCGTCGTCAGCCACGGCAAATACATCGGCGGCCCCGCGTTTTACATTACCCACGGCCTGACCCCGAAAATCGGCCGCTCTGCCGCGCGCTTCTTATCAGGCTTCTTCTCCATCGCCATCATCATTGCTTTGGGTTTTATCGGCAATGCGACGCAGGCAAACTCGATTGCATCGGCGGTAACGGTGGCGTTTGACATTCCGGCTTTGGCAGTCGGCATCGCCCTGGCGGTATTGGCCGGTTTGATCGTGGTCGGCGGTGTCAACCGCATCGCCAATGTCGCGCAGTTTGTCGTGCCGTTTATGGCGGTGGTTTACATCATTTGCGCGGTGGTAATTCTGTTCCAATTCTCCGAACACATCGTTCCGATGATTCAGCATATTTTTGTCGCTGCCTTTGATCCGAGCGCGGTGTTGGGCGGTGCGGCCGGTATCGGTATGCGCGAAGCCATCCGCTACGGCGTGGCACGCGGCCTGTTTTCCAACGAAGCCGGTATGGGTTCAACCCCCCACGCCCATGCCACCGCCAACGTCAAGCACCCTGTCCAGCAAGGCATGGCCGCATTCGTCGGCGTGTTTATCGATACTCTGTTGGTCTGCACCGCCACCGCGCTGATCATCCTGCTGACCGACGCCAATACTTTGGGCTTGAAAGGCGCGACGGTGACGCAGCAGGCGTTCATCATCGCATTCGGCGACTTCGGCGGCCAACTGCTGGCCGTGTGCCTGACTTTCTTCGCGTTTACCACCATCATCGGCTGGTATTATTTCGGCGAATCCAATATCCGCTTTTTGTTCCGCGGCAGATACTTGGGCTTCTACCGCACGTTGGTATTGGCCGCCATTGTGTTGGGAACCTTGGGCAAAGTCGATTTGGTATGGAGCTTGTCCGACATGTTCAACGGCTTCATGGTCATCCCCAACTTAATTGCCTTGTTCCTGCTGCGCAAAGAAATCCGCGCAATCTACGACGATTATTTGGCGCAGACCAAATCCGGCAAAGAACTTTCTTACCAATACGAATTTCACGAATTCCACGATAAGCAATAGCCGAAAAAAAATCTCTCCGACAAGGCGGAGAGATTTTTTTATAGTGAATTCAAATAAGAAATCTGCTTCGTTGGCTGCAGCTTGCCATACTATGTGTACTGTCTGCACCTTGCCGCCTTGTAGCTTTCTTATTTTAGTTCACTATACTTAATTAAGGCCGTCTGAAAGTTATAACACATAAAAATAAATGCAGATAAACTGCGCCAGACTGCCTGCCATCACAAACAAATGCCAAATACCGTGGCCGTATTTGATTTTGGTGTCGTTCACAAACCAATAAATGCCGGCACTATATAACACGCCGCCCAGAGCCAGCCAAAACAATCCCGCCGCAGACAAGCTCATCGCCAGCGGATACATCGCCACCAAAATCAACCAGCCCATCACCACATAAATCACCATCGACAACAAGCGTTTTTCACTTTTCCGCCCGATCGTCAATTCCTGAATGATGCCGAGCAAGGCCAGACCCCACGACACACCGAACAGCGACCAGCCCCAGCCGCCCTTAAGCGTCACCAACGTAAACGGCGTATAACTGCCCGCAATCAGCAGGTAAATCATACAATGATCCACCTTCTGCAATACCGCCTTCACTTTCGGCTGTGGAATGCTGTGATACAGCGTCGAACCCGAATACAGCAGCAGCAGACACACACCGTAAGTAATCGCGCTGGCGAGTTTGTAAGGGTCAAAATCCGCTACCGCCTTCACAATCAGCAACACCATACCGGTCAGAGCCAATACCGCCCCTACCAAATGGCTATAAGCATTAAAACGTTCACCTTGATACATAAGATTTATTCTCATTATTGAGACAGGCAACAGTTTACGCCAAACCCGTTACAAAAAGGCCGTCTGAAAGATAAAAATAAGTTAAGTGTAATATCCTATCCGTTGCCGTAATCCGCATGATTGAATGATGCCGTCTGAAAAGATTGAAACTTTCAGACGGCATGGCTTATTCGAGAAGCATGAAACTGTGCGCAACGAGTAGTCACACGAAAAAATCCGACAAGGCCGTCTGAACGGCACAAACCGCCCTGTTTTCCCCTGCGTTTCAACGGCTCAGGCGTTCTCTCAACAAAAATATGCAGCAAAAGGCCGTCTGAAACACGTTCAGACGGCCTGATGACACAAGGTTTATTTTCAGATGACGGCAGTCACACCCTGCGCGTTATCGTCAGCTTGGAACTGGGCGGTTTCGGCCGCATAAGCCGCAGTATCCGCCAAACCTGCGCCGAAGCTTGCCCCGGAAGCAGGCAGAATGCTGTTCAACGCGCTGTCAAGCGAACCTGCACCGCTGTCGAGCAGGCCGTCTGAAGCACTGTTGTCGGCGGCTGTCTTAACAGGGATATTGTGGCCGTGAACAACCACTTTGTTCTCTGCGGAAGCCGCTACAATGTTGGTTGAACCGAATGAAAGCGCAAGCGCGGCAACCGGTTCTGCAGAAGGCGCACCGATGAGTTGGGCCAAATCGGCATTGCTCAGCGTACCGTCGGCGAACTCGAAGCCGGTTACGGCTGCGCTTGCATCGGCGGTTTGGTTTTTCACGGTCAGCGTATCGCCGGTAGCGGTTACGGTAATTACCCAGCTTTCGCTGCCATCGGCCTCTTGCACGCTGTTCACGCTCACATCGGCCTTGTTGATGCCGTCGAACTTAACTCTGTTGCTGCCTTGCGTATCGACTACGGTATCTTGGCCATCACCTGTTCCGAAACGGTAAACGTCGTTGCCGGCACCGCCTTCGAGCCGGTCATCGCCTTTGCCGCCGTCCAACGTATCGTTGCCGTCCAAGCCTTTCACGGTATCGTCGCCTGCGCCTGCTTTGATGACGTTATCCAAGCTGTTGCCGGTAATTTTGTCGTCAAACGCCGTACCTGCCACGTTTTCGATAAAATCGGTTTTGGCCGTGCCGGAAACGGTGGTAACGAGCTTGTCGATGTCACCTTCCAGAATCGGACTGATTTGGCCGGGCGTGCGGTCGGCTGCGCTTGTATCGGCGACTGCGGTACCGTCAAATGCAATCGGTTCGAGTGCGGCAGTATTATAGATACCGCCGAATCCGATGGCGTGGGAAACGATTTTGTGGTTGATGACAAAATTTTCCCACTGTGTTTGACGGATCATATTGAGATAGCTGTTCGGCTCGCCGTCTGAAAGGAACATGGAGAAGTTATTGCCACCCTCATGGAATACTTTGCCGCGACCGCTCACAAATGCCGTTTCAGCAGCATCAAGGGCAACATAGTAATCCGTACCGCCCCAAGCAGACAGGCTATTGATGGCATTCACCGCATCTACTTTGTTCATCCACGCATTTACGCCGTTAAACTCAACGTAGCTGTAACCGTCAAAGCCGATTACGCGGATGGCAATGTCGCCGAGCTGGTTGTATTTTTCAATCAGCTTGATGACGGCATCTTTGGCATTCTCCATACGGTTATCCCAGCTCATGCTGCCCGAACGGTCGATAATCAGCATCAGGTTGGTTTTATCTCCGGCACTGCCTGCTACGCCGTGGCTGTCGGATGCGCCGATTTGAATGGTGGTATCGGTGCCGATACTGCCTTTAAACTGGCTCAAATCGATTTCCGCACCTTGGTTAGCGTTACTTAAAACGATGGTGTCGGTATCTTGGTTGCTGCCGCCGTCGATAATGGTTTTCTTGCCGGTACCGTTAATCACGAAGATGTCGTTACCGTCTTTGCCTACCAATACATCGTCGCCGTTCACACCGTCTAAGGCATCATGGGTGCTGCCGCCTTCGATGTAGTCGTTGCCGTCTGAACCGTCCAGAATGGTAACGGGATTGTTGCCTTTGGCCACGCCGTCTGACAACAGGTCTTTGTAAGGCAAATCATTGATTTCACCGCGAACGGCAGTATCGTCGCTGGCAGAAATAATGCGGTCGAGTACTTCGGCGCTGCCTATTGCGGATGAGCCGTCTGCATTCACCACTTTGACTTTGCCGGCTACCGAATGGTCGGCAGTCAGTGCGGTAGGTTCGGTAAAGCGCAGCGTACCGTTGCCGCTGATGATTTCAACACCGTTCAAAGCAGCCAGGTTTTTCACTTCGATAACGACGTTTTTGCCGATATCCAACTGTTTAACGCCGTTTAGCTGCTGGTCGCCAAGCACTACAACTTTTTCCGCACTTTCTTCTTTAACGCGCAACGTGCCTACGCTGTCTCCGCTTACGGAAACGCCTGACAATTGGTCAGCCGCAAGCGTAACATCAGACGGCATATCGATTTTTTCGATGCTGTCCAACACGGCTTTGCTCAAATCGGTCGTACCGAATACATACAGCGTATCGTTTCCTGCACCGCCGCGGAACACATCGCCTGCGGTAACTTCTGCGTAATCGGTTCCCTTCAAGCCGGCAAGAGATTGACCCAAAACGGTGTCGTAGGCTTTATTGGCGGATTTGCTGCCTGAGGTCAAATCGCCTACCGCAATCAGGGCATCATCACCGTCGCCGCCGTCGGCAACATCCACGCCTTTGGCACCACGCAACGTATCGTTACCGCCCAAGCCGTTCAAAGCTTCGTCTTTTTCCGTGCCTTCCAAGCGGTCGTCGTTTTCCGTGCCGTTAATCACATTTCCTTGCGGCTTCAGCAGACCTGCCGCCATTGCCAACTCGACATTGCTCAAGAGGCCGTCTGAAAACTCGAAGCGGGTTACTGCCGCACTTGCATCGGCGGTTTGGTTTTCGATGGTCAGGGTATCGCCAGTTTCTTTGAGTGTAATCACCCAGCTTCCGTTGTTTTCGCTCACGGTTACATCACCGGCGGCAATGCCGTCGAAGCGTACGGTATTCGTGCCTTCGGTATCGCGGACAACATCATTGCCGTAGCCTTTGGCGAAAACGTAAGTATCGTTTCCGGCTTGGCCGCTCAATAAGTCATTACCCGCGCCGCCATCGAGAACATCGTTACCTTTGTCGCCGTGGATATGGTCATTGCCTTTTTCGCCGTATAAAACGTCATTGCCTTCGCCGCCGCCGATGTGGTCGCTGCCTTCGCCGCCGTATACGGTGTCATTGCCGCTGCCTGCGTTCAGACGGTTGTGTCCGCTGTTGCCGACCAAAACGTTATCGGAATTGTTACCTGCCGCGTAAATATTGGCATTGCCCGTCAGGGTAATGTTTTCCACATTTTGCGATGCGGTATAGCTGACGCTGCTGTAAATGGTATCGGTACCTTGGCCGCGTTCTTCGATTACGGTGTCGGCTGCATTGTCTACGTAATAAACGTCGTCGCCGGCTTGACCGCGCATGGTGTCTTTGCCTTCGCCGCCGTCGAGAACATCGTTACCGTTGTCGCCGAAAATGTGGTCATTACCTTTTTCGCCGTATAACACGTCATTGCCGTCGCCGCCGCCGATTTGGTCGCTGCCTTCGCCGCCGTATACGGTGTCATTGCCGCGGCCTGCATTCAGGCGGTTGTGTCCGCTGTTACCGACCAAAACGTTGTCGGCGTTGTTGCCTGCCGTGTAAATATTGGCACTGCCTGTCAGGGTAACGTTTTCCACATTTTGCGATGCGGTATAGCTGACGCTGCTGTAAACGGTATCGGTGCCTTGACCGCGCTCTTCGATTACGGTGTCGGCTGCATTGTCTACGTAGTAAACGTCGTCGCCGGCCTGACCACGCATGGTGTCTTTGCCTTCGCCGCCGTCGAGTACATCGTTGCCCTTGTCGCCGTGGATATGGTCATTGCCTTTTTCGCCGTATAAAACGTCATTGCCTTCGCCGCCGCCGATGTGGTCGCTGCCCTCGCCGCCGTATACGGTGTCATTGCCGCTGCCTGCGTTCAGACGGTTGTGTCCGCTGTTGCCGACCAAAACGTTGTCGGAGTTGTTGCCTGCCGCGTAAATATTGGTATTGCCGGTCAGGGTAATGTTTTCTACATTTTGCGATGCGGTATAGCTGACGCTGCTGTAAATGGTATCGGTGCCTTGCCGCGTTCTTCAATTACGGTGTCTCCAATACCTGCTATATGAAATGTGTCGTCTCCCTCTCCCCCGTATATGGTATCCAAGCCTGAAAGGCTGTGAATGATATCGTTGCCTGCTTTCCCATAAATAACGGTAGCGCCTGAACTACCATAAAGTACATCATCGTTAGATGTTCCGTTAATCACAACCGCATTATTTTGAGCGTTTGAATTGACCGCATCCATTTAATTCTCTCCTTAATTAATTCTAAAGACGATAATCACCTAAATAACGTTAACTGATAACGTTAAAAATATACTAATCTATTTTAGAAAAATTAAGAATATTATTGAAAAGTAAAATTAAATTAAGTAATTGTTAATTTAATTTATTAAATGCATTTGTAATTTACATCATTACATAAGCATTAATCCATAAGCATTTCAATCCTGCATATTTTTCTTAATATGCTTATTGATTAATTATATGGTATATAATTTTTTGAGTTATGAATGAACTTGTTTGATAAATCAAGGTTTATGACAGAATTAATACAAAGCCCGCCTTGCGTTCTAATAGATTCTGGCTGTCAAAGTATATTTACCGAAAGAATATTTAAATTGCAATTACGCAAAGAGGCCGTCTGAAACAAACGGTTTCAGACGGCCTCTCAGATATATTTCAACTGCTCAAACATCCTGCCGCGCTTCGCAACTGGCATCCAACGCCACCCAGCTTTTGCCGCCGGGCAAAACGATTTCCGACACCAGCCTGTCCATATCTTTCAAATAAGTATCCGCCTGCGGGCTGTTGATCATCACCACCACCACTTTCGGCTGCTCGCCCAACCAGTAGCCTGCCAAGGCGCGCACGTCTTTGAGCGTACCGGTTTTGAGCACCAGTTTTTCACCGGCCTGCTTCAAGCGCGTTTTCAGCGTGCCGTCCACACCGGCCATCGGCAGCGTGCCGATAAATTCGTCTTTGTAGCCGCTGAAATAGGCTTTTTCCAGCAACTGACCCATCATTTTCGCCGTGAGCCGCTCTTTGCGCGACAAACCGGATCCGTTTTCCAAGACCAGATGAGCCGTATCCACGCCTGCCGCACCCAATTCCAACTTGACGGCCGAATCGGCACGCCGCAGGGCTTCGTGCAAATCTTTCGATTGCCCCAGTTTCAGAAACACCGAACGCGCAATCAGATTATTGGAAAACTTGTTCATGTCCGCCAAAATCTCACTCAACGGCTTGGATTGCAGCGTAGCCAGCGTCTTGGCGTCAGACGGCGTGACCGCCACTTTCAGGCCGTCTGAAATCGTGCCGCCGGCGGCACGCCATTGGTTGATAAAGCTGCGGCGGGCGAAATCCTGCGATGTCAGCATGTTCACATACAGGGCTTCGCTCAGGCAGGTTTCCGGCACATTGCCGCTGATGACCAACGCACCGCCCGTATAGCGGCCGCGCATATAGCGGCTGATGGATTTGCATTCGGCAGTTGACGGAACAATCGTGGTTTGGTTATCGAGCCTGATGTCCGGCAGCGGCGGATTGGTCGTCCACACCACATCACCCGCAGGGTTGCGTTCGGCCTTGACCGCCACCACTTTATACGCCAAGCGGTTGGGATCGGGCGGCGTCATATAGGTTTCGCCCGCATCGGCGGCAAATTCCTTGCCGTTTTTCACTTCGCCCCACAAGCTGCGGTCGAGCACTAGCTGCCCTGAAATTTTGCGGATACCTTTGTCGCGCAACTGCTGCTGCAAGGCAATCAGCCCGTCCTGATCGAGTACCGGATCGCCGCTGCCCTCCCAATAAATATCGCCTTCCAGCGTATCGCCGTTTACCGGCGCGGGGCTTTTGAAATCTGTCGTCCAGCGGTAATCCTTGCCCAAGGCCTGAAACGCGGCAAATGCGGTCACCAGCTTCATCGCCGAGGCGGGATTGACGGAAACGCCCGAGCGGTGGTCAATCAGAACCTTGCCCGTTTCCAAATCCTGCACGTAAACCGAAATTTCATCGGCACGGATTTTGCCGAAATCCAAAGCCGCCGCAGACAGCGGCAGCATGCAGAACAGCAGTGCGGCAAGGGTTTGGGAAAATTTCATGATGCGGCTTCAGCAATAACTCGAATCCGCTATTATAAAACAAGGCCGTCTGAAATTCACGGATACCGCCCCCAAACATCATCCAAACATCATTTATTCAAGGAAAACACCGGCCTGACTTTCAGGCCGTCTGAAACCGAACATCGTTTTCAGACGGCCTCACGACCGAATATACATGGTTTGGCAACATGCCGAAAAAATCCGTTCCGCTCCGAAACAGACGGCCGCAACCGCCATATGGCAAACGCATCCGCCAATACCGAACCACAGTAAAAAAACATAATAAAATTATCGCATTGGACAACCGATTAAGGTTCAAAAAAAACCAAACAATACCTAATAGGTTATAATCCGTTTTCCTGTTTTCAGACGGCCTGCGGCAAAAGGCCGTCTGAATCTCCACTTTCCCAACGGCCTTTTATGATTCCTTCCGATTTCATAGACGAACTGCTCGCCAAAGTCGATATCGTCGATATTGTCGACGAGCATGTACCGCTGAAAAAAGGCGGTGCCAACTACATGGCGTGTTGTCCGTTCCACAAAGAAAAATCGCCGTCGTTCTCGGTAAGTCCGACGAAGCAGTTTTACCACTGTTTCGGCTGCGGCGCGCACGGTTCGGCCATCGGTTTTATCATGGAATATCAGGGCTTGGCATTTACCGAGGCGGTGCAGTATCTGGCCGACCGCGTGGGCATGACCGTACCGAAAATACGCGGGCAGAACGACAACCCCGAAGCCCGCGCCGAGCGCAAGAAAAAGCAGCAGACGCTGGAAGAAACCACCGCCGCCGCCGCTTCGTTTTACGCGCAGCAGCTCAAGTTTCAAAAACCGGCGCAGGATTATCTGTCCGGACGCGGCCTGAGCGCGGAAATCATCGCCCATTACGGCTTGGGCTACGCACCCGACGGCTGGCAGCCGCTGGCACAGGTGTTCCAGCCCTACCCGAATACCGCCCTGGTCGACAGCGGCATGGTCATCGACAACGAAGGCAAGCATTACGACCGCTTCCGCCATCGGATTATGTTCCCTATTCGAGACCAACGCGGTCAGGTCATCGGCTTCGGCGGCCGCGTGCTGGACGATTCCAAACCGAAATATCTCAACTCGCCCGACACGCCTTTGTTCGACAAAGGCCGAAATCTCTACGGCCTTTACGAAGCGCGTGCCGCGGTGAAAGAAGCCGGGCGGATTTTGGTGGTCGAAGGCTATATGGACGTGGTGGCTTTGGCGCAGTTCGGCATCGGTTACGGCGTGGCTTCGCTCGGCACCTCCACCACCGCCGACCATGTCAAAATCCTGATGCGTCAGGCCGACAGCATTTATTTCTGTTTCGACGGCGACGCCGCCGGTAAAAAAGCCGCGTGGCGCGCGCTGGAAAATGCCTTACCGCAACTGAAAGACGACAAATCGCTGCATTTTCTGTTCCTGCCCGAAGAACACGACCCCGACAGCTACATCCGCGCTTTCGGCAAAACCCAATTTGAAGACGCGCTGCTGAACCAAAGCAAACCGTTGTCGGAATATTTCTGGCAGCACCTTTCAGACGGCCTCAACCTGAATACGCAGGAAGGCAAGGCGGAACTGGTGAAAACCGCCGCCCCGCTGCTGGCGCAGATTACCGCTCCCGCGCTGAACTTTTTGCTGAAACAGACACTCAGTGAACTGGTGGGCATCGACCCTTCCAATCTGGCGCAACTGCTCGGCCAAGAAGCCCCCAAGCGGCATGTGAAGCAAAAAAGCTACAAACTGCCGCAGGAAACGTTCAGGCAGCCGCAAATGCTCACTTTGGTGCAGCGGCAAATCCGCAGCCTCTTGATAAATCCGGATTGGGCTGCATATATAGACTTGCCCGAATACCTCGCGCTGGAAGGCGATTTTGCCTGTTTGGCCAATTTGGCCGAAACCGTCAAAAGCTTTGCCCAGCCGCCCAGCAGCGCGCAGATTTTGGAGCACATGCGCGGCTCGCCCTACGAATCCGCGTTGAACCAAATCTTCCAATCGACCCGCCATGCCGATGACCAAGTGGCGGAAGACAACGGAGAAGCCTACCAGGCCGAATGCGAAAATTTCAAAATCGGCATGAAAAAGCTGTTAAATGAGTTAAAATACAGCCAAATCGAATCGCTGAAGCAGAAAAATGCGCAAAGCGGTTTGAACGATTACGAAAAGAAACTTTTGGTATCTTTATTGATGTCCAAAGCGAACTAAACCCGAATTCCCGTCAGGCCGTCTGAAAACATTGTCCCATGCTGCGAACCGGATAAAGCGCAGAACACCCGTTTTCTAAAAGTTTCAGACGGCCTCGGCATTGATTGCCCCTGTTCGGGCAATATGCCGCTCCGCCCTCAGGTGCAGACCGCTGCAAACCGTCGGCATTGTCCACTAAACAATGAGAAACCTATGTCTAAAAATCACGAAGAATACCAAGATCAAGACGACGGCCGCCCGCTGACCGTCGAAGAGCAACGCAGCCGCCTGCGCCAGCTCGTCATCATGGGTAAAGAGCGCGGCTACATCACCTACGCCGAAATCAACGATGCGCTGCCGGACGATATGTCCGATGCCGACCAAATCGACAACATCGTCAGCATGATTTCCGGCTTGGGCATCCAAGTCACCGAGCAGGCGCCCGATGCGGAAGATATTCTCCTAAGCGACAACGCCGCGGCCATTACCGACGACGATGCCGTCGAAGAAGCCGAGGCCGCCCTCTCCAGCGCGGATTCCGAGTTCGGCCGCACCACCGACCCCGTGCGTATGTATATGCGCGAAATGGGGCAGGTTGACCTGCTGACGCGCGAAGACGAAATCATCATCGCCAAAAAAATCGAAAACGCGTTTAAAAACATGGTGCAGGCCATTTCCGCCTGCCCGGGTTCGGTGGCCGAAATTCTGGCCTTAATCGATCAAGTGCGCAATGACGAAATCCGCGTTGACGAAGTAGTGGAAGCCATTATCGACCCTAACGAAGTATTGTTGAACGAATTGGGCTTGGGCCACTTGGAAAGCACTTCTTCCGAAGAAGCTTCAAGCAGCGATGACGACGAAGACGGCAGCGATGATGATGAAGACGACGGCGATGACGACGGTGCAACCGACGCCGACAGCATGTCTGCCGCCAATTTGGAAGAGCTGAAGCAGAAAGTGCTCGAACACTTTACCCAAATCAAAGCCGACTATGCCGAAATGACCGCGCAATTGGCCAAGCACCACAGCCGCCATCCCGATTATCTGGCTCACCGCGACGCCATCGCCGGCAAATTGCTGGAAGTACGTTTCGCAACCCGCCAAATCGAAAACCTGAGCAACAACCTGCGCGGCCGCGTCGAACAAATCCGCAGGCTGGAACGCGAAATCCGCGACATCTGCCTGGAACGCGTGCATATGGAACGCGAATATTTCGTCGACAACTTCCTGCCCAACATTACTGATCTTAACTGGGTTGAAGAAGAAGTCGCCAAAGGCCGCGTATGGAGCGACGCGCTCGACCGTTTCCGCCATGCCATCATTGAGAAGCAGTCTGCTTTGGCCGATATGCAGAAAGAAACACAAATCTCGATTGAAGAGTTGAAAGAAATCAACAAAAACATGGTCGCCAGCGAACGCGAAACCGCCGCCGCCAAGCAAGAAATGATTCAGGCCAACCTGCGTCTGGTGATTTCGATTGCCAAAAAATACACCAACCGCGGCTTGCAGTTCCTTGATTTGATTCAGGAAGGCAACATCGGCCTGATGAAGGCGGTAGATAAATTCGAATACCGCCGCGGCTATAAATTCTCCACTTACGCCACATGGTGGATCCGCCAAGCCATTACCCGTTCGATTGCCGACCAGGCGCGCACCATCCGTATTCCGGTACACATGATTGAAACCATCAACAAGATGAACCGCATTTCGCGCCAATACCTGCAGGAAACCGGCGAAGAGCCTGATTCCGCGAAACTGGCCGAACTGATGGAGATGCCGGAAGACAAAATCCGCAAAATCATGAAAATCGCCAAAGAGCCGATTTCGATGGAAACGCCGATTGGCGACGACGACGATTCGCACTTGGGCGACTTCATCGAAGACGCAAACAACATCGCGCCGGCCGATGCCGCCATGTACTCCAGCCTGCACGAAGTCACCAAAGAAGTGTTGGAAAGCCTGACGCCGCGTGAGGCCAAAGTGCTGCGTATGCGTTTCGGCATCGACATGAACACCGACCATACGCTAGAAGAAGTCGGCAAGCAGTTTGACGTCACGCGCGAGCGCATCCGCCAAATCGAAGCCAAAGCCCTGCGCAAGCTGCGCCACCCTACCCGCAGCGACCGCCTGAGAAGCTTCCTCGACAGCGAAGACAACAAGCAGTAAAAATCAAAAAACCGCAGGTTTTTCTGACCTGCGGTTTTCTTTAACTCCAGTCTTTTACCTGTCAAAAGGCCGTCTGAAAAATTATTTTCAGACGGCCTTTTGCTGCCGCTCAAACCGTTTGCTCGCGCCGTTGGAATGTACGGTATTTCCGCCACAACCAAAACACAATGACGAACAACACCGCCACCGCCAAAAACGGCAGAAACAGACTCAATGCCGCCATTACCGCGGCCATACCGGTTTCGGCAACCGAGACGACAGGATTGGCCAAACCTGCCGTCGTTGCCGTGCTCGCCGCACGCGTGGTCGCGTTCACGCCCTTAATCGCCGCAGCCGCACCGCCGCCTGCGATAATCGCCAGCGTCCAAGTCACCGCGGGACTCAAATCCGCCGTAGTGGAAGCCATGACCGCCGTACCGGCCAGCCCCGCCAGCGGTACCGCCAGCGTGTCCAGCAGATTATCGACAAACGGAATCAGGTACGCGCCAATTTCGACCACCGTTGCCACGCCCAAAATAATCAGCGCCGGCGTGGAAGAGAGCCATTGGAAATTTTCATTAACCGGCCACAGCCCGAAATATGCCGACAAACTCAGGGCAAACAGCGGCAGAAACACGCGGAATCCGGAACTCGCCGCCAAACCTATGCCCAGCGCGATGCTTAAAATCGTGGTGAAAGTCATGATACTCGGTTTCAAAACAAAAGAAGCCATACTATACGCGCAAACAGGCCGTCTGAAAAACGAATCGCGCATTTTCAGACGGCCTGAGACCTTTGCAAAACCCCGGATTTGAGTACAGTTCGAAGTTATAGCAGCACAGAAAGCGCAGACATATCATTTAGATAGGCAAGCTTTCGAGCAGCGCATAACGAAGAAATGTGCCAAAGATGGGGATTTTGCAAAGGTCTCGGCCTTTTGCGCTTGCGTGCTTTTATGCGGCCATGCCCTACCGCCGATGCCGGTGTTTTGTCCGCAAATCCGCGCAGGAACAGACCGAAATATTTGCGGAATCAATATTAAATCCAGAAATGGATACCTGCCATACCTACTTTAGTAGGTAGTATTTTTTTATTCCGATGAAATAACACGACCGTCTGAAAATAAATTTCAGACGGCCTGTTGCTTGGTTCTTGCCGATTTGCGCACCTTTTTTCTTGGTAGGCAGATTGATGCCGTTCATTCGCTGTTACTTTCCTACGCACCCTGATACCGCCGAAAGTAGGAAATCCCTACCGCTGTTTTATCCCCTCCTGCCATGCTTTAAGCGCGTGGCGGTTTTGCACCTCACGATTTATATTGCTAATCGACAATAAAACATCCGGCAATCACCGCCAGTGAGGACACGACCATGAGCCACTTTTTAGACCGATTGAAATTTTTTACCCAAAAACACGAAACTTTTGCCAACGGCCACGGTGCCACCACCACGGAAGACCGCAAGTGGGAAAACGCCTACCGCAGCCGCTGGGCGCACGATAAGGAGGTACGCTCCACCCACGGTGTGAACTGTACCGGTTCGTGTTCTTGGAAAATCTTTGTGAAAAACGGCCTGATTACTTGGGAAATCCAGCAGACCGATTATCCGCGCACCCGTCCCGACCTGCCGAACCACGAACCCCGCGGCTGCCCGCGCGGCGCGTCGTTCAGCTGGTATGTTTATTCCGCCCAGCGCGTGAAATATCCGATGATGCGCGGCGTGTTGGCCGAATTGTGGCGCGAGGCGCGCAAAACGAAAGATCCGATCGAAGCATGGAAATGGATTGTGGAAGACCCTGAGCGGGCGAAATCCTATAAAACCCAACGCGGCTTGGGCGGCTTCGTGCGCTCGAATTGGGACGAGGCCTACGAGTTGGTGGCCGCGGCCAATGCCTACACCATCAAAAACTACGGTCCCGACCGCGTTATCGGTTTCTCGCCGATTCCCGCCATGTCGATGGTCAGCTATGCCGCCGGCGCGCGCTATTTGGGCTTGATCGGCGGCGTACCGCTTTCGTTCTACGACTGGTATTGCGACCTGCCGCCTGCCAGCCCGCAGGTATGGGGCGAACAGACCGACGTGGCCGAGTCTGCCGACTGGTACAACTCGAATTACCTGATGGTGTGGGGTTCCAACGTGCCGATGACGCGCACGCCCGACGCCCACTTCTACACCGAAGTCCGCTACAAAGGCACGAAAACCGTGGCCGTATCTTCCGACTTCGGCGAAATGGCGAAATTCGGCGACATCTGGCTCGCACCGAAACAAGGCACTGACGCAGCCTTGGCGATGGCGATGGGTCATGTGATTTTGAAAGAATTCCATCTCGACAAGCCGTCTGAATATTTCCAAGACTATGTCCGCCGCCTGACCGACATGCCGATGTTGGTGCGCCTGAAAGAAGACGGCCAAGGCTTCCAGCCGGAATACTTCCTGCGCGCGTCCGAACTGGACGGCAATTTCGGCGAAGAGAAAAACCCCGATTGGAAAGTATTGGCTTGGGACGAAATTTCAGACGGTCTCATGGTGCCGAACGGCTCCGTCGGCTTCCGCTGGGACGGCAGCCAGAAATGGAATCTGGAAACCCGTGCGCAAGGCCAAGACGTGAAAGCGGCTCTGAGCCTGAAAGAGCGTGCCGATGACGTGGTCAACGTCGGTTTCACCTATTTCGGCAGCGACAACGATGAGCTGATTTACCGCAAAGTGCCGGCCAAACGCGTCCAGCTGGCCGACGGCAGCACCGCGTTGGTGGCGACCGTATTCGACCTGATGATTGCCAACTACGGCGTGGATCACGGCTTGGATGATCCGAACGCCGCCAAAGATTATTCCGAAGACAAACCCTACACCCCTGCCTGGCAGCAGAAACATACCGGTGTCGATCCGAAGCTGGTGATTCAGGTGGCGCGCGAGTTCGCGCAAAATGCCCACGACACCGAAGGCCGCTCGATGGTGATTCTCGGCGCGGGTCTGAACCACTGGTACCACATGGACATGGCCTACCGCGGCATCATCAACATGCTGATGATGTGCGGCTCCATCGGCAAATCCGGCGGCGGCTGGTGCCACTATGTCGGTCAGGAAAAACTGCGTCCGCAATCGGGCTGGACACCTTTGACTTTCGCGCTCGACTGGCACCGCCCTGCCCGCCAGATGAACGGTACGTCGTTCTTCTATGCCCACACCAGCCAATGGCGGCACGAAAAACTGGGCGTGGACGAAATCCTTGCCCCGGGCTTCGGTGACAAAATGCCGAACATGTCGATGATTGACTACAACGCCAAAGCCGAACGCATGGGCTGGCTGCCTTCCGCGCCGCAACTGACGCAAAACCCGCTCGATGTCGCGGATGCCGCCGAAGCCGCAGGCGTGAATCCGGCCGATTTCGTGGTCAACGGCCTGAAAGACGGCTCGCTCGACATGGCGTGCAACGACCCCGACAACCCGAAAAACTTCCCGCGCAACCTGTTCGTATGGCGTTCCAACATTCTCGGTTCATCCGGCAAAGGCCACGAATATTTCCTGAAATACCTGCTCGGCACGCAAAACGCGGTGTTAAGCGAGGAAGAAGACTGCATCAGGCCGTCTGAAATCACCGTGCGCCCTGCGGTGGAAGGCAAACTCGATTTGCTGACCCTGCTCGACTTCCGCATGAACACGACCTGTCTCTACGCCGACGTGATTTTCCCGACCGCGACCTGGTACGAAAAAGACGACTTGAACACGTCCGACATGCACCCGTTCATCCACCCGCTGACCGAAGCGGTGCAACCCTTGTGGCAAAGCAAGTCCGACTGGGAAATCTACAAAGGCCTGGCGAAAAAATTCAGCGAAATCGCCAAAGATTATCTGGGCATGCGCAAAGACATCGTGCTGACCCCGCTCATGCACGACAGCCCGCAGGAAATGGGGCAGCCGTTTGATCCGAAAGACTGGAAACACGGCGAATGCGATCCGGTTCCGGGCAAAACCATGCCGAACATGACTGTGGTCGAACGCGATTACGGCGCGATTTACGAAAAATTCACTTCCATCGGCCCTCTGCTGGAAAAAGTCAACAACAACGGCAAAGGTTTGGCATGGCAGACCGGCCACGAAGTCGAATTCCTGCGCAAACTCAACGGCGTTCGTAACGAAGGCGCGGGCAAAGGCCAGCCGAAACTAGAAACCGCCATCGATGCGGCCGAAATGATTCTGACGCTTGCGCCGGAAACCAACGGCCACGTGGCGATGAAGGCATGGCAGGCCTTGGGCAAAGCCACCGGCCGCGACCATACGCATCTGATCGCCGCCAGCGAACACACGCAAATCCGCTTCCGCGACATCGTGGCGCAGCCGCGCAAAATTGTGTCTTCGCCGATTTGGTCGGGCGTGGAAAGCGAAGAAGTCTGCTACAACGCCGGCTACACCAACGTGCACGAACTGATTCCGTGGCGCACGATTACCGGCCGCCAGCAGTTCTACCAAGACCATCATTGGATGCGTGCGTTCGGCGAACATTTGTGCGTGTACAAACCGCCGGTCGATTTCAAAACCACGCAGAAACTCTTGGGCAAATATCCGAACGGCAATCCGGAAATCACACTCAATTTTCTCACGCCGCACCAAAAATGGGGCATCCACTCCACCTATTCGGAAAACATCCGCATGCTCACGCTCTCGCGCGGCGGCCCGCACGTTTGGGTATCCGAGATTGATGCGAAAAAAGCCGGCTTGGTCGATAACGACTGGGTGGAAGTGTTCAACGCCAACGGCACCATCGCCTGCCGCGTCGTTGTGAGTCAGCGGATTCCGGAAACCATGATCCTGATGTACCACGCGCAGGAAAAAATCGTGCACACCCCTGCCGGCGAAGTGTCGAAAAAACGCGGCGGCATCCACAATTCCGTGACCCGCACCGTGTTGAAACCGACCCACATGATCGGCGGCTACGCGCAACAGGCCTACGGTTTCAACTACTACGGAACCGTCGGCTCCAACCGCGACGAATGGGTGATTGTCCGCAAAATGAACAAAGTGGATTGGATGGACGATCCGGCCTGAAACTTTTCAGACGGCCTTCCCGAAACATGAGGCCGTCTGAAAACAAGGAAACCGAACATGAACACACCGCAAATCCTCAGCATCGGAAACTACCTGCAGACAGGTGCCGCCGACGCCGTACGGACTGTGATTTATCACAATGAAGAACGCGAATTGGTGTTGTGGCAGATTCTGCCGCAAGCCCGTCTGCCCGCCCACCGCCACCTTACCGGTACGGACATTTGGGTGGTGTTGCAGGGAGAGGCCGAGCTGACCGACGGTGAAGACAGCGGCCGCATCATCCGCTGCGGCGACTGCGTCGTCAGCACGCCGCAAACGGTTCACGGTGCCGTCAACCGCGGTCAAACCGACTGCGTTCTGGTTTCCACCGCATCGCCCGACATCGGTTACGAGGCCGTCTGAAACGGCCCGATTCACCCTCATTTGACGGCCTGACCGTTCAGGCCGTCTGAAAAAAACAAAACACAAGGAACACCATTATGAAAATCCGAGCGCAAATCGGCATGGTTTTGAATTTGGACAAATGTATCGGCTGCCACACCTGCTCCGTGACCTGCAAAAACGTCTGGACTTCGCGCGACGGCGTGGAATACGCATGGTTCAACAACGTGGAAACCAAGCCCGGTATCGGCTTTCCGAAAAACTGGGAAGATCAGGAAAAATGGAACGGCGGCTGGGTGCGCAAACCCGACGGCAAGCTGGTGCCGAAACAGGGCGGCAAGCTGAAAATCCTCGCCAATATTTTCGCCAACCCGAACATGCCGCAAATCGACGACTACTACGAGCCGTTTACCTACGACTACGAGCATCTGCAAAACGCGCCGAAAATGAAAACGCCGCCGACCGCGCGCCCTGTTTCGGTGTTGACCGGCAAGAAAATGGACAAAGTCGAATGGGGTCCGAACTGGGAAGACGACTTGGGCGGCGAATTTGAAAAACGCGCCAAAGACGTGTTGTTCGAAGGCATCCAAAAAGACATGCACGCCGCATTCGAGCAGACTTTCATGATGTATCTGCCGCGCCTGTGCGAACACTGCCTGAATCCGACCTGTGTGGCGTCCTGCCCGTCAGGCAGTATCTACAAGCGCGAAGACGACGGCATCGTGTTAATCGACCAAGACAAATGCCGCGGCTGGCGCATGTGCGTTTCCGGCTGCCCGTACAAAAAAATCTACTACAACTGGACCAGCGGCAAGGCGGAAAAATGTACCTTCTGCTACCCGCGCATCGAAAGCGGCCAGCCTACCGTCTGTTCGGAAAGCTGCGTCGGCCGCATCCGCTATTTGGGCGTGCTGCTGTATGACGCGGACAAAATCGAACAGGCCGCTTCGGTGGAAAACCCGCAGGATCTGTATGAATCGCAACTGGGCGTGTTCCTGAATCCGAACGACCCCGAAGTGCAACGCCAGGCCTTGGAACAAGGCATCAGCCAAAGCTGGCTCGACGCGGCCAAACGCTCGCCGGTGTACAAAATGGCGATGGAATGGAAAATCGCCTTCCCGCTGCACCCCGAATACCGCACGCTGCCGATGGTTTGGTATGTGCCGCCTTTGTCGCCAATCCAATCGGCCATCGAAAACGGCCTGGTCGGCGAAAACGGCATCATCCCGAGCGTGGACGAAATGCGTATTCCGCTGCGTTATCTGGCCAACCTCTTGACTGCGGGCAAAATCGAGCCGATTAAAGACGCGCTGGAGCGCATGATTGCGATGCGCCGCTTCAAACGTGGCCAGACCGTACACGGCGAAACGCTGGAGCAAACCCTCGACGGCACCGGCCTGACCGCCGCGCAAGTGGAGGAAATGTATCAGGTGATGGCGATTGCCAATTATGAAGACCGCTTCGTGGTTCCGACCAGCCATAAAGAAATGGTGGAGGAAACCTTCAACGAAAAAGGCTGCGGCTTCACCTTCGGCAACGGCTGCTCGGGCGGCGAAAGCAGCGAAAGCCTGTTCGGCAAACGCAAGGCCGCGCCGATTGTGTTCCACGGTTTGCGCAAAGACAGCGAGAAAAACCGCGAAGAAGGAGTGCATTGATGAGCAACCCTTTGGTTTTCAAATGGCTTTCGGCATTGATGTGTTATCCGGAACAGGAGCTGCTTGATGCGCTGCCCGAATTTCAGACGGCCTTGGACGAATGGCCGGAGCTGAGCCCCAAGCGCGAAGCATTGCAGGCTTTTCTGGATTATCTGGGCAACACGCCGCTGCGTACCTTGCAGGAATATTATGTGCTGAATTTCGACCGCAACCGCCATCAGGCACTGTATCTCTTCGAACACGTTTACGGCGAAGACCGCGACCGCGGCAGCGCGATGGTGGATTTGCTTGAAGAATACCGCCGCCACGGTTTTGAGTTGGGCAATGAAGAGCTGCCGGACTACCTGCCTGCGGTGCTGGAGTTTCTGTCGTTTATTCCCGAGGAAGACGCGCAAAAGCTCCTTGCCGATGCCGTCCACGTCATCGCGCACATCGCCCGCAAACTGGATGCCGCGCAATCGCCTTACGCCGCCCTGCTCAACGCCGCCGTTTCGCTGACCCCGGTCGAACCGAAACCTTTGGTCGAGCCGCCGGTGCGCGACATGGACGAAGCCATGGAAATGTTCGGTCCCGACATCGCAGGCGTAGAGCCTTTGTTGAAACCGAGTATCGAAACCGTACAGTTCTACCCCAAGGGCAGCCTTGGCGCACGCCCTTAAAGGAGGATAAATCATGAATACCTTCAATCAATTTTTCTTCGGCATTTACCCGTATATCTGTCTGGCGGTGTTTTTCTTGGGCAGCCTGGTACGCTTCGACCGCGAACAGTATTCGTGGAAAAGCGATTCGAGCCAACTGCTTTACCACGGCCAATTGCGCTTGGGCAGCATTCTGATGCACGTGGGGATTCTGGCGGTGTTTTTCGGCCACCTGTTCGGCCTGCTGACGCCATTGTGGTTTTGGGACTTCATCGGCGTGAGCCACGGTGCGAAACAGGTGTTTGCGATGGTGATGGGCGGCATTTTCGGCGTCATCGCACTCATCGGCCTGATTCTGCTGATTCAACGCCGTTTCAAAATCGACCGCATCAACGCCAACAGCTCATGGCAGGACAAACTGGTCTTGATTTGGCTGCTGGTTACCTTATCGCTCGGCCTGCTGACCATCTTCGTCAGCATGGGGCATCTCGACGGCCACGAAATGGTCAAACTCATGCACTGGGCGCAGCACATCGTGACCTTCCGCGGTGATGCGGCGACTTATCTGGAAGACGTGAATTTCCTGTTCAAGCTGCATATTTTCATGGGCATGACCTTCTTCTTCATCTTCCCGTTCACCCGCATGGTGCACGTTTGGAGCGGCTTTGCCAGCGTGGGCTATTTGGGACGCGCATGGCAGTTGGTGCGCCGCCGTTAATTCTTTTTCAGACGGCCTCCCTTCATCAAGGCCGTCTGAAAACCGAATCCGTATCAAACCATTAAGAAAGGCAGGGGGACAATGGCCTCCGAAACACATAAACGCTACTCCGTGCTGATTTCCAGCACTTTCGCATTCACCGTCTGCTTCATGATTTGGATGATGATGGCGGTGGTGGGCATTCCGGTGAAAAACGAATTGGGCTTGTCCGAAACCGAATTCGGCATTTTGGCAGCCCTGCCGGTATTGTCCGGCTCGCTGATCCGCGTGCCGCTGGGGATTTGGACCGACCGTTACGGCGGCCGCATCGTGATGTTCGCGCTGATGATGCTGAGCGTACCGGCGATTTTCCTGATGCAATACGCCAACCAATACTGGCATTTCCTCATCATCGGCCTGATGATGGGATTGGCCGGCGGCTCGTTTTCGGTCGGTACGCCTTACGTGGCACGCTGGTTTCCGAAAGAACAGCAAGGCTTTGCCATGGGCGTGTTCGGCGCGGGTAACGCCGGTGCCGCCGTCAACAAATTCCTTGCCCCTGCCCTGATTGCTTACGGCACTTGGCATTTCGTACCGACCGTTTACTCGGCGGTGATGCTGGGTACGGCGATTTTGTTCTGGTTCACCAGCTACCACGATCCGAAGCATCTCGTTCCGTCCAACATCAGCCTGAAACAGCAGCTGCTGCTGTTGAAAGATCCGGGCGTGTTGCGTTACAGCCAATATTATTCGGTGGTGTTCGGCGGCTATGTGGGCTTGTCGCTGTGGATGACCAAATACTATATCGACGAATACGGCCTGAGCATTCAGACGGCCGCGTTTCTGGCCGCCTGTTTCTCGCTGCCGGGCGGTGTGCTGCGCGCTTTGGGCGGTTATTTTTCCGACAAATACGGCGCGTATAAAGTCACTTGGGGCGTGATGTGGGTATTGTGGGTATGCTTCTTCATCCTCTCTTATCCGCAAACTGAAATGGTGATTCATACGGCCAAAGGCGCGTTCAACATGAACATCGGCCTGAACGTCACCGTGTTCACCCTGCTGATGTTTACCGCCGGTATCGCGATGGCGGTGGGCAAAGCGTCGGTATTCAAATTCGTCGCCGACGACTATCCCGACAACATCGGCGCGGTTTCCGGCGCGGTCGGCCTGGCCGGCGGCTTGGGCGGCTTCCTGCTGCCGATTATGTTCGGCGCGCTGCTCGACCTCACCGGCATCCGCTCGACCGCATTCATGCTGCTTTATGGCACGGTCTGCATTTCGCTGATTTGGATGCACTTCTCGTTCAAAGGCAAACGCCACGGATAAACCTGAGGCCGTCTGAATGCTTCCATGTGTTTTTTCAGACGGCCTGATTCCCAAACCACCCTTTCAAGGCCGTCTGAAATACTTTGCGGTTTCAGACGGCCTGTTTCAAAACCATCATGAGGAGCAACGCTATGTCGCGTTTGATTCAAGACTGGCGGCCGGAAGACAAGGACTTTTGGCAAAACGGCGGCAAAAAAACCGCTTCCCGCAATTTATGGATTTCCATTCCCGCGCTGATGCTGGCGTTTGCCATCTGGCAGGTGTGGAGCGTGGCGGTCATCAACCTGCCGTCCATCGGTTTCCAATACAATGAAAACCAACTCTTCTGGCTCGCGGCGATGCCGGCTTTGTCGGGCGCGACCTTGCGAATTTTTTATTCGTTTTTGGTGCCGATTTTCGGTGGCCGCCGTTGGACGGCGATTTCCACCGCCAGCCTGCTGCTGCCCGCCATCGGCTTGGGCTTGGCGGTGCAAAACCCCGACACCAGCTACACCACCATGCTGATTCTGGCTTTGCTGTGCGGCTTCGGCGGCGGCAACTTCTCGTCCAGTATGGCCAACATCAGCTTCTTTTATCCGAAAGCGGAAAAAGGCACGGCAATGGGTTTGAACGCCGGCTTGGGCAACCTGGGCGTATCGGTGGCGCAGTTTCTCGTGCCGCTGGTGATTACCGCCGCCTTGTTCGGCAGCTTGGGCGGCGAGCCGCAGACTTGGGTCAAAGACGGCGTGACCAAGCAAATCTGGCTGCAAAACGCAGGCTTCGTGTGGGTACCGTTTATCATCTTGTCGACCGTCGTCGCCTGGTTCGGCATGAACGATCTGGCCAGCGCGAAAGCCAGCTTCAAAGATCAGGCGGTGATTTTCAAACGCAAACACAACTGGATTATGTGCATCATTTATTTGGGCACGTTCGGCTCGTTTTTGGGCTTTGCCGCCGGTTTCCCGCTCCTGACCAAAAGCCAGTTTACCGGCGTCGATCCGGTGAAATACGCCTTTATCGGTCCTTTGGTCGGCGCGCTGGTGCGGCCTTTCGGCGGCTGGCTGTCGGATAAAATCCAAAGCGGCGCGAAAATCACGCAATGGGTGTTTGTCGGCATGATTATCGCCGTGTTCGGCGTGCTGTTCTTCCTGCCTTCAGACGGCCACGGAGGCAATTTCTGGGGGTTCTTCGCCTGCTTCATCGCCCTCTTCGCGCTGACCGGCATCGGCAACGGCTCGACCTTCATGCAGATTCCGATTATCTTCCTGATCCAGCAGCAGCGTTTGGCGGAACAAGGCCTCATCAGCCGCGAACAGGCCTTAATCAATGCCGGTAAGGAAGGCGCGGCGGTGGCCGGTTTCACCGGTGCGTTTGCGGCCTACGGCGGCTTCTTCATCCCGAAAAGCTACGGTACGTCCATCGCGCTGACCGGCAGCGTCAACATGGCTTTATACGGCTTTATCGCGTTTTACGTCATCTGCCTGCTGCTCAACTGGTGGTATTACACCCGCGCCCAAGCAGAAGTGAAATGCTGATTTACCCGTATATTTTCAGACGGCCTCATGCACAGGCCGTCTGAAAATGCTAAGATGGCGGGAAGTATCTGATAAATGAAGCATATGTTTCCCCAAAGACTCTCCACCCGCTTGAAACTGCTCACGCTGCTGTGGCTGATTGCCGCAGCAGTTTCCATTGTTTTGACGCTGGTTCTGTCGTGGCGTTTGGAAGGCGGTGCGGCCGCCATCAACGACACCGGCAGCCTGCGTATGCAGACCTACCGCTTGGGGCTGCTGCTGGAAAGCCGTGCGCCGCAAGCGGAAATCAACCGCTATATCCGCGATTTCGACCAAACCTTGTCAGACCTGAGCAACGGCGTGCCCGAACGCCCGCTGTTCCTGCCCGACGACCGCGATGTCCAGGCCAACCTTGCCTCTTTAAAGCACACTTGGGGCGGCGACATCAAGCCGTGGTTCCAAGCCGTCGGCAACAATCAGTCGGTGTTCGACCGCACCAAAATCCCACCGTTTATCCAATCCATCGATACCTTGGCCAAATCGATTGAACACGTTAACAACCAATACATCAACAAACTGCGGATTTTCCAGCTGATTCTGCTCGGCTTGGTCAGCATCAGCTCCGTCATCATGATTTTCCTGCTTTACCGCTGGATTATCCTGCCGCTCACCCATCTGCAAAACGGCGTAACGGCGATTCACGACGGCCAGTTCGGCAAACAGGTTTCGATTGAGAATCCGACCGAATTTGCCGAAGTCGGTCAGGGTTTCAACCAAATGAGTACCCGCCTGCACAATCTTTATCAGAATCTGGAGCAGGAGGTTGCCGACAAAACCCATGATTTGGCACAAAAAAACCATACGCTGGAAACGCTTTACTATTTCAGCCATCTGTTGAGCCAGGCGCAGACCGTTGCCGAGGCCGCCGAAGGTTTTTTAAACAAAATCATGGATATGGTTCCCGCCGAAGCCGGCAGCATCCGCCTGATCGACTTCCAGCGCAAACGCATGGATTTAATCGCCCACTCCGGCCTGCCCGAAAACCTGCAAACCGCCGAAGCCTGCCGCAAACTGGAAGAATGCACCTGCGGCGAAGCGGTCAGCCAGCCCGGCCGCCAAACGGTCAATTTCTACAAAACACCGCCCAAAAATCACGCATTGGCCGAACCTTTGTGCAGCCAATCCGGTTTCCACTTCCTGCGCGTATTCAAAATCAGCAGCAACGGCGTGGATTTGGGCATGATGACGCTGTATTTCCGCCATGCCGGCGCAAACAAAGGCGACGACCATCTGCTCGAATCGCTCTGCCGGCAATTGGGTATCACCGTCAGCAACCTGCGGCTGGGCATCGAAAACCGCCAGCTTGCCGTTTTGCAGGAGCGCAACCTGATTGCGCAGGGGCTGCATGACAGCATTGCCCAAACCCTGACCTTTTTGAACCTGCAAATCCAAATGCTCGACAAAGCCTTGGACAAATCGGGCTTGAATCAGGATGCCAAAGTCAATGAAAAGCTGCAATTCATCAAAGAAGGCGTGCAGGAATGTTATGAAGACGTGCGCGAATTGCTGTTGAACTTCCGCACCAAAATCACCCATAATGAATTTAATGAAGCGGTCGAGCGTCTCATCGCGCGTTTCCGCCAGCAGACCCAAATCGAGACCGTGACCGACTGGCAGGACGACGGCCCGCTGCTGACCGCCGAGCAGCAATTGCAGTTCATCTTCATTTTGCAGGAAAGCCTGTCGAATATCCGCAAACACGCGCAGGCCACGCGGGTGAACGTTTCGTTTCACAACCACGATGATTTCGAGATGAAAATCGAAGACAACGGCTGCGGCTTCGACACCGCCGATTTGAACGACTTCGCCGAAAACGGCCATGTCGGGCTGAACATCATGTTTGAACGCGCGCAACGCATCCGTGCCGGTTTGAACGTGGCCTCCCGACCCGGCCGAACCGAGATTTCCCTGCTACTACCGAAAAAAGAAAGAATTTTAGAATGAGCACAAGCATAGTTTTGATAGACGATCACACACTGTTCCGGCGCGGCATCAAATCCGTGTTGGGCGAAGCGGATTTCGAAATCATCGGCGAAGCCGAAGACGGCCTGAGCGGCGTGAAGCTGGTCGAGCAGGTTCACCCCGATGTCGTGCTGCTGGATCTGGATATGCCGGTGATGAACGGCCGCGAAGCACTCGGCCAAATCCTCAGCAGCAATCCGTCGCAGAAAGTGGTGATGCTGACCGTATCGGAAGACAGCGACGATTTAATCGAATGCATGAAACTGGGCGCACAGGGATTTCTGTTGAAAAACATTGATGCCGACTTTCTCATCAACGCCATCGCCAAAGCCGCCAACGGCGACAGCGTATTCTCGCCGGAAATGACCGCGCATCTGGTGCAGTCGCTCATCAGCCCGGCGCAGGAAAACACGCCCGATGCGTTGGAATCATTGACCCCGCGCGAATTGGAAACCCTGAAATATCTGGCGGTCGGCCACAGCAACAAAGTCATCGCCAAGCATCTGAACCTGGCCGAATCCACCATCAAGGCTTATGTGCAGAGCATCTTGAGAAAGCTGAATTTAAGCAGCCGCGTGCAGGCGGCGGTTTATGCGATTCAGCACAATTTGGTTTCCGAACCTGAAAAATGACACAAGGCCATCTGAAACGTTCAGACGGCCTTCTTCTTGGCTAAACCATCACATCATCAATAACGTGCCGGAACCGTGCCCATGCGCTGTTTCAGCGACGTTCGCGGCTCGTTGAACAATGACGCATAGTAAACCGCATTGGTCATCACTTTTTTCACATAATCGCGCGTTTCGGTAAACGGAATGGTTTCGGCGTAAATCGCGCCTTCCAACGGTGTCGAAGCCTGCCATCTGCGGGCGCGGTTCGGGCCTGCGTTGTAACCGGCGGTCGCCATCACTTCGTTATCCTGCAGACGGCTTCTGGCATCGGCCATATACCATGTACCCATGCGGATGTTGCCGTCCATCGTATAAAGTTCGCTGCTGCTCATGCCGATTTTTCCGGCGATTTCACGCGCGGTGGCCGGCATCACCTGCATCAGGCCTTGCGCCCCGACATGCGACTGCGCACCCAATACAAAGCGGCTTTCCTGACGGATCAGGCCGTAAACCCATGCCGGATCGACACCGGCCTGGCCGGCATAGCGGATTGTCGTGTCTTTAAACGGCGACAGATAGCGCAGATTGTAGTTCAGCTTATGGTCGGTACGGTCGGCGGTATTAATCGCCATGTCGTAAAACTGGTTGTCATAGGCTACTTGCGCCGCCGTGAGCAAATTGTCCTCGCTGAAGCCGCGCGTGGCATAACGCCATTCCGCCTGTGCCTGACGGCGCATTTTGCCGTCGCCGTTGGCTTGGCTGGTTTTGAACAGCGTCAGCGCGCGGTGAACCGCACCGTCTTTCGCCATGCGGTTGACATCGCTGCGGTCGGCCTGACCGACATTGTTTCGGGTATTGATGCGGCCACCGAGTTCTTCGGTAGCCAGCACCGCATAAAAATTGCGGCCTGAAGCGGCGGCTTGTTCATACAATGATTTGGCACGTGAACCGTTGCCCTGTGCGGCATAACTGCGTGCCAACCAATACTGCCAAGTCGGCGATTTCTGCAGTTTGGCCGGCATGTCTCGAATCACATCGGCCAATTCGCTCCAGCGTTGCAGACGCAAAGCGGCGCGGGCATACCATTCCCATTGCTCGTCGGTCAGTTGCGTGCGGTCGGTCACGCGGTTGTAATAGCCCAATGCGGCAGCCATGTTTTGGGCATAAGCATGATGCTGCCCCAACACCGCCCAGGCAAAGCTGCTTTGCGCACGGCTCAAGCTGCCTTCCATGGCCGACAGGTTTGCCGCAGCCGAAGGCGATTTGCGCGCTTCTTTGCCGATGACCGACAACAAGCCGTATTCCTGCATACCCTGCGCCCCGCTTTCAAACGGGCTGCCCAAAGCGGCGGCCAGATTGCGTGCGTCGGTGATTTGGTTGTTGCTCAACAAACCGCGAACGCGCCGCCAAGCGTCATCGGATTTCAGACGGCCTGATGCGGCAGCGGCCTGCACCAACAGCGTACACCCCTGCGGCAGGCGCGCAGTTTCACGCACCAATTCGGCGGCTTTGCCGTAATTGCCGCTGCTCAAATCGGCATAACATGCCACTTCCTGCGAACGGCCGGCCGCTTCAAGCTTTTTGTATTCCTGCTCAAACAGCGTCCATTGCGCACGCGCGCCCAGGCTTTTCAGCCATTCGTTGCGCACGTTTTCCGCCATCGCACTGTTGCCCGCTTGCGCCAGATATTGCTGCGCCCACGCATCGTCGCCGTTTTTGGCCGCGTTCAACGCGCTTTCGTATTGGCTGAAATCGGATAAGATTTTCGACTGGCTGTCGGCGCGGCGTGAAGGAATCGAAGCCGGCGCGCGGCTTTCCGCCTGAGGTTCGCGGGTTACGGTCGGTTTGTTCTGAGAAGCGCAGGCGGCCAAAACGGCCAATGCCAATGCGCTGAGCGAAAAGAAAAGTGTGCGTTGCAAATTCATATCGTCTTTCTTCAGTTGTTTTTTATCGTCATTTCAATTTCAGTCCGGCAAAACAGCGGCGGCAGAGTCCGTACAGGCAGCCGGCCTGACAAAACGGTTCTTTGGGTCATCCGCCGGGCCGACGCCTGATTTGAGAAACCCGCTGTCCCGGCATGGCGTCACATTCTAAATGATTTGTACCGGATAGCCGAATCGAAAACCGATATTTACACTTTTTGCCACACGGCACGCCACAATGCCGAGGCCGTCTGAAAAGTTTTGATTTTTCAGACGGCCTGTCATCAAACAGCCGAATCCGTCACATACAGCCTTCGTTTTGGCACAAGGTAAACAGCGGCACGCCCGCCTCGCGGATTTTGCGGCCGCCGGTCAAATCGGTGAATTCCAAAATCGCCGCCGCTTCAATCACTTCGCCGCCCAACTTGCGGATGAGTTCGACACCGGCCAGCATGGTTCCGCCGGTTGCCACCAAATCATCGACCAGCAGCACGCGCGCACCCGATTTCACCGCATCGGTGTGGATTTCCACCGTCGCCTCGCCGTATTCCAGCGCATAGCTTTGCGACACGGTGTCAAACGGCAGCTTGCCTTTTTTGCGGATCGGCACGAAGCCTACGTTCAACTGATACGCCAAAGCCGCACCGATGATGAAGCCGCGCGCGTCCAAGCCGGCCACCACATCGATTTTCTGCCCCATATAGCGGTAAACCAGCAAATCCACCAGCAGGCGGAAATATTCCGCGCTTTGCAACACCGGCGTAATATCATGAAACAAAATGCCTTTTTGCGGCCAGTTTTCGATTTTGCGGATTTTCTCCGCCAGCGCGTCCACGCCCATTACTTCAGGATGAATCAACATAATCTGTCTTCCGATACCGAATATTTTTTAACATCATATTGTAACAAATTTATGCCGCCGATGTTGGAACCGCGAATGCTGTACGCCTTCAGATTCAGATGCGGTTTTTAAAGCGCCGGGCAGGACGCACAGACATCGTCATGATTCAGACAGATCAACATCCGCAAAGCGCGCCGGAAATAGGAATTGCGCAGAAGTCTCAGGCCGTCTGAAAAGCCAAATCCGCCTTATGCTGTGTTATAATTTCCCGAAAATATCTTCACGGCAACCGACTATGCAGAACAACAAAAAAGGTAATATTTTCATCATTTCCGCCGCTTCCGGCACCGGGAAAACCACCTTGGTCTCGCGCCTGCTGAAAAACAACAGCGATTTGCGCGTTTCCGTTTCCCACACCACCCGTCAGCCGCGCGAAGGCGAGCAACACGGCGTGCATTATCATTTTGTCCCCAAAGAAGAATTCGAGTCGCTGATTGCGCAAAAAGCCTTTTTGGAACACGCCGACGTGTTCGGCAATTACTACGGCACGAGCATCGCCGGAGTAAACCGTCTGACCGAACAGGGCTTTGACGTGATTTTGGAAATCGACGTTCAGGGTGCGGAACAGGTTCGCAACATCCTGCCCGAAGCCAGCAGCATTTTCATTCTGCCGCCCTCCTTTGAAATCTTGGCAGGCCGTCTGAAAGGCCGCGCGACCGACAGCGAGGAAGTCATCGCCACCCGCCTGGCCAAAGCGCGCCACGAAATCGAGCAGTCGGTGCATTTCGATTATGTGGTCGTCAACGATGATTTAAACACCGCCGAAGCCGACCTGCTCCACATCATCAAAGCAGGCCGTCTGAAAAAATCCGCCCAACAAGGTTTTATTACAAACCTGTTGGAAAATTCTTAAAAAACAGCGAAAATACGCCATCCGATTCATTTTATTTGAAAGAAAGCAAACAACATGGCCCGTATCACCACCGAAGACTGCACCCCGAAAATCCCCAACCATTTCGATTTGACCCTTGTCGCCGCCCGCCGTGCGCGCCAACTGGAAAACGGCAACCAGCCTTTGGTCGACGACATCCGCAACAACAAACCGACCGTAACCGCCCTGCGCGAAATCGCCGCCGGCCAAATCGGTACGGAACTGCTGTCGCGCAACAAATAAACGCCCGCGCTGCCGCGTTTTCCGAATACACAAACAACCGTATCCCTGCGGTGCGGTTGTTTGATTCGTTTGATTTGACAGACAAGCAAAACCCTGACCGCATCCCCATAACCATAATATTTAACGCTTCCCGAACCGCTCCGTCCGATACCGTCAAGTTTCCCATTCATAAAGAGGCCGTCTGAAAATGCCAGCCCCACTACCTACCGCCCCATACGATACACTGACCGCCGAAGCCCGAGAATTATTGTTTCAGACGGCCTCGTATCTCAACGCAAAAGAACAGGAACAGCTTGAAAAAGCCGTGGCCTACGCTTTTCACGCCCACGACGGACAAACCCGAAAAAGCGGCGAACCCTACATTACCCACCCGATTGCCGTCGCCACCCAATTGGCGGTTTGGCACATGGATGTTCAGGGTTTGTGCGCCGGCGTCATGCACGACGTTTTGGAAGACACGGGCGTTTCCAAACTGGAAATGGCGGCAGAATTCGGCGAGACCATCGCCGAAATGGTCGATGGCCTGTCCAAGTTGGAAAAACTCAAATTCGAAGACCATGCCGAACATCAGGCGGAAAGTTTCCGCAAGCTGATTCTCGCCATGACCAAAGACGTGCGCGTGATTATCGTCAAACTTTCAGACCGCCTGCACAATATGCGCACGCTCGGTTCGATGCGTCCTGAAAAACGCCGCCGCATCGCCAAAGAAACCCTCGACATCTACGCCCAAATCGCCAACCGCATCGGCCTGAACAACGCCTATCAGGAACTGCAAGATTTATCCTTCCAAAACCTGCATCCGAAGCGTTACGAAACGCTGCAAAAAGCGATGGACAACAGCCGCAAAAACCGCCGCGACGTAGTCGGCAAAGTTTTGCGTGCGTTCGGCCAGCGTCTGGTCGATGCCAATATCGAAGCCAAAATCAAAGGCCGCGAAAAAAACCTCTACAGCATTCATCAGAAAATGCTGCAAAAGAAACTGCGTTTCGCCGACGTGATGGACATTTACGCTTTCCGCGTCATCGTCAACAGCGTACCCGCCTGCTATGCCGCACTGGGCGCGCTGCACAATCTCTACCAACCCAAACCCGGCCGCTTCAAAGACTACATCGCCATTCCGAAAAGCAACGGCTACCAAAGCCTGCATACCACGCTGGTCGGCCCCTACGGCCTACCGATCGAAGTACAGATCCGCACCCGCGAAATGGATGCCGTGGCCGAGGGCGGCGTGGCCGGACACTGGATTTACAAGTCCGGCGAAAACACCGTCGACCAAGCCATGCTCCACACCAACCAGTGGCTCAAAAACATTCTCGACCTGCAGGCCAGCAGCGCGAATGCGATTGAATTTTTGGAACACGTCAAAGTCGATTTATTCCCGAACGAAGTCTACATCCTGACCCCGAAAGGCAAAATCCTCACCCTGCCCAAAGGCTCTACTCCGATTGACTTCGCCTACGCCGTACACACCGACATCGGCCACAAAACCGTCGCCGCCCGCGTCAACAACACCATGATGCCGCTGCGCACCAAGCTGAAAACCGGCGATTCGGTCGAAATCATCACATCGGAACACGCCAAACCCAATCCGGCATGGCTGAATTTTGCCGTTTCCAGCCGCGCCCGCAGCGCCATCCGCCAATACATCAAAACCATGAACCGCCACGATGCGGTTGTATTGGGCGAAAACCTGCTGCAAAAAGCCCTGTCCAGCCTGTTGCCGAAAGACGTTTTGATTTCAGACGACCTCAAAGAAAAATATTTGAACGATTTGAGCGACAAAAAAACCTCGTTCGAAGAAGTGTTGTACAACGTCGGCATGGGCAACACCCAGCCCGTTTCCGTGGCCATGCACATCGCCGAGCTTGCCGGAGAACATTTCGGCAGCGAGGTCAAACTCAGCCCGATTAAAGTCAACGGCCAAGAAACCGGCCGCGTGCACCTGGCCGAATGCTGCCACCCCGTCGCCGGCGATGCCGTCCGCGCCCTACTGGTGCAGGGCAAAGGCATGATTATCCACCGCGACACCTGCAGCGTGCTGCTCAAATCCGACCCCGAGCAGCAGCTCGACGCCGGCTGGGACAGCCTGAACAACCAAAGCTACCGCTTAAGCCTCAACATCCAATCGGAAGACACCCGCGGCCTGCTCGCCCTGATGGCGCAGGCGATTTCCGGCTCGGGCGCCGACATCGAATCGGTCAACACCCCGTCGTCCAACCGCGCGGGCAGCGAAGGCTTTGTCGAATTCGGTTTCATCATCAAAGCAAAAGATTTGGCGCAAGTTAACGAAATCATCCACAAGCTGCACGCCATCCCGCAGGTGCGCAAAGTGATTCGCGGCTGATGCCGATACTTGCCTGACCCAAAGGCCGTCTGAAGATGTCAGCGAGATCCGCTGTATCCGTTTTCAGACGGCCTTTTCACAAACTGTCCGCAATCTGCCCGATAAAGTTTTATTTCTCCCGCAGCAACTTTGTCCGCGGCCGCAATCCTTATCTTTGCTTGACAGCCGAAGCCGAACTGTAAGATAATCGCGAAATTATTTTTCCGCCTTTTGCCTGTTTTTCAAAAGGCCGCTATCCGGCAACAAGCCGAACCCGTTAGGAGGTGATGTTCACATCACGGCGCGTATCCCGCCCGCTTTACTTTAAGCACCAGCGATACACTCGAAACCCATTATCAAGGCCGTCTGAAAACGAACGCAGTGAGTTTCTGCGAAGCTAAAACGAACGCAGTGAGTTTCTGCGAAGCTAAATCCAGCCTATCCTTTCAGACCGCCGCAAACCGAAATTTTAAAGGAAACAAAATGCCTGCAATCCGTGTAAAAGAGAATGAACCGTTTGAAGTTGCCATGCGCCGTTTCAAACGCGCCGTAGAAAAAACCGGTCTGTTGACCGAACTGCGCGCCCGCGAAGCGTACGAAAAACCGACAACCGAGCGCAAACGCAAAAAAGCGGCCGCTGCCAAACGCCTGCAAAAACGCCTGCGCAGCCAACAACTGCCGCCGAAAATGTACTGATTTGCAGCCTGTTGCCGCATTGAAACCAAAAACACCGCCAAGCCTTGTGCTGACGGTGTTTTTGTTTTGGTAATCCGTTATAATACCGCCATCTTAGGCCGTCTGAACCCCACGGAGAACATCATGACCCTGAAAACCCAAATCAACGAAGACATGAAAACCGCGATGAAAGCCAAAGACCAACTGTCTTTGAGCACCATCCGCCTGATTAACGCCGCCATCAAGCAATACGAAGTCGATGAACGCGCCGAAGCCGACGACACCAAAATTACCGCCATTCTGACCAAAATGGTCAAACAGCGCAAAGACAGCGCGAAAATCTACACCGAAGCCGGACGCACCGACCTGGCCGAAAAAGAAGCTGCCGAAATCGAAGTGCTCAACCGCTACCTGCCCGAGCGCATCAGCGATGAAGAAATCAAGACCGCCGTCGATACCGTCATTACCATGACCGGTGCCACCGGCATGGCCGACATGGGCAAAGTGATGGGCGTGTTGAAAACCCAATTGGGCGACAAAGCCGATATGGCCGACGTCAACCGAATTTTGAAAGAAGCGTTGACTGCAAAATAAACGTTCGACAGCCGTCTGAAAAACTGCATCGGAAAGCTTGGCATGAACCATCGTTTCCGATGCAGTTTGTTTTTCAGACGGCCTAATTCCATCCTAACTTTCCCTGTGTATCATGCCATCATAAAAAATATAGTGAAATATAGCCGTTTAGAATAGAGATCAGACAAGGCGGCAAGCCGCAGACAGTATGGCAAGGCACAGCCGACAAAGTAGATTTCTTTTTTGATTCACTATAATTTCATTTTTCCTAAGACTTTGCGTTAAAAAGGAAATACATCTTCGGTATCATGTGAAAGATTGTTTGAAAGAGATTTGATGGATATTTTATTGCTGTTAAAAGCCCTGATTTTGGGCATTGTCGAAGGTCTGACCGAGTTTTTGCCGATTTCGAGCACCGGCCATTTGATTGTGGTCGGCGATTTGCTGAATTTCCACAGCAACGGCAAAGTGTTTGAAATTGCCATTCAATTGGGTGCGGTATTGGCGGTGATTTTCGAATACCGCCAACGTTTCGGCAACATCATCCGCGGCATCGGCAAAGAGCGTGCAGCCAACCGCTTTGTGCTGAACTTGGCCGTGGCGTTTGTGCCGGCTGCGGTGGTCGGCGTATTATTCAGCTCGGAAATCAAACAGTATCTGTTTAACCCGATTACCGTAGCCACTATGCTGGTATTGGGCGGTTTTTTTATTTTGTGGGTGGAGAAGCGTCAGCAAAGCCGTGTGCCGAAAGTAACGAATGTTGACGACATGCGCCCGATTGACGCGTTTGTGGTCGGTTGTGCGCAGATTTGTGCATTGGTGCCGGGGACTTCGCGTTCGGGCAGCACCATCATGGGCGGTATGCTGTGGGGATTGGAGCGCAAAGTCGCCACCGAATTTTCGTTCTTTTTGGCCGTGCCGATGATGGTTGCGGCAACTTCCTACGATATTTTGAAACACTACAAACTTTTCACCCTGCAAGACATCGGCTTGATTGCCGTCGGTTTTGTCGCTGCATTCTTGGCCGGTCTGCTGGCCGTGAAAGCCCTGCTGAAATTTGTGGCAACGAAAAACTATGTGCCGTTTGCCTATTACCGCATTGTTTTCGGCGGCCTGATTCTGCTGACTTGGGCGATGGGTTGGGTGCAATGGGCTGAATAAATCGGATTTTTACAGTGACCCAAAATCAGAAATCTACTTCGTTAGACGCCCCTTGTATCTTTCTCATTTCACTATAAAATCTTTTCGCATAAAAAGGAAACGCCATGCGCGTATTGTTGGTTGAAGACGATGCCATGATTGCCGAAGCCGTGACCGCCAACCTGAAAGACAGTGGCTACGCCGTCGATTGGGTCAAACACGGCGCGCAGGTCGCGGCGGCGGTCGCGGCGCAAAGCTACGATTTGCTGCTGCTCGATTTGGGCTTGCCAGGCAAAGACGGGCTGGATGTATTGGCGCAACTGAGAAGCGGCGGCTGTACCGTTCCTGTGCTGATTGTGACCGCCCGCGACGATTTGCACAGCCGTCTGAACGGCTTGGACGGCGGCGCGGACGACTACATCGTCAAACCGTTCGACATGGCCGAACTCAAGGCGCGGATGCGTGCCGTGTTACGGCGGCACGGCGGCCAGCCGCAATCGCTGCTGACCAACGGCGTGATTACCCTCAACCCGGCCACTTATCAGGCGCAGGTTGAAGGTCAGGACGCGCCCGTCGCCCTGAGCAATAAAGAATTCGCCGTTTTGCAGGCCCTGCTGATGCGGCCGGGCATGATTTTGTCGCGCAATGATTTGGAAGACAAAATCTACGGCTGGGGGGAGGAAGTCGAAAGCAACGCCGTCGATTTCCTGATTCACGCCCTGCGCAAAAAACTGGGCAAAGACCACATCCAAAACGTGCGCGGCGTGGGCTGGCTGGTGAAAAAGGCCGTCTGAAAACGGCTTGCCCTTAACCTGAACCCGACCGGTCCGCTTTTCCGTTCCACCCCGTTTTCAGACGGCCTGCGATGGACTCCCCAAAACCAAACACCTGCAGACAGGAAACCGACAACCGGCATGATGCAAAATTTCCGCCCCATTGGAATCCGGCAAACGGCGCAGGCCGTCTGAAACCACCGAACCCGACCATGAAATCCCTTCTCCACACCCTGACACACTCGCTGCAAATCCGTTTGAGCCTCGGCCTGACCGCCCTCTTGCTTCTGCTCGCCCTGATGGCAGGCGGTTTTGCGTTTTACGATACTTACGACGAAGTGGAATCGATGCAGGACGAGCTGCTGGAACAAACCGCCGCCTACATCAACCCGACCGCCCCCGTAACCCCGCCCGAAAGCGAAAACGACGCGGAAATCAAAGTCCAGCTTCCGAATGCCGCCAACCCGATTGTTGCCGTTTCCCCGCAGCTTTCAGACGGCCTCTACACCCTGCCCGCACTCGACGATGACGACAATGACGAATACCGCGTTTTCGTCCGCACCACCCCGCAGGGCAAAATCGCGGTTATGCAGGAAATCGAATACCGCAACAATCTGGCCGAACAATCGGCTTGGAACAGCATCGTCCCGATTCTGACCGCCCTGCCCGTCATCCTCGCCCTGTGCGTCTGGCTGGTTTATCAGGCCATGAGGCCGATTCATGCCGCCTCGCAGGATTTGGCACGCCGCGCCGCCAATGATTTGTCGCCCTTAAACGACGAACATTTCCCCAGCGAAATCAGGGGCTTTGTTCACGCCATCAACCACCTGCTCGGCCGCACCGACGAAAACATCCGCCAGCAGCAGCGTTTCATCGCCGATGCCGCCCACGAACTGCGCAGCCCGATGACCGCCCTCTCCCTACAGGCCGAACGCCTGAACAACATGGATTTGCCGACCGAAGCGCGTTCGCAGTCGCAGCAGATTCAAAAAAGCATCAGCCGCAACCGCCACCTGCTCGAGCAACTGCTGTCCCTCGCGCGCGCCCAATCCGCCGACACCCCGCGCCGTAAAACCGCCCTCAGCGTGCAAAACCTGTTCTGTCGCGTGGTGCAGGAGCTGCTGCCCAACGCCGCCGCCAAAAATCAGGATTTGGGCGTGGCGACGGAAAACGACTGTACCTTTTACGCCGACGACACCGAAATCTATACCTTGCTGAAAATCTTCGCCGACAACGCCATTCTCTACACGCCCGAAGGCGGCCGAATCGACCTGGGCTTCGACGAAACCGAAAGCCATTTGACCTTATGGGTAGAAGACGACGGCGAAGGTATTCCCGCCGCCGAACGCAGCCGCGTACTCGATCCGTTTTACCGCATTTTGGGCACGGAGCAGCAAGGCACGGGCTTGGGTCTGTCCATCGCCGACACCATCGCCAAACGCTACGGCGGCCGCTTGGAACTGACCGACAGCACCCAATTCGCACACGGCCTGCTGATACGCGCGGTTTTGGACAAACGCTTTCTACAGGCTTGAACAGCTTCGCAAAAACCCGCCGCGCCCGTTTCAGACGGCCTGAAACTCCCGTATTAAATCAAAGGCCGTCTGAAAAATTCGATTTTCAGACGGCCTTGTCGTTTTGTACGGTTACGCCGCTTCAGGCGGCTAACCGTACCTACTGATAAACGTACTTCCTGTACGCATTCAAATCAAATACCAAGCCGTCTGAAATCCTCCCTCCTGAAAATTAAACCGGATGGACAGTAATTTTCAGACGGCCTTGTCGTTTTGCGTACGGTTACGCTGCTTCGGGCGGCTAACCGTACCTACCAAGCTGACCGTACCTACCAAACCGACTGCACCACAGACAATCAGTAATACACGTTCACGGTAACGGTGTCTTCGTAATCGCCTGCTGGGGTGTCGGCGGGGATGTCGGCGATGGTGGCGTAAACAGGGTGGACTTCCTGCGTGCCCGTGCCGATGAATTTACGGCTGCCGCGGGGCTGATCGACGTTGCCGCTGTCGCCCCAATATTCGCCGTTTTGGGATGCGCTGGCGCGCAGGGCGTAGGGAATCAGGGCGGTGCCGTTTTTGTGCTTCATTTTCCCGTTGCCCGTTTTGTCGCCGTATTTGGAACTCAGGCCGACGGTGTACGGCGTGTCTTTCGGGCAATTGACCCTGACCGCTGTCCGTCCGATCATGTTTTTCGAACGAATCGACTGGTCGCCGAAATCGATGTTGTCGGGGGCTTCGATTTTGCAGCTGTTAATCACGGTAACCTGCATCGCGAAACCGCCAATATCCTTCAAATCGGACGACCAGCCCCCTCTATCCTTACGACAGTCTCCTATTTCGCCGACTTTTACAGCCACCGACCCGTGACTGAAATTGGCGGTGTAAGGATCTGCAGACGCCGGTACGTTTTGTCCCGGCTCTATCTTGACATAAGCATGCATTTTCCCCTGTGCCGTACTGACTCCAGGCGGAACGGTAACAGCTGTGTACAGGATACGTGCAGGCTCATTGCCGTGAAGATAGGTATTGGAATAAATGCTATGGATATATGCAGGATCGGTATAGATGTCGTAGGCCAATCCCGCGGTTCGGTTATTACCGCTGACGTACAGATAACGGGGGGCAACCTGCTTAATGCCATGTCTGCTTCCATCCATGCCGACACAGACGTGAAAAGTATTTTCCTTGTCCATAGGAACATTCGTATTCCGAGTGCAATTGGCCGTCAGTTCGATAACGGTTTCCAAGCCCGTATTCTCCGCAAAATTGACGGCGGGCATCCGGACGGGGTTTTGAATAGTTACCCTGCAACCGGCTTTGGCCGTCTGAAACGAAAACCCCGCCACGGCTGCGAATGCACCGGTCAATAATCTTCTTTGCCATACGGCTTTTTTTGTGTGAGCTGTTCGGTTTGTTCTGTTCATTTTCTCTGTATCCAACAAATCTGCTGTCTTTTTCAGACGGCCTGTTCCCTGCATCGCTTCCCCGTATCGGGCAGACCGTCTGAAAGGATGTTTCCCACCGGATAGATCGGCTTTATCAAAGCGGTTTGCTGCCGTTCCATGCTTTTTTCAGACGGCCTGAAACATTTGCAAACCCGAAAATATTCAAAAATGCCCATTCGTCATTCCCGCGCAGGCGGGAATCCAGACCTGACGGTTTCAGGAATATTTCAGAATTACAGAAAGTTAAAATTCTGGATTCCCGCCTGCGCGGGGGGAGCACAGCGGACTTGCGCAGCTCATGACGGACATAGATTTTCAGGTTTAACCTCAATTTTTCGAAGGTCTCAGGCCGTCTGAAGACGGATTGTTTCCTACCAAACAGACCGGCTTTATCAAACCGCACCGCCGTTTCCCGATGACAGAAGCAACATTTGTATCCAAGCGGTTTGCAACCGTTCCGTGCTTTTTCAGACGGCCTATCCGCCGCACACCACTTCGCCCAAATCGGGCAGGCCGTCTGAAGACGGTTCGCGGTATTCGATTTCGAAGCTGCACGTTCCGCCGCCGTCGGCGCGGTTGACGGTGTAGCGGTTGCGGCCTTCGCCGATGTTTTCGATAAAGGTTTGGCCGTCGAAGCCGACCACAGCGGCGGGTTGACCGTTGTCGGCCTGTATCATGCTGCCGCTTTCGATAAAGCCGCCGTCGGGGGCTTTGAGCGTCAGGGAAACGGCGCGCATCCGGCTGATGTTGAACTCGACGGCGATGCCGGACTTTTCAGACGGCACGGCTTGGGCTTTGGCGCGCTCGGCCTTCATATCGTAAGGCAGGTCGGTAATGTCGATGCCGATGTTGTTTTTGCGGTAGGCCGACAGGTTGGGGACGAGCATCAGGCCGCGGCGGTCGGTTTTGCCGATGCGGTTGTCAAACAGGGTAACGGGCACGCCGCCGATGCGGGTATCGACGACGGCGAAGCTGTCGTGGACATGGCGGGTGGCGAACAGGCCGCCTTTCATCAGCACCAGTCCGCCGCGCCAGCCTGCGTTGTAGTTGGTTTGGCCGCCCGTACCGTACACGCCGCCGCGCAGGTCGCCGTATTGGGTGTTGACGCTGAGGTGGCCGTTCAGACGGCCGCTGCTGCGGTCGTCGTCGGTTTCGCGCTCCCAGCCGATGCCCCACGACGGGCTGTTGAGGCCGCTGCCGGATTTGTTGAGGCTGAGGTTGTAGGCGTTGCTGCCGAGGTTGTCGCGCCGTCCGCCCACGTTGAACGAATAGCCTTTGTCGAAACTGAACGACAGGCTGCCGTAGATGCTGCGCTCTTTGCTGCCGTTGAAATTGTTGCTTGCGCTGATGCCTGCGCTGACGCGGTTGCCGAAATTGCGGTTCCAGCCCAGCGTGCCGATTTTGTCGGCCTTGTCGCTGCCGCTGCGGCTGTAAACATAGGACGCGTTGAACGAACCGGCCAGGTTGCCGTTCCAGCTTGCGGAAACGGAAGCGGTGCGGTTTTTCCTGTTTTCGGGCGCATAATCGGCGGGGGAAAGAATCACGCCCATGCCGGTATAGCGGTCGTCGCTCACGCTGAAACCCGTACCGAACGACCATCTCCTGCGGCTGGTGCTGAAAAACGCGCTGCTCGAGCCGCCGCTGTGTCCTTTGAAATAGCTCTGCGTGTGGCTGAGGTCGAGCTGGCCGAGCGAACCGAGCACCGATGTCGCCGCCGCGCCGAATTTCCGATAGCCGCCCCCGCCTTCGGCATGAACTTGGGCGGTCAGGAAGCTGCTGATGCCGTAGCACAAGGTGCCGCTGCCAACCAGCTGTTTATCATAGGAAAAATCTTTGATGCCGTAGTCTTTGCGCAGATAGCCCGCTTCGAGCGACCATTCGCTCAAGCCTTTGGCCAACAGGCCGCTGCCGCCGTAAAGCGGCATATCGACGACCACGGTGCGGCCGAGTACGTCGGTGGCCACCACCTGCGCCATGCCGCTGCCGCTCACGCTGGGGGGCAAAATGATTTCGTAACCGCCCGCGGACACTTCGCGGCTGTACTGCTTCACGCCGTTCAGATACAGATCGACCGTGCCGGGCAACGTGGTTTCGCCCAAAAAAGTACGCAGCGGGGCGGTGTTGCGCCACGGCTGCACGCTGTAAGTGCGTTCGAGTTTGATGCCGCCCAAACGCGAACCGCCGCTGCCGCCGATACCGCCCGTGGTCAAATCACCCGCGGTAAAGGCCAGTCCTTTTTCCGCCCAAACGCTGCGCCAATAGGTGTCGAGACGCGAAGTATCCGACCTGCCGCCGCCTGCCGACGAACGGTTTTCGTTCCAAATGTGATTGTGGCTCAGATAGCCGAACGGCGTGGCCAAACGGGCTTCGGCCAAAATGCCTTGGCTGCTGCCGTCGCTGCTGCGGGTATGGTTGTAATCGTAGTTCAATACGCCCGCGAAACCCGGGCGGGCGACGGCGTAGGCTTCGTCTTGATCGCCACCGATTCGGGTAACGGGACGGTCGAGCCACTCGAGCGGCGCGGTCAGCGCAAGGGTTTGCTCGGCGGCGTTGTAGCGCACTTCCAAACGCGGAATGGCCGACAGCTCGAACCATGTTTTGTCTGCGGTATCATCCGTCTGAACAGGCGGTTTGCCGCTGCCGCTTTCCGGTTCGGACGGCTTGCCGGCCTGCTCAGCCGAAGCGTCATGCGGTTTTCCTTCCGGCACGGCTCCGGTTTGCGGTTTGGTTTGCGCTTCGGTTAACGGTTCGGATGTTGGGTCGGACGGATTTTCAGACGGCGTATTCAGGCCGTCTGAAACGCCCTGCCCCGCCGCTTCGGATACGTTTTTGCCGTCCGCGGCCGCTTCGGGGGCAGCTTCAGATTCGGCGGTTTCGGATGCGGTTTGTACGGACGCACCGATGCCGCCGTCGGCAGCGGCATCTGCCGTACTGCGGGCGGTTTTCAGGTTTTCAGACGGCACCTTGATGCCCATCGCCTCAAGCGTGGCAAGACGGACAAACAAACGTTCGCCGTCCTGCAAAAAAGGATAGGCGCCGTCTGAAAGGCTGCCGTTTACCGTTACCTGCGGGTAAATGGTCAGCTTTTCCGCCGTATGAACAGCCGCTGCGGGCGCATCCTGCTGCGCGGATGCCTGAAGCGTGCACAAGCACAGCCACACCCCGACAACAATCTGTTTTAAGGGAAACGCAGCGTCAGGGCGCGGCAAACCGTACCTCCGGCTGCAATGCCCTGCCGTTGACCTTGACGGAAAAACCGCCTTTACCGAACGACGACGGCGCGGCATCCAGCGTGTACTGCACGCGGCTGCCGGGCAGCACATAGCCCGCCAGCCCGCCGATCAGGTTTTTCTCGCCCTTGCCCGTTTTCACGGCCAGGCCGCTCAACTGGGCATATGCGCCGCCCGTATTCTGCACGGTCAGCAGCGTTTTGCCGCCCGCCGCCGACGCAGCCCGCCATTGCAGCTTCGCTTCGGGAGAATCGGTTTGGTTCAGGAACACCGGCACGGAATAGCGCAACACGAAATTCAGACCGCTTTTGGGCTTTTCGTCAGGAGCGGGCAGCTCGTCCACCACCAAGCGGTAGGCTTCCTCCACCGCGCCCTGAGCCGCAGGCTTGGCCCGCACCACGCGAAACTGCTGCTGCGCCCCCGCCGCCAGTTTTACCATCGGCGGGCTGGCCAGCACGTCGCGCGAAGGCACCAGCACGTCTTTGCCTTCGGCATCCTGCGTCCAGCGGAACACGCGCACCTGTGCGGTCAGCGGTTTCTTACCCGTATTCGAAAGCGTAAACACCCCCGCCCGTTGCTTGGCAGGCAGGCTCAAACCCGTGGGGGTAATCTGCATCCCTGCCGCGTGAAGGGTCGGAAAAGCTGCGCCCAGCATCAAGCCGAGCAGTGCGGATGGTTTTTTGAATCGTGTCATTGCGTTTTCCTGCCGGTATCGGTGATTTTTTCAGACGGCCTTGATGCCGTCTGAAATTTTTTTGTTATGCAAACCCAAAATGAATATTTTTCAGGTGTTCAAAAGATGGATGCCGTTATTCCCGCAAGTGCAGAAATAACGGCAGGAACGTAACGTCTGATGAGACGGTGTTACTCTGTAAGAAAAATTACCAATAAACTTTAACGGTTACTGTATCAGTATAGCGGTCGGCTTTCTTATCCAACTCACCATCGTCGATTTTGGCATAAACGATATGTTTGTCAGCAGTAGTGAAACCATTACCCGAAGCTACATCTTTGGTATTGACTTTCCAAGTATCACCCCACGCCTTGTTATAGCTGTCATCTTGATGCAGTGTATAAGGAACCGTGTCGGCATTACCGGAAGTTACCGCATTCATCACACCTTGACCGATAAGATTACCGTTACTCGGTACCAAACCGATACCGTAAGGCGTACCTTTAGTACATTTCACCTCAATACCCGCACCATCGGCAGCTTTGCTGATTTGTCTCTGTTCACCAGCATTGGATTGATGTTCGCCGAAATCAATATCTGCACCAGCAGCAACCCAAGGTGTATTAGTGTCCGGTTTTGAGCTGGATGATACTACCACTTCACAAACAGGAAGAATGCGAACAGAAACATTGAATTGTTTACCCGCAGTAGCAGGATTTGCCGCTGCAGGAGCAGCAACAGTCGGTGTCAATGCAAAAGCCGAACCGGAAGCCATCAGAGCGGCTGCCACGGAAGAGAGTACGAAGAGTTTTTTCATGAGTAAGTTTCCTTGTTTTATATTTGGTTGAGTGTTTTCCCCTGCCTTTCGGAACAGCTTTTCACCCTGTTTCCCCTGGGCAGATTTTTTATCCGATGCCTGATTTTCACCGTCGGGAAAACCACTTTCCGAACAGTAAAACCACTGCATTAAGGCTTGGTGTGATTATTCCCCCTGCCGACTGTCCTTAGCAAGATAAAATTCGATTTTCATAAAAAACAGGCCGTCTGAACGGCTGTTTTGTAGCTTTTAAACAACGACAAGCGGATTGTATCAGCGACAAACGGATATTATTTACCTGAAAAACAAAACAGCAGAATTTTGCACACGGGTACTTTTTCACTTTTATATTCCGGTAAAAACGGTATTTGCCCCTGTTCCGCTACCGTTAACCGAACAGGCAGGCATAACGGATGTGCGCAATTGATGACGGCACTTGCCGGCCGCACTGTTTTCAAAGGGCATAGACAAATAAACAGGCCGTCTGAATATTCAGACGGCCTGTTCACTTCATTTTAGTAATCGCGTTTTTCGTAGATGATTTTCAAATCCGGATAAGACAGTTTGATGTCGTATTCCTGATTGTTTTTTACCGCTTCCACGTCCAGAGCCGGTTTGCCCAGATGGTCGTCGGCATCCACGTCATGCACTTGGTAACCGCGCGCTTCCAGCATTTTGGCGGCTTTTTCGGCAATGGCTTGGTATTTCGGATCGCTTTCGACTTGGTGTTCGATGCGGTCGTTGGCGAAAGCGGAGCCGGCCATCAAAGCCATCACGGCGGTCAACATGATTTTTTTCATTGCGTTTCCTTTCAGGGGGATGTGTTTTGTTTTCAGAGAGAATGTTTTGTTTCGATGGGTGTATTAAACCAAACCCGAATTAGCTTTGAATTAGCGGCTTTTAAAGAAACGTAAAGGCCGTCTGAAAATTTTTCAGACGGCCTCACGCTACATATCCTGCACGTCCACGTCCACGCTCCAGCGGATTTTGTGGTTGCGGTTCTGCTGCAAGGCCTGCACCCACAGACTCACGGCATGGTGCAGGTCTTTGCGCGAGGCGGATTCGAGAAAAAGCTGCGCCCGTTCGCGTTCGGCCAGCCGCACCATCAGCATGGGCGCGGGGCCGAAAACGGAGACGCCCTCCGGCAGCAAAGGTTCAACCGCCGCCTTGATACCGTTTAAAAAATCCATCGCCTGCGCCACATTCGGCGCGTCGGCGCGTATGGCCGTCTGAAAACCGAACGGCGGCATGGCGAACATTTCGCGCTCGGCTGATTCGCTGTCGGCGAACAGGCGGTAATCCTGCGCTTTGACGGCAGCGAACACGGCATGGTCGGGCAATTGCGTCTGGATTAACACGCGCCCTGCTTTGTCGGCGCGTCCCGCACGCCCCGATACCTGCATGAGTTCGGCAAACAGTCTTTCCGGCGCGCGGAAATCGGAACTGTATAAGCTGCCGTCGGCGTTCAGCACGATGACCAGATTCAGCCGCGCGAAATCGTGGCCTTTGGCGAGCATCTGCGTACCGACCAGAATGTCGATTTCGCCGGCGGCGATGCGGCGGTACAAATCCGCCCAATCGTTTTTGTGCGCCGTGCTGTCGCGGTCGACACGCACGACTGCGGCTTGCGGAATAAAATTGCGCAGCGTTTCTTCCACGCGCTGCGTGCCGTGGCCGACGGCGGTCAGATCCTGATTGCCGCAGTCGGGGCATTTGTAGGGAACGGGTTGGCGGTGGTCGCAATGGTGGCAGCGCAACTGCCGCGCGCGCTGATGCAGCACCATCTTGGCCGAGCAGTTCGGACAGCCGAAGGTATGGCCGCAGTCGCCGCAAAACAAAGCCGGCGAAAAGCCGCGCCGGTTGAGGTACACCAGCGACATGCCGCCCGCTTCATAATTCTCTTTCAGCAATTTCAAGGCTTGCGGCGAAAAGCCGTTGTCCAGTTTCAGACGGCCTACGTTTAAAATCTCCACCTGCGGCAACTGCGCGGCGGCGTGGGCGCGTTCGGCCAATTCGAGCAGGCGGTACGCACCGCTTTGCGCTTTGTGCCAGCTTTCCAGACTCGGCGTCGCGCTGCCCAGCACAATCGGGCAGCCGCTCTGCTTCGCCCGCCAAACGGCCAAATCTCGAGCGTGATAGCGCAGCTCGTTGTCTTGTTTGAACGAAGCGTCGTGTTCTTCGTCCACCACAATCAAACCCAAATCCGCCATCGGCGTGAACACGGCCAGCCGCGTGCCGATAACCAGCCTGGCCTGCCCGGTCATGGCGCGCAAATAATCCTGCGTGCGTTTTCCGGCGGCGGTCTGGCTGTGCAGCACGGCGGTCGGCACATCGGCAAAACGGTCTTGCACGCGCTTCAAAAGCTGCGGCGTGAGGTTGATTTCGGGCAGCAGGAACAACACCTGTTTCCCCTGCGCCAACACTTCGGCGACGGCATCGAAATAGACTTCCGTCTTGCCGCTGCCCGTGATGCCGTAAAGCAGAAACGTTTGGAAACGCCCGAAGGCCGTCTGAATGTCCTGCGCGGCCTGCCGTTGCGCCGCGTTCAAAACATGTTCGGACGGCCTTAACTGCGGCGCGGCTGCTCCGCGGCGTTCAATCCAGCCCTGTTCCGCCCATTCTTCCAATAATTTGCCGGCTTGGGCGTTGGTTTTTTTCAGGGATTCGAGCGTGAGGCCGTCTGAAAGCAATGCGTCCCACAGTGCGCGCTTTTTTCGGAAGCGTTCGGGCGGCGGCGTTTGCGCCCTGCCGGTTTCGTTCAGCGCGTAAAACAGCGGCGGTTCGGGCAGCTCCGCCGCTTTGGTTTCCTTCAAACCCTGCGGCAGCGCGGTAAAAACGGCCTGCCCCAGCGGATAATGGTAATAGCGCGCGGTAAACGCCAGCAGCGCGCGCCAGTCGTCGGGCAGCGGCGGTTCGTCGGTAAAGGCCGTCTGAATGCTTTGGATTTTGGCGGTGTCAATGTCGGGCACGATGCCGTTTGCCCACACCACGCCGATTTGCGGTTTGTTGCGAAAAGGCACCACCACGCGCGTACCCGCAGGCAGGGCTTCGGGGTGGGCATAAGTCAAAAGGCCGTCTGAAAGCGGCACGTTCAAGGCGACGTAGTGATAATTCATGAGCAAAATCAATCGGTTCGTATTTCCCCGCCTGAATATTCAGACGGCCTGCAACAATCCATTTTATCAGCAACCGATACCGTGAGAAACTTATCTGCGCTTAACGGAAAGTTTTGTTACAATGCGCCTTTTCCATTCTTCACCAGACCGATATGAAACTGAAATTAATCAACACATTACTGCCTCTGACGCTGATTCCTCTGGTGGCCTGCGGCCAAACCGCCGTCAGCAACAAAGGCTCGTCTTCCGCACCGGCTGCCGCCGCTTCCGCCGCCGCCCCCAAAGCCGCCGACAAAAGCGTGGCCGAATCGCTGAAAACCAAGCTGGAAAAAGTCTATGAATCCCAAGACCTGAAAGTGATGAGCGTGGGCGAAACCCCGATTCAGGGCATTTACGAAGTGGTCGTGAGCGGCAACCAGATTATCTACACCGACGCCAAAGGCGACTATATGCTGGTGGGCGACCTGATTAACGTGAACACGCGCGAAAGCCTGACCGACGATCGCGCGGCGGAACTGAACAAAATCGATTTCGACAGCCTGCCTTTGGACAAAGCGATTAAGGAAGTGCGCGGCAACGGCAAGCTGAAAATCGCGGTATTCAGCGATCCCGACTGCCCGTTCTGCAAACGCCTGGAACACGAATTCGCCAAGATGACCGACATCACGATTTACAACTTCATGATGCCGATCGCCAGTCTGCACCCCGACGCGCAGCGCAAAGCCGAAAACATCTGGTGCCAGCCGAACCCGACCAAAGCATGGACGGAATGGATGCGCGGGGGCAAAACGCCGCCCGCCGCCAAAGCCTGCGACAACCCCGTGGCCGAAACCATGTCTTTGGGCGAACAGCTGGGCTTCTCCGGCACGCCGACTTTGGTGTTCCCGAACGGCCGCACGCAAAGCGGTTACAGCCCGATGCCGCAATTGCAGGAAATTATTGAGAAAAACCAGAAGTAAGGTTCGGATAAAACAAGGCCGTCTGAAAACGCAGTCAGTTTTCAGACGGCCTTGTTTTATCCTAATCTATCAAGTCATCTTTGCGCTATCTGCAATCCTCCCATGAAAGCAGATTTTCAGACGGCCTTGTCTTTGTAAAATACGTTTTCACACCCCAAAAATGAAAACTTCAAAATAAAAGTTGGATGAAATCAAATCCATAAAACCGGCGGTTGATTTTCGACACCAAATTTTGAAGTTCCTGCAATCTGTCCCTTCCCCTGCGCCCGGCGCGGGGGAAGGTCAGGATGGGGGTACTTCGCAGAAGTACATTTTGCCTGAGTTTCAGCAGATTTTAATGTTTCTGCGCCCCTCCCCAACCCTCCCCGCGCCGGGCGCAGGAGAGGGATCAATTGCAGCAGTCCGGCCCGTTGGTGCTTTTGGCTGAAAACGCCGTAAACATCAGCCTTTCAGACGGCTTCAGCAAATCGTAGGTACGGTTAGCCGCCCCATGCGGCGTAACCGTACGCACGTCTGCGGATTTCATAAACATAAAGGCTATCTGAAATCCGCTTTCTTAAAATTTTCAGACGGCCTTTTTGCAGGGCAGACACAATCAAATTTCAGCCTGATGAGAAACTGCTGTCTGTATTTGATACCCCTGACCACTGCCCTCAAAACACCCTGAATTCAAACGGTTTCGGATTGGCTTCGTTCAAATCCATATCGAAATCGTCCACCGTAATCGCGATTTTCACCAAGCGGCGGGCTTCGCGGATTTGTTCGCCCTGCTCCGGCGTTATCAGGCCTTTTTCCACGGCTTCGCTGATTTTTTCAGACGGCGTTTCGGCTTTCAATCCGCCTTTGGCTTCGGCTTTTCGCAAGGCCTGTTCCAGCTTGGATGTTTGGCGCACGGCTTCCATCGCCGGTTTCAACACAGCCAATGGCTCGTCGGCATTGTCGACATCGCCTTGCGGATGGAAACGGAAGCGGGTCAGGCGGTCGAGCGTTTCGCCGTGCTGCTGCATATCGGCGGCAACCTGATGCGCCAATTGGTCTTTCGGTGCGCTTTCGCGTTTACCCAAGGGAAACACCACCACGCGCAACAGCAAGGCGGCGCAGCGGTTGGGCAGGTTTTGCACCAAGCCCGCCAAGGCTTGTTCGGCTTCGTATAAAGCCAAGCGCACGGCGTATTCGGCAAGCGGCAAATCGGCTTCTTTGCTGCCCTCGCGCTCGAAACGCTTCAGGCAGGCGGAGGCGATGTAGAGATTGGAGAACGCGTCTGCCAAACGGCCGGACAGGCTCTCGCGCCGTTTCAAGTCGCCGCCCAAGCTCAGCATGGCGACATCGGCGGCAAAGGCAAACGCCGCGCTCAGGCGGTTAAGCCGTTTGTAGGCGAAGGCCAGCGGGCTTGTCGGTGCGTAGCCGCCGCCGTAGGTGATGCCGAACACGAAACTGCGGGCGGCATTGGACGCGCTTTGAACCAAGTGTTTTTGAAACGCTTGGTCAAACGCGCCCACATCGTCTTTTTGCAGCGCGTCGATTTCGTTCAACACATGGTTGTGGCAGCGGAACGCGCCCTGCCCGAAAATCATCAGGCAGCGGGTCAGGATGTTCGCCCCCTCCACCGTGATGCCGATGGGCACGGCGTTGTACATGGCGGCCAGATAGTTGCGCGGCCCGCCGACCACCGCGCGGCCGCCGTGGATGTCCATTGCGTCGTTCATGACTTTGCGCAGGCGTTCGGTGTTGTTGAATTTCACCATTGCCGAAATCACCGACGGATTTTCGCCCAAGTCCAAACCGGTCAACGCCAAATCTTGCGTGGCCTCCATTTGGTAGGTGTGGCCGCCGATGCGCGCCAATGCGTCGGCCACCCCCTCGAATTTACCGATGGGCAAACCGAACTGCTGGCGGATGCCCACCCAGGCGGAAGTCGTCCATGCGGCGTGTTTGGCATTGCCCACTGCTTGCGAGGGCAGCGAAATGCAGCGGCCGATGGACAAACATTCCATCAACATGCGCCAGCCCTGTCCAGCGTAACCGCGGCCGCCGATAATCCATTCCAGCGGGAAGAAAATGTCTTTGCCCCATACCGGCCCGTTCCAAAACGGCGTTTCGTTCGGGTAATGGCGGCGTCGGTGGTACAGACCTTCCATCGCGGTCGGCAATAATGCACAGGTAATGCCGATGTCTTCCTTGCCGCCGAGCAAGCCATCGGGGTCGCGCAATTTGAAGGCCAAACCGATGACCGTGGCAATCGGCGCCATGGTAATCCAGCGTTTTTCAAAGCTCACGCGCACGCCCAACACGTTTTCATGACGCGTACCGTCGCGCGGGTCGGTGTAGCTGCCGTAGCAGACGAAACCGGTATCCGGAATCGCGCCCGCGTCCGAACCCGCCCACGGGCTGGTGAGCGCGAAACACGGCATGTCGATGCCCTTGGCCAAGCGCGGCAGATAGTAATCTTTCTGCTCGTCGGTGCCGTAGTGCTGAATCAGTTCGGCAGGGCCTAAAGAATTGGGCAGCATAATCATGTAGGCCGCGGCCGGGCTGCGGCTGGCGATTTTGGTCGCCACTTTGGCGTGGGCATAATGGGAAAACTGCTTGCCGCCGTATTTTTTGTCGATAATCATGGCGATAAAGCCCTGATCTTTCACGTATTGCCACACTTCGGGCGGCAGGTCTTTATCGTGACGGGTAAACCGCCAGTCGTTGAGCATTTGGCACAGGGTTTCGGTTTCGTTGTCGATAAAGGATTGCTCTTCTTCGGTTAACTTCGGGTCGCGGTAGCCCGACAATTTTCGCCAATCGGGTTTGCCGTTGAAAATCTCCGCATCCCACCACACCGTACCCGCATCAATCGCCGCCTGTTCCGTGGCCGACAGCGGCGGCAGGATATTTTTGAACAGCTTGAACGCCGGACGGCTGACGAATTTCACGCGCAGCGATGCCACGCCCAGCAGCGCGCACACCGCCAGCCACGGCAGCGCAAACCACCACGCGAATATGCCCGACAGCAGGCCGAACACGCCCACAGCGACCCACAGCCACAACGGTGCGCCGAAAAACGCCAACGCAGCCAAGCAGCATAAAGCGACGATTGTGCCCAACATCGTTTTTCTCCTTTATCGATTTTCTCTGTATTTTTTATTGAGGCCGTCTGAAAAACGGTTTTGTTTTTCAGACGGCCTGTATCAACCGCCGCGCAAATTATCCAGCAGCCGCTGCACCGTGGCTTTAAACATCATCACGCTCTCGGGGGTCAGCCCTTGCAGCATTCCGGCTTCGAACGCCGCCGCCTCTTTCATGCAGCGGGCGAACACGTCGCGCCCGCTGTCGGTCAGCTCGATCAACACCATCCGCCCGTGGTTCGGATCGTTGCGTTTCGTTACCCAGCCGTGTTCCACCATCGTGTTGACAATCTGGTTGGCGGCCTGCGGCGAGATGAACGAACGCGCCGCCAGCGCGGCATTGGCCGTGGCGCCGCGCCGTTGCAGGTTCGACAGCATGGTAAACTGCGGCAGGCTCACGCCCAGCGGTTTCAAGGCTTCGCCGAGCCGCTGGCTGACCAGGCGGTCGAGGCGGCCGATGTTGTAACTGACGGTCGGCTGCCCGCTGCCGTCTTCCCAAGGTTCGTGCTTCATCGCCGTAGCTCCGTATCGTGTTCCAAAGCACCTATCTTACTGCTTTTCAGACGGCCTTACTATGATGCGGGCCGTCTGAAAACCGTGTGTCAGGCGTTTGCGTTTTGGTTTTTCTTAAAGCGCAAAACCAGGACAAACGCGCTGGCAAACGCCACGGCAATCACCGGAATCGCCGCGCTGATGACGGCGGAACTCGATTGCCCTGCGCCCAAAATCATCCCGGCCAGAATCGGACCGGCAAACGAGCCGGCGCGCCCCACCGCCACCGCCGTGCCCACGCCCGTGCCGCGGATGGCTGCCGGGTAGAACATTCCGGCCAATGCGTAAAGCGCGCCTTGTCCGCCGATGATGAACATGCCGCAGGCCAAAGTCGCGGCGATGATGCCGCCCAGTTCGCCGCTTGACGACAGCGCATACAGCGCGGCCAGCATACCGGCGTAAATCAACACCACCACGGCTTTGATGTTGAGTTTGTCCAAAAACAGCCCCAACACCAGCGTGCCGATGACGCCGCCGACGTTAAAGCCGATTTGCACATAGTTGATTTCCTCGCGGGTAAAGTTTTGGCCGGCAAACAGGGTCGGCAGCCAGTTGAGCAGCACATACAGCACAATCAGCGTGCAGAAAAAGCTGATCCACAGTTGCAGCGTGCCGAAAAAACGCCCTTCGCCGAACAGGATATGGCCGATGGAAAAGCTGCGCTGCTCGGCTTCGAGTTTGCTTTGCAGATAAGCTTTCGACTCCGGCAGCCACAACCAGATAACCGGCACCAGCAGCAGCGGCGCGAAACCGCCGACGTAGAAAATCCATTCCCACCCGAGTTCTTTAGCCAGCGAAATCGCCACCAGCGAAGTAATGATGCCGCCCGCAGGCACGCCGCAATACATGATGCTTACCGCCGTGCCGCGCCATTTCGGGCTGACGGCTTCGGTGGCCATGGTAATCAGAATCGGCAGCGCGCCGCCCAAACCCAAGCCGGTTAAGAAACGCGCGCCCAAGAGCAAGGGGAACGAATAGGCATGGGCGGTCAGCACCGACATGATGCCGAAAAGAATGGTGTTGATGATGAGAATGGGCTTGCGGCCGTACATATCGGCCAGTTTGCCGGCCAATAATGCGCCGGGCAGCGTACCCAACGTGGCGGCGGAAAACGCCCAACCCAATTGTTTGGGGTCGAGTTGGAACGCCTCGCGCATCATCGGAGCGGCCACGCCCATCGATTGCAGGTCGAAGCCTTCCATCAGCGCAAGTATGAAACAGATGGCCAAGGTAATCTTGGCGCTGTTCTGTATGGTTCTTCCTTCGGCTGCCATATCGATTCTCCTTTGCAGCGTTTTTATGTTTTTTCGTTGAGGCCGTCTGAAAAGGGATTTTTGCGTTTTCAGACGGCCTTGGTTTTGTGTTGCGGGCGGTGCTTCGGCCTTGAGGCAGTTTGTGCATTCATACCCGCCACATGCCTTAAACCGACCAACCGCCTTCCATTTATGTGTGGGCAGCAAGTGCCTACCCTACCCCTGCTTGGTTTTGTGTTTTTGGGTTTAACTTTGTTTCGACAGGATTTTATGTGTAAGAAAAGCTAGCGTTGTTTACAGTATTTGAAAGACAATACTGCCATGAACATCCACAAAAATACCCGACTTACACCGCACCAACGTCAAGCCGTTTGGCGCGCCTATACACAGGATAAAATTACCGTTACTTCACTTGCCCGGCAATACCAAGTCAGCAGAGTAACCATCTACCGTATCCTCAAAGCCGCACGGCTGCAGCTGCTCACACCGCAAAACAGTACCAACAACCGGTTCAAACAAGCAAAATACGGGATGAAACGTTTGGCTAAGGTTGAAAAAGCCATCGAAGAAAAGCTCAAAAAACAGGCTAAACGCTACAACAAATCCTATCCCGGCGAAATGGTGCATTTCGATACCAAACGGTTGCCGCGGCTGAAAAACCAAAGCGTTGCCGACCCGTTCGAATACCTGTTTGTCGCCATCGACGACTACTCCCGCGAACTGTACGCAGCCATCTTGCCCGACCGTACGGCTGCCAGTGCCGCCAAGTTTCTGTTGAGGGATGTGATTGACTGCTGCCCGTACACCGTCGAATGCGCATACTCGGATAACGGAGTGGAATACAAAGGCAATGCATCCCACCCGTTTGGCGCTGCCTGCTGCCGCAACAACATCGTGCAGAAGTTTACCCGTATTGCGCGTCCGCAGACCAACGGCAAAGCGGAACGGGTGATTCGGACGCTGATGGAGATGTGGCACGATAAGCAGACATTTGACGATGCGCAACACCGGCGCAGGGAATTGTGCCGCTTTGTGAATTTCTACAATACGGTCAAGCCGCACGGCAGCTTGAAAGGCAGGACGCCTTTTGAGACTTTGGAGGATTATTTTTCTCAACCTGTTGTGTAAACAACCCGGTTATTTCTTACATTTTATGTTTCCAGCGAAACATAACCCCACCCCAACCCTCCCCCGCACACAGCGCAGGAGAGGGAGCAGGTTACAGAAGAGGTAGGGTAGGCATTCATGCCCACCAAATGCCTTAAACCGACCAACCGTCTTCCATTTAAAATTTGCGTGGACAGCGAGTGCCTACCCTACTTCTGACAAACCAGGCAAGCTTTTCAGACGGCCTCAAACCGCTTCAAGGCCGTCTGAAACCTTATTGCGCCACAAAACGGAACTTGTCTTCCCCACCGCCGTACAGGGCTTCGATTTCCTGCGTGCGGCGGGTACGCAGCAGACGTTGGTTCAGATTGCCTTTGTCGGTTTTCTCGCCCACGGCGTTGTCGGCGGCGTGCTCCATCAGATAAAGCCGCGCGATGCGTTTGGAGCTGGCCGAATAGCCTTGGTTGATTCTGTCCATAAAGTCTTCAAACCACTGCCGCACCGGTTCGCTGAGCAGCACGTCGCGCCAATCGGCATTGTTGTCCAAGCCGCTTTTGCGGCGGGTGACGGTCGGTTTGGGGAAGGCCAATACGCCGACTTCGTCCTTGCCCTCGCCCACCAGCACCACGTCTTCGATCAATTCGTTGCCGTGAATCAGGATACGGTTGCGCAACTCGCCGACGTTGACGAACGTGCCGGTCATCAGCTTGAAATCTTCGGCGATGCGGCCGTCGTACACCAATCCGTCTCCGACATTGTCGGGATTGAGCAGGCGCACAGCGTCGCCGGTGCAGTAGAAACCTTCTTCGTCGAAACTGCCGCGCGGATTGTCGTGCCGCCAGTAGCCCGGCATCACATGCGGCCCGCGCACGCGCAATTCGAGTTTGCCGTCGACCGGAACCAGCTTCACTTCGCAACCGGGCGCGGGGAAACCGACAAAACCGGCTTCCAGATTCGACGGCCCCGTGGTGAAGGTGCAGGACGGCGACGTTTCGGTCATGCCCAGTCCGGCCATAATGCGGATGCGCTCGCCGCAATGCGCGTAGCTGATGTCGGAGAGTTTCTGCCACAAATCCTGTGACAGGGCGGCTCCGGCAAAGAAAAACAGCTTCACGTTTTTAAAGAAGGTGTCACGCAGTTGGGCATCATCCTGCAGCGCATTAGCCAGCTGCGCCCACGCCACCGGCACGTTCAGGTACATAGTCGGCGAAATTTCTTTCAGGTTGCGGATGGTTTCGGGGAAACGGTCGGGGGTCGGACGGCCGTCGTCGATGTAGAACGTGCCGGCGTTGTACAGCACGATGCCTAAATTGTGGCTGCCGCCGAAGGTATGATGCCAGCTCAGCCAATCGACCAATACGGGCGGCTCGTCTTCCATTTCGGCCAAGGTCTGGCGCAGCATCTGCTGGTTGCTGCACAGCATTTTGTGCGTGGTCGGCACGACTTTGGGCAAGGAGGTCGAACCGGAGGTAAACAGGAATTTGGCGATGTCGCCGGCCTGAATCTGCGCGTGACGCCGTTCCACTTCACCGGTGGCGGGCGTGTTGAGAAAATCCTCGAATTTCAGGCAGGCATGGCCGTCCAAATCGCCGGTGGTGGTGACAATCGGTTTGCCGAGCTGGCCGCAGGCTTCGAGATGCCGTCTGAAACCTTTGCCGTCGCCCGCGAAAAACATGCCCGGCGTGAGCATGTCGATCACATGGCGCAGTTTGTCGGGGCTGTCGGCCACGAGCGAATAAGCCGGTGCGATGTAGGCGTGCGGCATACCGGCCACCATCGCGCCGAAATTGAGCAGGAAGGTTTCGATGGAATTTTCCGACAGAATCATCAGCGGCCGCCCGGCACTCAATTCATACGGCAGCAAAGCCTGCGCGATGTTGCGCACGGCTTGCAGCGTTTGTGCGTAAGTATAGCTTTGCCATCGGCCGTCCGAGCCGCGGCGGGCGACAAACACGCGGTCGGGGTATTTTTCCGCGTTTTCATAGAGACGCTGCGACAAGGTTTCGGGATAAGGTTTCAATGCCTCTTCGGGCGTGATGTAGAACGTACCGCCTTCTTGGCGCACGCTCACTTCATGGCCGCCGAGTTTCACGGGGCGGATGGGATAGTCGAGATAAGATGTTGCCTGTGACATGCTGTTTCTCCTCTGATGGTGTTCAGTCAGCATTTTCAGACGGCCTGTGGCTTCATTCGCGGCCGGTTATTTATCGGGCCGTCTGAAATTTCACTTACGTTTCAAAAGACTCAAATCGGATAATGTTTCGGCGTACTCCGCACGGTAATCCAGCGCAATTCGGTGAATTCGTTAATCGACGCATTGCTGCCGAAGCGGCCGTAACCGCTCTCTTTCACGCCGCCGAACGGCATCGGCGCTTCGTCGTCGACCGTGGCCGAATTGATGTGGCAGATGCCGCTTTCGATGCGCCGCGCAATGGCCATCGCACGCCCCAAATCGCGGCTGAACACCGCCGCCGACAAGCCGAACACGGAATCGTTGGCTTTGGCAACCGCTTCTTCGTCGTCTTTCACGCGCTCCAGCGTACACACCGGTCCGAACGATTCTTCGGTATAAAGCTGCATCCCCGGCGCGATGCCGTCGAGCAGAATCGGACTGATGGCGGTGCCGTTGATCCGGTATTCTGTAATCGCTTTCGCGCCTTTTTCCTCCGCATCGCGCACCATCGCCAAAATACGGTCGGCCGAGCGTTTGCTTTCCACATGGGCGATATGGACTTGTCCGCGCGGATCGCCGGTGACGAAACCGTCGATTTTCGCTTTCAGACGGCCTATCAACGCGTCGGCCACGCTTTCATGCACCAGCACGCGTTCGGTGCTCATGCAGATTTGGCCTTGGTTGAAAAACGCACCAAACGCAATCGCATTGGCCGCCTCGTCCAAATCCGCATCTTCGCACACGATGACGGGGGCTTTTCCACCCAGTTCCAACACCACCGGTTTCAGATACTCCGCGCATTGTTTGGCGACGATTTTGCCGACGTGGGTCGAACCGGTGAAGTTGACGCGTTTCACCGCCGGATGGGCAATCAGCGCCGACACCACTTCCGGCGCGTCTTCCGCGCTGTGGGTCACCAAGTTCACCACGCCGTCGCCCAAACCGGCTTCGCTCAAAGTGCGCACCAACAATTCATGCGTGGCCGGACAGTTTTCCGACGCTTTCAGCACCACCGTATTGCCGCAGGCCAAAGGCATCGCCAACGCACGGGTCGCCAGAATCACCGGCGCATTCCACGGCGCCATGCCCACCACCACGCCGCACGGCACGCGCACGCCCATTGCCATGCGACCGGGCACGTCGCTCGGAATCACATTGCCCTGAATCTGCGTCACCATGCCCGCCGCATCGCGCAGCATGTTTGCCGCCAGATGCACGTTAAAACCGTACCATGCGCCGCTCGAACCCATCTCGTCGATGCCGATTCTGACAAACTCGTCCGCCCGCGACGCCAGCAAATCCGCCGCTTTCAGCAGACGGTTGCGCTTTTCGCCCGGCGGCAGCGCCGCCCAAACCGGAAAAGCCTTGGCCGCCGCTTCCACCGCCGCCACCGCGTCCGCCGCCTTACCCGCCGCCGCAACCGTCGCCGCCTCGCCGCTCAAAGGACCGAAACGCTCGAACGTTTTACCGTCCGCCGCCGGACGCGACTCGCCGTTGATAAACAAATTGACTTGATTCATGAAAATGCTCCTGTTGTTTCAGGCCGTCTGAAACGTTTCAGACGGCATCCATATTTAGATTGCTCTGAATGAATCTTTTTGTGTGTTAAGGAAACTGCAAGGCTCTCGCAATCCTTCCCCTCTCCCGCCCGCGGGAGCGGGCTAGGGAGAGGGTGGCTCGTCCTCACAAAGCAACATTACGCCATCGCAAAAATTTTCAGACGGCCTAATTCAACCTTACCGTTTGTAAGTCTGCAAGCCCGGCTTGATGGATTTTTCATCCAAAAACTGGCGCATACCCTCCGCACGGCCGCCTTCGGGGTCGCGGAACAGACATTGGTCGAGCTTGGCGTACAGATAATCTTCGTTTTGATCCCAAGTCAGCTCGCGGCAGCGTTTGAAGCCGTTTTTCGCATAACGCAGCACCACCGGATTTTTCTCCAGCAGCACCTTGCACAATTTTTCCACCTCGCCGCGCAATTCGGCCAGCGGCACGCTCTTGTTCACCAGTCCCATTTCGGCGGCCTGTTTGCCGTTGAAGGTTTCGCCGGTCATGATGTAATACAACGATTGGCGGTGGCCGACGGTATCCGCCATCGCTTTGCTCACCAGGTTGCCCGGCGGAATGCCCCAGTTGATTTCCGACAGGCCGAACACGGCTTCGTCGGCGGCAACCGCCAAATCGCAGGCCACCAGCGGCGAGAACGCCCCGCCGAAACACCAGCCGTTGACCATCGCAATGGTCGGCTTGCTGTAAAACCGCAAAAGCTGCCATTGCCATCTGCACGCTTCGCGGCGGGCTTTTTCCTGCGCGATTTCAGGCAGGCCGTCGGTTTCGCGGAAATACTCTTTCAAATCCATGCCCGCCGTCCACGCGCTGCCCTCGCCGGTAATCACCACCACGCCGACATCCGCATCCTGCTCGAGCACTTCCAATACCTCGCCCATTTCGCGGTTGAGCGTCGGACTCATGGCATTACGTTTTTCGGGGCGGTTGAGCGACACCCAGGCGATTTGGTTTTCGACGGCGACTTTCACGGTCTGCCAGCGGTTTTCGTATGACATGGTTTCTCTCCTTCGGAAATATTCTGACGTTCGGCTGAAAACACGGCTTGAGTATAATATTAATTAAATTGACATTTCAAGCCCTATCCGCCAATTTTACACACCCGCCCATAAAATCCGATTAACAAAATGAATATAAACGATTTTATTTTTATAAATCCGAATTTGAAAACAGAATCACACGAATCATTTTCATCATTTCATTATCATTTAGATTGATATAAAAAGGCCGTCTGAAAACCTTTTCAGACGGCCCCGCTGCGCAGAAAACGCGCGGCATACTTGCGCGGCTCATGACGGATTTCAGGTCCAAACGGTAACGGCCTACCCGAACACCGTCACCGTTTGGCGGCTGATGAGCGTCAGCACGCCGTTTTTGTCCCACATCCGCGCTTCGGTGTGGCCGTAGCCTTCGGCCGCATAATCGGTGCGTACCGCATACTGCCAGAAATCTTCCAGCGAAATGTCCTGCGGTTCGTGCAGCAGCTCCAGCGTCCATGTCAGGCTGCTCATCGGCGCAATGTCGTCAAGCAGCGCGGCAGGCGCGGGCGGGAAGCCGTCGGCCAAGGCGATCAGATGCGCCACGGTAAACGCGCCGCTTTGGTTTCGGAAACGGGTGTACGCGCCGAAAGCAGCCTGTTGCGCGCCGCTGAATGCCTGCGCCCCTTCCGCCCAGCGCAAATCCAGATAATGCAGAAATGCCAACTCCAAACCGCCCAAATCGCGCTGCGTCGGCAAATCCTGCGGCGGCTGCCATTTGGGTGCGGGCGTCGAGGCTGTCTGAACCACTTTGGATTCGCGCGCCTCGCCGAAACTCGCCAACAACACCGCCAGCACTTCATTTCCCTGCGTCAGATGCACTTCGCCCTGCACCACCGACTTGCCCACCCGCAACACGCGTGCGTCCAGATGGACGGCTTCGGCGGCATTGACGGGGCCGACAAAATTGACCGTCAGCGAGCGCAGTCGGCGCGGCTTGTCTAAAATATGCTGCAATTTGGCCAGCATCAAAGCCGCCGTTACCCCGCCGAAGAGCGAACGGCCTTGGAACCAGTCTGCGCCGACGGTAACGTCGTCTCGCGTTCTCAACGCTTCAAATGCTTGATTCAAATCCATGTTTTTCTCCTTGGTATGTGCTGTTGTGTTTTGGATTATATAAAGCGACTTGATATATCCGCAATTGAAAAATCGAAAAGGCCGTCTGAAACGTTTCAGACGGCCTTTAAGTCTTTGTGCGTATTTGCCCTAACCGAGCAATCCGCCGAAATTGAGCAGGAACAAGACGGCAAAGCCTACCAAGTAAATCAAACCGACAATCGCCAAGGCTTCCATGCCTTTGGAGAGTTTGTGTTTTTTGTCGGCCTTTACCAGGCGGTAGTTCAGCCATGCGAACACGGGTGCGGCCAAGAAGGCTGAAATCATGGCGAATTTCAGCAATTCCGCCATCGCGCTGTTGAACCACAAAATCAGTGCCAAACCGCTACCGGCCACCCAGAGATACCAGCCGAACAATTCGCCTTTGCCGACGCTTTCTTTATGGCGGATCAGGCGCACGGATTCGGATACCGCGCGGGCGTAGCCGTCGATCACGGTGATCGTGGTGCCGTACATACAGGCGAACGCGATGAACGCCACCAGCGGACGCGCCCATTCGCCGATGGTCACGGCATACATATTAATCAGTTGGCCGATGTATTTGCCGCCGGCCATCTGAACTTGCTCCCCGTTGCCGTATTGCACATACGCGCCCAACACCAGAAACACCACCGCCAGCACCGCGCTGGTGTAAAAACCGACGTTGAAATCGAAAATGCCGTCGCGGTAGCTGGAAGGTTGGATTTTTTGCTTTTCCGTCACCCACAAAGAGTTAATCGCGGAAATCTCAATCGGCGCGGGCATCCACCCCATCAGGGCGATAATGAAACCCAAACCCGCCAGCGTCCACGGCGTCGGCTCGATAAAGTCAGGCTGCATCTGCATACCGCGCGACATGGCGATGCCGGCGGCGGCAATCGTCGCCACCGTCAGGCTGGCTACGATTGCTTTGGACACGTTATCCAAAGCCTTATATTGGCCGCTCATCAGAATCAGCAGGCAGGAAAGCATCACCAGTGCGGCAATCACGCCGGTTTCCAAACCCAAACCCGGCAGGGCCATTTTGACAATCGCCGCCGTCACAACCGCCACCGCACCGGCATTAATGGTTGCCGAAACGAAACACAACAGGGTAAACACCCATAAATAAAAGCGGCTCTTTTCGGCATAACCCTGCACCAGGCTTTTGCCCGTGTCCATGGTGTAGTGCGCGCTGAAGCGGAAAAACGGATATTTCAGGACATTGGTCAAAATGATGATTAAGGCCAGCTGCCAGCCGTATAACGCGCCGGCCTGCGTGGAGGCGATCAGATGCGAGCCGCCGATGGCCGCCGAAGCCATCAGGATACCCGGCCCCAGCGCGCTCATGCGGCTTTGCCAGGTGGATGCGGAAGTGTGTGTTTGACTTTGGGACATTGTGTTACCCGTCTTTTTTTCAGACGGCCTTAAAATTACGGAAAGCCGGATTTTAGCGTAAATTTAAACTTCGATTTTTTGATTTATTGATATTTAATGCCAATTTAAAATGACAAACTTTTGACTAATTGTAAAGTTCCATGAAAATTCGCAAACTATGCCAAAAACCTGCCTCAAAACAGCCTAGTATCGCTTTTATTGCCGGCGCATGACCGCCGCGCGGCAAAAGGCCGTCTGAAATACTTTCATCCGTTTTGCAACGGCCCGACAATATTTCAGACGGCCTTGACCGCATTTTGCCTACCGGCGGAACGACGTCGTTATCCCGTCCGCCGTGCCGCCGTCAGTCGCCCAAAACCCGCCGCTACGGGCATGGCCGCATCCGTTCGGCATAAAAACCGATACGGCAACCACCGTCATTTTGCTCATCATTTTTCCATAATCCCATCAAAATTTTAATGTATTCGGTAACTATACCCAACAAAATTTAACATTGTCACATAACTGTCACAAAACGCGGTTAAAGTGGCAACATTTAAAACCTTTCCATTTTATAAGGAAAAATCATGGGCACGGCTCCTTTGGATTCGAATGTCAAAAAAATCAACGCCATATTTGCCGCGCTGCTAATCGGTGCGGTCGGCTACTTCATCATCTGGGGCTTGGGCTACACCGGCGGCAACCATACCGTGCTTTTCCTGCTGGCGACTTTGTTCGGCGTATTCATGGCCTTCAACATCGGCGGCAACGACGTGGCCAACTCTTTCGGCACATCGGTCGGCGCAGGTACGCTGACCATCACGCAGGCCTTGTTGGTGGCGGCGGTGTTCGAAGTCAGCGGCGCGGTAATCGCCGGCGGCGAGGTAACGGCCACCATCCGCAAAGGCATCATCGATTTGAACGCGATGAATCTCGAGCCGATGCAGTTCGTGTACATCATGATGTCCGCCCTGCTCGCTTCGGCTTTGTGGCTTTTGTTCGCCACCAAAAAAGGCTGGCCGGTTTCCACCACCCACTCGATTATCGGCGGTATCGTCGGCAGTGGCTTGTGTTTGGGGCTGATCGGCAGCGGTTCGGATGCCTTCTCCCTTCTCCAATGGGATCGCTTGGCACAAATCGCCATTTCCTGGGTGTTGTCGCCGGTATTGGGCGGCCTCGTTTCCTACCTGCTGTTTGCCCAAATCAAAAAACACGTTCTCGACTACAACGCCGCCGCCGACGAACGCCTGAAACAAATCAAGCAGGAGAAAAAAGCCTACAAAGAGCAGCACCGCCAGACCTTTGAAAGCTTGAGCGAACACGACAAAATCGAAGCCGCCTCGGCGATGGCGCGTGACGTGCAGATTTACGAAGACCCCGATTTGGATCCGAAAGAGCTGGAATCGGCCTACTATAAAGGCCTGTACGAAATCGACAGCCGCAAAAACAGCATCGACACCTACAAAGCCCTGCAATCCTGGGTACCGTTTATCGCCTCCGTCGGCGCGATGATGATTTCGTCCATGCTGATTTTCAAAGGTTTGAAAAACCTGCATTTGGGCATCGGCAACGTCGGCAACTTCCTGATGATCGGCATGATCGGCGCGGCGGTGTGGATGGCGACCTTCATCTACGCCAAAACGCTGAAACGAAAAGACCTGGGCAAATCCACCTTCCTGATGTTCTCATGGATGCAGGTGTTTACCGCCGCAGGCTTCGCCTTCAGCCACGGCGCGAACGACATCGCCAATGCCATCGGCCCGTTTGCCGCCATTATGGACGTATTGCGCACCGGCGAAATCGGTTCCGAATCACCCGTTCCCGCCATCGCCATGCTCACATTCGGTATCGCCCTGATTGTCGGCCTGTGGTTCATCGGCAAAGAAGTGATTCAAACCGTCGGCACCAACCTCGCCGAAATGCACCCCGCTTCCGGCTTTACCGCCGAACTCGCCGCCGCCTCGGTCGTCATGGGCGCATCGCTCTTGGGCTTGCCCGTTTCCAGTACGCACATTCTCGTCGGCGCGGTCTTGGGCATCGGCTTGGTCAACCGCAACGCCAACTGGGCCTTGATGAAACCCATCGGCCTTGCCTGGGTCATTACCCTGCCCTCCGCCGCGATACTGTCGGTAATCTGCTTCCTGATTTTGCGCAGCGTATTCTAAGCACAAGTCATTCAAATCAAACATCAAGGCCGTCTGAACATTCAGACGGCCTTTTATCATTCGGGCGTTACTTTCAAAAAAACAACATTCTATTTATTGATATTGACTTAAATAACAAACATTCCCATAATGCGTAAATTGATTTAACTTTACTCAAACTTACAAGCAAACAGGGGAACTCACATGACAGAAACCATACTGCAACCAACCAACCAACCAACCAACCAACCAACCAACCAACCAACCAACCAACTGACGGACTGACCGCCGCAGAATACGCGCCGTTCACTCAAGAACCCGCCGAATCCCTTACACCTCCCCTTCCCAACGAAACCCCCGTCTATCCGGTGTACAACGCCGACACCGTTCCCCAAGACATTCACATTCCCTCTTCCGAACCCGTAACCGCAGAAGAAGTCCACATACCGAACTACCGCCCGCTCAAAATCGCCGGCGGCCTGTTGGCACTCGGCCTTCCCCTAGCCTTTGCAGGCGGCGGCGGTGGTGGAAAAGGCGGCGACAAACAAGCGGATAACTCAACTGACAAAGCCTCTGTCGAAAAAGCCGCTGCTGAGAAAGCCGCTGCTGAGAAAGCCGCTGCTGAGAAAGCCGCTGCTGAGAAAGCCGCTGCTGAGAAAGCCGCTGCCGAGAAAGCCGCTGCCGAGAAAGCCGCTGCCGAGAAAGCCGCTGCTGAGAAAGCCGCTGCTGAGAAAGCCGCTGCTGAGAAAGCCGCTGCTGAGAAAGCTGCCGCTGAGAAAGCCGCCGCCGAGAAAGCCGCCGCTGAGAAAGCCGCCGCCGAGAAAGCCGCCGCTGAGAAAGCCGCCGCCGAGAAAGCCGCCGCCGAAAAAGCCGCCGCCGAAAAAGCCGCTGCCGAAAAAGCCGCTGCCGAAAAAGCCGCTGCCGAAAAAGCCGCTGCCGAGAAAGACGCTGCCGAAAAAGACGCTGCCGAGAAAGCCGCTGCCGAGAAAGCCGCTGCTGAAAAAGCCGCTGCTGAAAAAGCCGCTGCTGAAAAAGCCGCTGCTGAAAAAGCCGCTGCTGAAAAAGCCGCTGCCGAGAAAGACGCTGCCGAGAAAGACGCTGCCGAAAACACCATGCCGTCTGAAAATACCGATGCCGCCGAAACCGTAACCACCCGTATTCTGTACGGCGACGGCGCTACCGTTACCCTGACGACCGCCAAACAGGACAGCGTGGATTTGTCCGCATTGGAATACCGCACCGCTTCCGCCATGCCGTCTGAAAGCAACAGAATAGTTTACCGCAGGCCGTCTGAAAGTGATTTAGACCGCTTAAACAAATTCATCGCCGAGAATCCCAAGTTAACCGCCAAAAATATCAACACGGCGTTTCAAAAAGACAGCGACGGCGACGGCCTGATTGACAGCAAAGACCGCTATCCGGATATGTGGAACGTTTCCGACCGCGATTTGCGGATGTTTTCTACTTTGGCTTATGCGACTGAAGGCAAGGCTGCTTTACAACAAGCATTTAGCGAAAAAGCCGGCAGCGTTGAAATCGATTCCATCAAGGCAAATTTGAACGGACAGGTTGACATCAGCGAATACCAAAATCATTGGGACGTTTTGGAAGTAGTCAACAAAGGTGAATGGTTTGGCAGCGGTTTGGATTACGTCATTTTCGGCAATGGCAAACAAACCGACGGCTCTTATCAAAATGTTGTGGTGGCATTCCGCGGTACAAAAGCCCTGCAAGACGCAACCGCCGGATTAAAGCTTGCTCAAGGAGACACGCCTACGCAAGCCAAAGAAATGAATGAAATCATCAGTAAGCTGGAGCAATATAACCCTGACCACATTTATTCGACGGGACATTCCTTAGGCGGTTATCTGGCGCAGTATTTTGCTGCCTATACGGTACAAAATTCCCCGTTTAAAGATGAGTTTGTCCGCAGCGTACTGTTTAATACGGCCAAAATTACCACAGACAGCAGCTCGACTTCTGATTTGCACACCGCGCTGGCGCGTTCCGAACAGTTTTCACAAGAGCGGATTTATGATGCGCATTTTACCAATCAATCAGGTATTACTTATAAAACAAATTCTTATGTTATTAACGGAGAATGGTTAAGCAGCGGAGATGTTCCGATAGCATATCAGGCCGCTGCTACCGTAGCAGCAGGAGTTGCAGACGCGGTAAAACCAGCGATTAAAGGAGGGTTCTGGGGTGCGCTGTTAGGCCTTGGTGCAACTATCCTTACAGGTGGAGCGGCCGCGCCTTTAGTATTGGCAGGGGCAAAAGCCGGAGCGACCGTGGGTGCAACGGTAGGTGGGGCAAAAGGTGCGGAAACTGTTTTAACCTTTAACGGCCTAGGTACTTATAAAAACACTATTTTCCTGGACAATACAGCCGCAGACAAAGACGGCTGGAATAAGCACGACCTAGTCAATTTCTACGAAACCAGCACCGAAGTCCAAAAATATTTCAGCCAAGGTTACCGAGTAGACAAAAATCAAGAAACCGCATACAAAAATACCGACTCTGACAAAGACGGATTAAGCGACTATCAGGAGCTGCGCGTCGGAACGCATTCATATACCCAAGATACCGACGACGACGGTTTTTCAGACGGCCTTGAAGCCAAATTAAACTCAGACGGCAATCGCGCCGACAGCGTGCCTTATGCCGTTACCGAACCTGCGCAGACCGCCGATTTGCGGCCGGTTTTGGCGGTGGTGCAGACCGAAGCTGCCGACGGTACGGTGTTGTCGGTCAAAGGGGTGGAAATGGCGGCGGTTCGCGAAGGCGGAGAGACGGTGTACAGGCCGTCTGAAAACGGTGTAACCGAGATGAAACCCGACGGTTTCGATTGGGACGCGTTTTCTGCTTCCGCACACCGCGGCACGGCGGTGTTGTCGGGTACGGACGGCAACGATGTGCTGACGGGCAGCAGCGGCAGCGACCGTTTGTGGGGCAATCTCGGCAGCGACACCATCAGCGGCCGCGCCGGTGCGGATACCTTCGTCTTCACCGCCGCGGATATTGCCGGCGGCCAAGCCGACCGCATTACCGATTTCGACATCCGCGAAGACAAACTTGACTTGGCCGGTTTGCGCGGTTTGTTCTCCGACCATGACGAAGGTTTCGCATGGGACAAGTTATTTTCAGACGATGCCGGACAAAGCGGTCTGGTGTTCGACCACGACGCGCAGACGCTGGCCTACCGCGCGGCAGGCGGCGACAGCACCGTTGTGTTTGCCCGTTTCGACAATGACGCGGCCATTACCGCCGCGCAAATCGTCGGCTGACCCGAGCCGTCGGGCGTACGCCGTGTCCGCCCGACGGCTTTTTCAGACGGCCTCAGGCCGTTCCCTCACTTTTACAAAGGAAACAATATGATGAAACTTATCCCTGTTCTTTCAGCCGCCGCTGTTTTGGCCGTGAGCGGCTGCGCCACCGTCAGCCATGCGCCGACGGAAGAAGCGGTACAGGCAAAAACCTTCGCCGCTCCGAGCGAAGGCAATGCCGGTCTGTATGTGTACCGCGACAATTCTATTGTCGGCGGGGGGTTGAAAAAGGATATTTGGGTTGACGGAAAATGCTTGGGCGAATCCTCGCGCGGTATTTTCTTCCGCACCGAAATCGCAGGCGGCCAAACCCATGCCGTCGCCACCGAATCGGAATTTTCGCCCAATGTCCTGAACCTGCAAGCCGAAGCGGGCAAACATTATTTTGTGCGCCAATACATCAAAATGGGGGCTTTTGTCGGCGGAGCGAATCTGGAACAGGTTTCTGAAGCGCAAGGCAAAGCAGCCGTGCAAAGCCTGAATATGGCCGCTTCCGGCAATTGCAGCAAACCGCATCCTTAATTGTAGAGAGGCCGTCTGAAAATGCAGTTCGGTTTTCAGACGGCCTATTTAATAACTAAAAGGAAAATTTATGTTTTTCAAAGTATTACTTCCCGTTACTCTGGCATTCTCCATGAGTGCCTGCGTCTCTATACACGCTTACACTTCCCCCTCACATCAAAAACATCCGAAAAGTGAATTAAAAATTCCGGCTCAACCTTTTGCTCTGCGCGTAGAAGCCGATTTTTCCCGAAACGGTACACCTCTTCCGAATGTTAATCCTTTGCTGCTAGCAAATATTGAACAATCATTAAAAAACAGCCGTGTCGCCGTACCGATGGCTCAAGCCGAACATACGTTCAAAGTTTCTGCAAATAACATTGCCAATCCACGCGGTGCAGTCGGTCAAGGTCTCGCAACCGGTTTAACGCTGGGCATGGCCGGCAGCACCACACAAGACGGCTATGAATTTGTATGTCGCTATGCCGACCGCAATAAAATTCTTTCCAGCGAAACTTATCCTCATGCCATTATCGCTACAATCGGCAATACGGCACCGCCAAGCGGCTTGACGGTGCAAAGCAATTTGCAAACGGCTTTTACGCAGGTTACCGATGACATCGTAACCAACTGCTTGGTCGATTTACAGAAAAAAGGCTATTTACTGCCTGAATAAAGAATAATCGGATAACGGTTTCGCGTTATTTCTCATGCTTTAATACGCAGACTTACAGCAAACCGATATGACCATTCTGTTCATTAATAAACTAACAAAAGGCCGTCTGAAAACCCAATCGGTTTTCAGACGGCCTTTGTGTTCAAACCATTGTCTTAATGCCTGAAATGACGCACGCCGGTAATCACCATCGCGATGCCGTGTTCGTCGGCGGCGGCGAACACTTCTTCGTCGCGCATGGAGCCGCCGGGCTGGATAATCGCTTTGATGCCCTGCTCGGCAATCACGTCCACGCCGTCGCGGAACGGGAAGAAGGCGTCAGACGCGGCGCACGCGCCGTTCAGATCAAAGCCTGCGTCCTGCGCTTTGCGCGCGGCGATGCGGGTCGAGTCCACGCGGCTCATCTGGCCGGCGCCGATGCCGTAGGTTTGGCCGCCTTTGCCGAACACGATGGCGTTGGATTTGACGAATTTGGCCACGTTCCACACAAACAGCAAATCGTTGAGTTCCTGCTCGGTCGGTTGGCGTTTGGTGACGACTTTCAAATCGGCTGCGGTAAGTTTGTGGATGTCGGGCGTTTGCACCAACAGGCCGCCGCCGACGCGTTTCAGCTCGAAGCGGTTGGCTCCGGCTTGCAGCGGCACTTCCAACACGCGCACGTTTTTCTTGGCGGCCACGATTTCGAGGGCTTCGTCGGTGAACGCAGGTGCCATCAGAACTTCCATGAATTGGTTGTCGGTAATCTGCTTGGCGGTTGCGCCGTCCACTTCGCGGTTGAACGCGATAATGCCGCCGAACGCGCTGGTGGTGTCGGTGGCGTAGGCCAAACGGTATGCGTCCAAAGTGTTTGCCGCTACTGCCACGCCGCACGGGTTGGCGTGTTTCACAATCACGCAGGCGGGTGCGTCAAAGGCTTTCACGGCTTCCCATGCCGCGTCGGAGTCGGCGATGTTGTTGTACGACAATTCCTTGCCCTGAAGCTGCTTGTACGCGCTCAGGCTGCCTGCGGCGGGGTAAATGTCGCGGTAAAACGCGGCGGCTTGGTGCGGGTTTTCGCCGTAGCGCATGTCCTGCACTTTAATCCAACTTTGGTTGAACTGGTTCGGGAACTCGTTGACATCTGGCTCGCCGCTCAGTTTTTCGTCGGACAAGGCGGTCAGGTAATTGGAAATCATGCCGTCGTATTGCGCGGTGTGGCTGAACGCTTTACGCGACAGGTTGAAACGGGTTTTGTCGCTCAATGCGCCGCCGTTGTTTTCCAGTTCGGCGGCAATGGCGGCAAAATCGGCGGTATCGGTGACGATGGCGACGTGCTTCCAGTTTTTCGCGGCGGAACGCACCATCGTCGGGCCGCCGATGTCGATGTTTTCAATCGCGTCTTCCAGCGTGCAGCCGGGCTTGGCGATGGTGGCGGCGAAGGGGTAAAGGTTGACGCACACCAAATCGATGTTGCCGATGCCGTGTTCTTCCATTTTGGCAACGTGCTCGCCCAAGTCGCGGCGGCCTAAGATACCGCCGTGGATTTTCGGGTGCAGCGTTTTCACGCGGCCGTCGAGCATTTCGGGAAAGCCGGTGTAATCGGCCACTTCAATAACGGGAACACCGGCGTCTGCCAATAATTTCGCAGTACCGCCGGTGGACAAGATTTCCACGCCCAGCCGGGTCAGGGTTTGGGCAAATTCAACCACGCCGGTTTTGTCGGACAGGCTGATGAGGGCACGTTTTACGGTTGCCATTGGGATTCCTTTTTGAGTTGGGTAAATTGAAGAGGCCGTCTGAAAACGCGGCGCGACGGCGTAAACCGGTAAACCGTATTATCGCTTATTTTACGTTTTTTTGCAGTATTACCGACGGTAATTTTTGCCGCAATTGTGAACAATCTTTACCGCATTTCAAAACAAGGCCGTCTGAAAATCTTTCAGACGGCCTTTGTGTTTTTCAGCACCATAGGTACGGTTAGCCGTCAAAACGGCGTAACCGTACACCCGCCCCCCCCCGCCAACCCACATTGCGTACGGTTACGCCCCAAAAAACACGGGGCTGACCGTACCTACGCAGGCTTCGCCCAAGGCCGTCTGAAAATTTTTCAGACGGCATTGTTCATGGTTTCAACCATCTCGGCAGCAACATCACCGCAAACGCCGAAGCCAGAATCATCACCATGCCCCACGCCGACACCGCCGATACGGTTTCGCCCAGCAAAACCACCGCCATCAGCAAGCCCAGCACCGGCTCCATCGAAATCAAGATGCCGGAAACATTGGCCGGTACGCGGTTCATGCCCTTATTCCACAGCCAATAGGCAAACCAGCTGCAACCCACGCCCAAATACAGCACCGCCAGCGTACCCGATACGCTCCAATCCACGGCGAAACTGTCGGCCAGCAAAAGCGTAAACGGCAAACACAATACCGCCGCGGCCAAAAGCGACACCGACGTATAGGCGGGCGCACCGATGTCGGCAATCAGCTTCTGCGTCGGCCGCATAATCAGCGCGAAAACCAGTCCGGCCAAGAAAACCAGCAGGCAGCCGAACAGGCTGATTTCGCCGCCCTCTTCCGCGCCGCCCGCAATCATCACCGCCACGCCGAGAAACGCCGCCATGCCGCACACCCAGTGATACCACTTGGCCTTGTCGTTAAAAAAGAAATGGCCGACGAACACCATCAGAATCGGTTCCAATCCGATAATCGTGACCGCACTGGCCGCCGACGTGTATTTCAAACCGATAAACTGCAACATCAGCACCAACACATAATTGGCAAACGACAGCCGCAGCAAAGGTTTCCATTGCGCACGCGGAATCCTGCCCAAATAACGCCGCGCCGTCGGCAGCACAATCAGCGCGGCAATCAGCAGGCGCACCTGCACCATCAGCGCAGGATCAAGCATGGCGTAGGAAAACTTGGCGGCGATAAACGAGCTGCCCCACATGAATAAAGCGAGAATTTGAAAAAGCATTATTTTTTAATTTTGTTATTGATATTTTTCAGGCATAAATTTATGAATAGCATATCCTTCAGAATCATCACAATTAATTTGCTTGGGATTTTTATCATTTATTTTACATATTTTTAATATATTATTATTTTGCTGGGCTTTCAGAATTTCTTGATATGTAAAATATCCAGAACTAACAAAAAATATTAAAACTAAGAAATGAACAAATTTTGCTACATGTTTTCTAAGAAAATTATTGTTAGAATCTACTTTTAAATTGTTTATCAAATCATTAATATTAAAATTTTCTCGTATCCAAAATATAAAAGAATAATAGAATCCGAGAAAAAAATCCCAATAATGAATAACCCTATTGCTTTAATCAAAACTACTTGGAAATTATTTCGAAATAACTCAATTATCGTTAGAAGTGCTAAATTAAAAACAAATGCAAAGAAAAAAATAGCAATCATGTCAAGTAAAAATTCAGAAATCTGATTTACCCAGCGATTAGCTCTTTCAAATTTAAACAATGTTCCTACATAAGAAAAAATGCTCAGGCATGTCAATAAAAATAGCAATACTGAAACACTTAAGAGTGAATCGTAAAAACTACTAGAAAATGTCATTCCAATACCTAATAAAATCCATATTATAGCTTTAGCTTTCCCAGTATCTTCCCATGCTTTTTTAAAAGGTATTATTATAAGTTTATTGAACCAATCAGGAAACTTCCGATATAAGTACAATTAAGAATAAAAAAATGCATAAATAGAAAATTATAATTGTGTTCATACCAATTATGTTGGGGGCTTAGGAAGCAAAAATATTAAATTGGGTTATTTCGAAGCATCTTCATTAATATTTTACCTAAATCTTCATGCCGGTAGTTAAACCTAAACTCCGTTTCTTTGAGATGCAGATAAAACATCTCTTTGGAAATACCATGGAATTTAGCCAAACGACCCTTAGCATAACTCCAAAAAAATTCAATACCATTGATATGCTGCTTCCCGCGGGCAAACTCATTGGAACCGTGATGGACACGGTAATGCTTCTCGTAGCCCATATCGACAAGACCGTCATATGCTTTCCAGCCGTCAGTATTGATTTCGCTCTCAGCAGATATGTGGCCGCGTATAACCTTGATTAGTGAAGCTTTCGAAGCGTCGGGAACGATTTCCGCATAGACCACACCATTGCGTTTCAGTATGCCGAATACGATGGTTTTACCTGAAGCCCCGCGCCCGCGTTTACCCCTGATACGTCGTGCGCCAAAGTAAGATTCATCTAATTCAACCACACCGGACAGTGGTGAGTTTTGTTCGCACAGAGCAGCAATCCTGTGTCTGATTTTCAGGAAAATAGGATTGATACTGCGTACACTAATGTGTTGTAAGAAAGGCTAGCGTTGTTTACAGTATTTGAAAGACAATACTGCCATGAACATCCACAAAAATACCCGACTTACACCGCACCAACGTCAAGCCGTTTGGCGCGCCTATACACAGGATAAAATTACCGTTACTTCACTTGCCCGGCAATACCAAGTCAGCAGAGTAACCATCTACCGTATCCTCAAAGCCGCACGGCTGCAGCTGCTCACGCCGCAAAACAGTACCAACAACCGGTTCAAACAAGCAAAATACGGGATGAAACGTTTGGCTAAGGTTGAAAAAGCCATCGAAGAAAAGCTCAAAAAACAGGCTAAACGCTACAACAAATCCTATCCCGGCGAAATGGTGCATTTCGATACCAAACGGTTGCCGCGGCTGAAAAACCAAAGCGTTGCCGACCCGTTCGAATACCTGTTTGTCGCCATCGACGACTACTCCCGCGAACTGTACGCAGCCATCTTGCCCGACCGTACGGCTGCCAGTGCCGCCAAGTTTCTGTTGAGGGATGTGATTGACTGCTGCCCGTACACCGTCGAATGCGCATACTCGGATAACGGAGTGGAATACAAAGGCAATGCATCCCACCCGTTTGGCGCTGCCTGCTGCCGCAACAACATCGTGCAGAAGTTTACCCGTATTGCGCGTCCGCAGACCAACGGCAAAGCGGAACGGGTGATTCGGACGCTGATGGAGATGTGGCACGATAAGCAGACATTTGACGATGCGCAACACCGGCGCAGGGAATTGTGCCGCTTTGTGAATTTCTACAATACGGTCAAGCCGCACGGCAGCTTGAAAGGCAGGACGCCTTTTGAGACTTTGGAGGATTATTTTTCTCAACCTGTTGTGTAAACAACTCGGTGATTTCTTACACTAATGCCGGTCATTTTAGCGGTATCGGAAGCGGTCAAATCAAGAGCGAAACAGCGGATTATTTCTCTAAATTTCTGCTCTAAAATTTTGCTGAACTTTTGATACTTATTTTTTTGTTTCATATTAGGAACTTATCAGGTTTTTTGATGATTTTGCTTCCTAAGCCCCTATGTTGTAAATGAAATTTATATTAATTGAATATTTAAAAATTCGTGAAACATACCTTTAAAACCGTCTGAAAATCCGCAAAGGTTTTCAGACGGCCTTTCTGCACACGGCTTAACCGTCGAGCAAACCGTGCTGCACCAATTTCTTACGCAGGGTATTGCGGTTCAAACCCAGCATGGCGGCGGCTTTCGACTGGTTGCCGTTGCACTCCGCCATCACGCATTCGAGCATGGGCTTTTCGACCTGGTGCAGCACCATATCGTACACCCCGACCGGCGTTTCGCCGTCCAAGTCTTTGAAATACTGTTTCAAATTCTGCGCAACACATTGCGCGATGTCGATTGTTTGCGTTTTCATCGTTTTCTCTTTCCGTTTACATTTTTCAGACGGCACAGGACTTCCTAGCTTCCGCTCATCACTTTGACACCCAGCGCAGCCAATGCGCCGCCGCAGATGCGGTCTATCCAATGGCCGAACCGCCGGAAACGGCGGTTGACTGCCGGCACGGACAACATCAACGCCACCAGGCCGAACCAGACAAACAGCATCAGCGTCATCCACGCACCGTAAACCGCCATCTGCCACATCGGTGTGTCCGGCGACAATACCACGGTAAACAGCGACAGCATATACACCGCCGCTTTCGGGTTCAGCACATTGCACAAAACCCCGCGCCAAACGGTTTGCCAAGCCGGTTCCGCTGCTGTTTTTTCGGCACGGATTTCGGTCACTTCCCCCGCCGCCTTTGCCGTCAATCCCTTGTAGCCGATGTAAATCAGATACAGGCCGCCGACAATTTTAATCGCGGTGAGCAAAGTGGCCGATTGCGCCACCACCGTCACCAAACCCAACACCGAATAAACAATGTGCACGCCGAAACCCAATGCAATGCCCAACGCCGTCAGCAGGCCTGCCGCCCGGCTGCGGCTTAAGGATTGCTGCGACACCAATACAAAATCGGGGCCGGGCGACATGCAGGCCAACATATGCACGCCGGTAATGAGCCAAAATCCTTGCCAAAAATCCATGATTTTCCTTATGGGGTGTTTGATGTTTCAGACGGCATTGAAGTTAAATTACCGTTTAACGAACCACCCTCTCCCTAACCCTCTCCCGCCGGACGGGAGAGGGGACAGCTTGCCGTGGACGGTATAAGTTGCTGTTTGGCCGTCTGAAAATTTCATTTAAACAGAATTTTTCAGACGCCTCAATCAGATTGATCGCTTAATAGAACCGTTCTCTCATCTAACCATCGCCGAACACGCTGCATCCGTCCCCTCTCCCGTCTGGCGGGAGAGGGTTAGGGAGAGGGTGGCATTTTACTTATCTAGCTATTTGTATGAATCAACGATAGGCACACGCCCAGGTATCGGTCTTTTCGGGCAATGTGTCCAAATAAGCGGCCAGCGCGTCGTATTGCGCGGCGGCGGAATCCAAGCGGTTGATTTCGCGGCGGGTTTCGATGCCGTCGGGCATGGGGTCGAGATACCAGCCGATGTGTTTGCGGGCGATTCGCAAGCCGCTTGGTTCGCCGTAAAATTCGTGCATGGCGCGGACATGGGCGAGTACGGTGTCGCTGCATTGTTTGAGCGGCAGGGCTTCGGGCAGCGCGCCGTGTTCGGCGTAATGCTTCAAATCGCGGAACAGCCACGGCTGCCCCTGTGCGCCGCGCCCGATCATCACGCCGTCCGCACCCGTCTGCTTCAATACTTCGGCGGCTTTCTGCGGCGACGTGATGTCGCCGTTGACCCACACGGGGATGTTCAGACGGCCTTTGGCTTCGGCAATCAAACCGTATTCCGCTTCGCCGTTGTACATCTGCGTGCGCGTGCGGCCGTGAACGGCAAGCGCGGCGATGCCCGAATCTTCGGCGGTTTTGGCGATGGTCAGAAGGTTTTTGTGTTCGTCGTGCCAGCCCAGACGGGTTTTCAGGGTAACGGGGACGTCCACCGCCCCGACCACCGCCTGCAGGATTTCGGCCACCAGTTTTTCGTTCTGCAGCAACGCGCTGCCTGCCAAGACGTTGCACACTTTCTTGGCTGGACAGCCCATATTGATGTCGATGACCTGCGCGCCGAGCGCGACATTGTATTGTGCGGCTTCGGCCATGACCTGCGGCACATTGCCGAGAATCTGCACGGCAATCACGCCGTCTTCATTGGAAAAATCGCTGCGGCTGAGGCTTTTTTTGGTGTGGCGCAAACCCGGATCGCTGGTCAGCATTTCGCCCACCGCCCACCCTGCGCCGAACCCGCGGCACAAACGGCGGAAAGGCTTGTCGGTAATGCCTGCCATCGGTGCGAGGGCGATGGGGGTGTCGATGGAATATGCGCCGATCTGCATGGTTGCCGCCGTGGTTGAAAGGGTTGTGATTGTACAATTTTTAAGCAGTTTTTCCAATCGGTTTTACACGGCAAGGCCGTCTGAAAATCTCCGGCGGATTTTCAGACGGCCTGAGATGTAGACACCAACCGCATTACTTGCACAAAGTTTGAGACCTTTGTAAAACTCAACTTAAATCCCAAAATCTATTTCCGTCATTCCCGCTCAGGCGGGAATCCAGAATTTTAACCTGCGGTAATTTCTAAATATTTCTGAAACCGATAAGTCTGGATTCCCGCCTGCGCGGGAATGACGGATTGGAGTTTTTTGAATATTTTCGGGTTTTGCAAAGATCTCGGTTTAGGGAAAACAAACCTGCCGACGCTATTTTTCCTCATTCTGCGCCGTCGCAACCAACAGCGGCACGAGCATTTCGACAATCAGGTTTTGAAACAGCGGCGTATCGACCGGCAATTCGTCGTCGCGGCCGAACACCAGAGCCACTTCGGTATAGCTGTCCTGCCCTTTGCTGATTTTGCTGCCCTGATAGGCTTTGAACGCGACGGCTTGGGCTTCTTCCCAATCCTGTTTTTTGATGTAGGTTTCGGCGGCTTCAAGGCCGGTTTTGGCGAAAAACGGTAAGGGGCGGTTTTGGCCGATGTTGTAGTATTCAAGCCATGTTTTCAGGATTTCATGCGCGGTTCGGCGGTCGATTTCGGGATAGACCGTAGTTTCGTCGTTGGACACGAAATACGTCAGGCCGCTTTCGCTTTCAGACGGCCTCACGGCATTGAACAAAACATGCTCCAGCAGCAGGGCGATTTGCTCGGGCGCGTTGGGCTTTTTGTTGCGGAACACGATTTGGCCGCACCGGTACACACGGTTCAGGCTGCCGCTCAAGGTTTGCCCGCCGAACGCCAGTTCATAGGCAACCGGCGGCACTTTCGGGCTTTCGAGCAGGGCTTGGTCAAGCTGTTTGGCGGCCGTCTGAAAACGCTGCTGCCACAAGCCGCCCAGTTCGCCCGCCGGCAGCAGGCTTTCGGCTTTCAGCCTGGTTTCGACGGCGGCGAAATCCTGCCGCTGCCGCCGCGCTTCCAAATAGGCGTCGGCGATTTTTTCGTCCTCTTCCGGCTCGAACGGTTCGGCGGATTCCCATGCCGTGTCGCGGTAAGGCTCGCGCCAGCCCAAGGCATTGCGCAGCCATGCTTTGACGGGATTTTTCCAAAAGCCGATAAATTCGTTTTGCGTGACGACGGCCTGCGGTTCGGCATGTTCCGTGAGAGGCCGTCTGAAAAACGGCTGCGGCGTTTCAGACGGCCTGTTCAGGGCTTGAGCATAATCGCTGCGCGTATTGATCAGGCCGTCTGAAAAACTTTCCGGTTGGAAATAGCGCGTCGAGAAGGCCTGCAGCGGATGTTGGCGCACCCAGTTTTCCATCAGATCCTTGCTGCGGCGGCCGGTCATGGCGGCGACGGTATCGATGAGTTCGCTCAGCAAAGCCGAGGGCGCAAGTTCATCGTCGTTGACAATGCTGCGGCCGACATACGACAAATACAGGATTTCGCGCGCGCTGATGACGGCTTCGAGAAAGAGATAGCGGTCGTCGTCGCGGCGGGCGCGGTCGCCTTTTTGCGGATGTTTGGCAATCAGGTCGAACACGGCGGCTTTGGTGTTGCGCGGAAAATCGCCGTCGTTCAAACCCAGCAGACACAACACTTTAAACGGCAGGCTGCGCATCGGCACCATGCTGCAAAAGGTGATGCCGCCGCGCAAAAATCCGGCCTGGCTTTCGCTGCTCAGGAAACGGCTGATGTGGCGGATGACGGTGTGCTGCGGCAACAGGCCGTCTGAAAAACCGGCAAGCTCCGCTTCCTGCTGCCATTTGACCAAAGCCTGCTCGAACTGCTGCGCGGAATATTGGTCGTCGTCTCCCAAGGCAAACAAATCGGCGCACAGCTGCCGCACGCGTTCTATCCATTCGTCAACCGTCGCGGCGGTCTGCCATGTCTGCGCGGTGTCGGCCAGCGTGCGGACAAACGCGGCAAAACGGCCGAACACGGCCAGTTGGTTGACATCGGCGTGCCACGCGCTGACGTTTTGCCACATGCCGTCGCCGCCTTCGGGCAGCATCCAGCCCAGCACCATGCGTTCCAAAGCCTGCTGCCAAGTGAACAGCTTATCCGCCCCGCCGCGCATGGTTTCGTCCAAACCCCAACGGATATTGAGTTCGGCGATGGTGTCGTGCAGCAGCGGCAAATCGTCTTCGCCGAATTCAAAGCGGTTTTGCACCAAACGGCTGTCGAGCAGCGGCAAAACCTTATCCACTTCAAAACGGCTTTCCAGCAATTCCAACACCTGTTCCAACGCGTAAAACAGCGGCTGGCGGCGGCTGAGCTTCACGTCGGACACGGAATACGGCAGCGCCTGCGCCCCGCCCTGCGCCTGACCGAACACGGCTTCGATAAACGGGCTGTACGGCTCGATATTCGGGGTCAGCACGGCGATGTCGTGCGGCTGCCAGTCGGGATGTTCGTGCAGAATGTGCAGCAATTGGTCTTTCAGGATTTGCAGCTCGCGCAAAGGGCTGTGTGCCGACACCACGCGGATACTGCCGTCTGAAAGCAGGCTTTCGCTATCCTGCCCGTGGTTTTCAGACGGCATGTTCAGCATTTGGATGTCGCTTTGCAGGCGGTGGAGCAAGGTTGTTCCGCCGTTGTCGGCGGTTTCGTACACCGGCGTTTCCATCTCGATTTCCGACAGAAAATCAAAAAAATCGCGCCCCTGTTTGCCCAGCGAAGCCAAGAGCGGATGGCCGGTCTGGGTCAGGTCGACTTCGTCGCCGCCTTTTAAAATCTGCGCCGCTTCAATCACATTGCCCCAATACTGTTCGCTCGGATTGAGCGCGAACACGAACACGTCGCAATGCTGCGAAACGGCCTGCAAAAGCTGAAGATACATCGGTGCCATCGTGGAAATGCCGAACACGAAAAAGCGTTCGGGCAGGTTTTGCGGTGACAGTTTGGCCAACAGGGTTTCCCACAAGGCCACGCGGTGCGGCGCGGTCTGCCTACCATCATCGAGAAAACGCCACAACTGCGCCTGCCAGATTTCGTCTTCACCCAAGTCCAGCAGTTTCCCCTCCTGCCACGCGTCTATCCATTGCGGGCGGTAAACCAGATATTGGTCGAAAATATCGGCCAATTGTCCGGCCAAATGGTAATCCGCCGACTCGCCGCTGCCCAAATAGCTTTGCAGCTTGCCGCGCACGGTTTCAAATTCGGAGGCCGCACCACCGGCAGGCTCCGCACTCTTAAATTTTTCGCTGCGGAACAAAGCCAGCAGACGCCAACGCATCACTTCGGGCGAAAACGGGCTGAGTGCCGGCACATCGGGAATCAGCTCCCTCATCAGCCGCCAAGTCAGTCCGGCAGGCAGGCTGAATTTCAAATTCGCCGCCACGCCGAGTTCCTTCGCCAGATAGCTGCTCAAATAGCGGCGCATTCCCTGACTCTGCACGACAATTTCCTCCGCCGCCAACGCCTGTTTCAAAGGCTGAACCTGCTGAATACGGCTGAACAAGGCGGCGAGCGATTCGAGACGGTTGGACTGATAAAGGTAAAACATGACGGTACCCGCGTACTTCGGACAATAAGGTAATGATGACGAATTATAAGGCCGTCTGAAAAATTGTCGGAGTTATTTTACGGTTTGCGCGGCGGCATTACCGGCGTGCAAGGCCTGCCTGCAGTGCGGCTTCAGAGGAAAACCCGTATGCAAAGCTGCGCTTGTATTTTGTGTTAAATCAAACGAAAAGGTTTTCAAGCCACTGCCGTGTTTCTTTCCACGCTTCACGCTGACTATAATGGCGGCCTTGATATATTTCGGAGTACCCAAATGAACACCGCCAATCCCTCCCCCAACCCGGCGCAGCAGGCCAACCGCCGTTATCTGCTTGTGTGGCGTTGGCATTTTTACGCCGGATTGTTTGTCGCCCCGTTTCTCATCTTACTGGCTGTCACGGGTCTGGCCATGCTGTTGTTTGCCAACATCAGCGGCCGCGAGGGCGAACGGATTCGGGTTGAGCCGCAGGCTGTGGTGCAGCCTTTGTCGGTACAGGCGGAAGCGGCACGGGCGGCTTTGCAATCGGAAACTGCTTCGGTGGTGCAATATTTGTCGCCGCGTGCCGGGGATATGGTGGCAGTATTCCGTGTCAACGACGGCGATAAGGCGATGATGGTGGCGGTCGATCCTTATAATGCGCAAGCGGTCAAAGTGTTTCCGCGCAATCAGGATGGGTATCATTTGATGGACGAAATCCACAGCGACATTCTGCTCGGCGCGTTCGGCGATTACCTGCTGGAAACGGCGGCTTCGCTGACCATTTTGCTGATCATCACGGGGTTTTATCTGTGGTGGAGCAAACAAGGCCGTCTGAAAAATATTTTTCTGCCGAAAATCGGCTCCGGCCGCTCGGCCTGGCGTGATATTCACGGCGCAGTCGGCGCATGGGTTTCATTGGTATTGCTGCTTTTTTGCTTGTCGGGCATTGCGTGGGCAGGCATTTGGGGCGGAAAAGTTGTGCAGGCGTGGAACCAATTTCCCGCCGGCAAATGGGGCGTGGCTCCGAATCCCGAATCAGATGCAGAAACCTACGGTCGTCTGCTCAACGACGGCAAAACCAAAGAGGTACCGTGGGTATTGGAGCTGACACCCATGCCGCAATCGGGTACGACGCTGGGTAAAGACGGGATAAACCCGAGTGAGCCGATGACACTGGAAACCGTCGACCGCTACGCACGGGAAATCGGTTTTCAAGGCCGCTATCAGGTTAATTTTCCCAAAGGCGAAAAAGGTGTGTGGACACTGTCGCAAGATTCGATGAGTTACGATGACAGCAGTCCGTTTATCGACCGTACCGTTCATCTCGACCAATACAGCGGCAGGCAGTTGGCGGACATCCGCTACGATGATTACAGCTGGTTCGGAAAATTCATGGCCGTGAGCATTGCGCTGCACATGGGGACACTGGGCTGGTGGAGCGTAGCCACGAATATCGTGTTTTGTCTGGCTGTGATTTTGATGTGTATCAGCGGCTTTGTGATGTGGTGGAAACGCCGGCCGGAACAAGCCGTCGGCCTGCATCCGCCTGCTGCAAACATCAATCTGCCCGTTTGGTGGGCGATGGCTGTACCGCTGTTGGCTGTGGCTTTACTTTTCCCCACCGCCCTCATTGCAGTTCTGCTGATTGCGGTTTTGGATTTCGTGCTGTTGTCACGCATTCCGGCATTGGGCAAATGGTTTAAATGAAACAATAAGATAACAGGCCGTCTGAAAACAAATAAAGTTTCAGACGGCCTGAAATATTGCCAAATCGGAAAATTCAAAAACCGCTTATCCGTCATGAGCTGCGGCCGCTGCGCCTTCTCATGCAGCAGACTTGTACAGCCGATAGCGGACACCGCTTTTCAGGTTCAACCCGAGTTTTACAGTCGTTTGAAATAAAAATAAGACAAGGCGGCAACGACCACCACGTACACCGAGTACATAAGGGAGCCGACAACGCTGTATGATTTTTATTTCAAACGACTATCATGAAAAGGCCAGGCTTTCGGGCAGCACATAACAAAGAAATATTCCAAAGATGAATTTTGCAAAAGCCTCTGCCTTTTGCCGCCCCCCTAACCTGCTACCTGAATGTTCCGGATAAAAAAAGCCCTGCTTTTCAGCAGGGCTTTCTTGCAGGCTGGCCAATTAGCCGATGGTTTCAATATGGTTTTGCAACACGGACTCAAGCGTCTCGCCGGCAGACAAACCTTGGAAGGTAATGCTGTTTTGGTAAGTTTGGCCGTCTTCCGCCACACCGGTAAAGCTTAAGGTATGGCTTTCGTCGTCCCAAACAGCGTTTTCCAACTGTTGCGGGCTGACCAAATCGGCGAATACGACTTTATCGACACCGGCTTCAAAATCAGTAATGACATCATGGCCGCTGTTACTGTTGGCCAAGAATACAAACTGATCTGCGCCATCGCCACCGGTCAAGGTATCGTTGCCGGCACCGCCGAACAGGATGTCGTCACCCGAACCGCCGATCAAGGTATCGTTACCGCCATCGACACGGTTGTCCAACAGTTCGGTCCAGTTCTCGCGAACATAATCACCAATTTGCTGTTCAGTTGCATCGTTACCGCCGTTTTCCGTCCACTTGATGTATTCGGTCAACGCGCGGGCACCCATACCGTCGTGCGAACCTTCGGTATGCTGGATGCCGGTAATGCCGTTGGTCCAGCTCAGGTGATCGGTGTTGATGCTGTCGCCGAAGATGATGTCGTCACCCTCTCCGCCGTTCAAGGTATCCGAAGATACTTGGTTCACCACACGTTCGGTCGTACCGCTTTCCAGCGCCGCATCCAACTCTTCAGGCGTAGAGACTACTTGCGACTCACCCGAAGCACCTTGGTAAACCACGCGTCCCGGATAAGTGCTGAAGCTGAAGCTTTGGTCACTGATTCGGCTTCCCTCTGCAACGGTGTTATCGAAGAAGTTCAGCATATTGGCTTGAATGCCTTTCGAGAATCCGACTGCGTGGACATCCGATACGGCCGACAAACCTTTGAAGCTGTTCAACGATGCAGTTACCGAAGTTTGGTTGACATAGCCGCGGTAGGCATTACCGGCTCCGGTATCGCCATGCGTAGTCGGTTGCCCGTCGGTCAGGAAGTAGGTCACGTTTTCATAACCGTTACCCGAAACGCCTTTAAACCAAGAAGTGGCATCGCGGAAGACATCATCGTAGTTGGTCAGACCTTGGGCTTTCATGGCGTAAATAGCCTTAACCAAATTATCGACATTGGCCTCTGTCAAATCCGGAATAGTCACAACCTGTTTCGAGGTCGTGCCGAACGCAAAGAAGGTTACGTTCAATTTACCGTCATGATCCGCAAAGTCCTGAGCCAGCTTCAGCAGAGATTTACGTGCAATCTCAATATATGCTTCACCCTTATCGGTTCTGTATTGGGTCATACTGTTGGAAATATCCAAAATGACAGCAACATTGTAGTCTTGTCCCGGTTTGATGATGACTTCGTAACCGCCGGCATCGCCAATCAGAACATCGTTACCGCTACCGCCGTTAATGGTACCGCCGTCATTCTTACCGATAATGGCTTTATCGGAATCTTTGCCGTTGATATCAATGGTCAGCGTGGCAGTCGATTGGTCTCCGTCCGCATCGGTCACGGTATAGGTAAAGGTATCCTGTAACGATTCACCGCTGTTCAAAGCTTTCACAGACGGATTATCCGTATTCAGTTCGTAGGTGTATTCACCATTTGCACCCAACTTCAACGAGCCATATCGTCCGACAGTATGCTCTGCTGCGACGGAAACCGGTGTATCCGCCCCCAAGCTGTCGTTATCCAGTACATTACCGCTCACAGACTTGTCTGACTCGGCAATACTGTTCACGTCATCCACAGCCTTCGGCGCAGTATCGGTAATTTGAATATCCAAACTGTCCATCACAGTATTGCCGGCTGCATCACGTACAACCACCAAGAAGCTGTCTTTAACAGAATCATCACCTGCACTATGATCCTCGGCTTTACCGTTTTCGGTATAGCGGTAAGATACTTCGCCTTTAACCGCATCATAACCGGTGATAGCCAAAGTACCCAGTTTCGTCGCAATCACAACCGGATTGCTTGCCGTCGTACCGGTTACATCCTTACCTGCTACAGTAATGCTCGCAACAGAATGGTCGGTTACCTTGATAATACCGTTGACAACCGCAGCAGAAGCTTCTTCGACCGCATTATCTTCAACCGAAACGGTCGGTGCAGTGGTGTCGATCACATTGCCTTTGCCGCCGTTGTCGTCGCGGGCCGAGGCTTCGTTACCGGCTTTGTCGCGGACTTTGGCTTCTACGGTGTAGCTGCCCTCCGGCAGTGCGGCCGGTACTTCGGCTTCAAACGTGCCGTCACCTTTGACGGTGGCGGTTACCACTTGGGTGCCGCCGTTCGCATCGGTTACGGTTACGGTCACTGTCTGACCTGCTTCTACGTCGGTTACGGTACCGGTAATCAGCGGGGTGTTGTCGTTGCCCAAATCCGGTGCGTCTACGGTAATCGCCGCTGCGGTGTCCACCGAACCGGTGTCTTCCGCCGTCGCTTTGTTGCCGGTTTCGTCCGCCACTTCGGCCACTGCTTTGTATTCGCCGTCCGCCAGCTCTTTCGGCAATTCGGCTTCGAATGTGCCGTCCGCCTTAACGGTGGCGCTCACTACCTGGGTCGTACCTTGGCTGTCGGTGACGGTCAGTGTGACGACGCTGCCTTCGGCCGCATCGGTCGTACCGGTAATCACCGGGGTGTTGTCCGATGTGTTGTCCGGTGCGGATACGCTGATCGCCGGTGCAGCCGTATCGATGGTGCCGCTGCCGCTGCCTTTGCCGGTGTTGCCGGCAGGATCTTCGACTTCGGCTGTCACTTTAACCGGACCTTCCGGCAGTTCGTTCGGCACTTCGGCTTCAAACGTGCCGTCGCCTTTAACGGTGGCGGTCACGACTTGGGTGCCGCCGTTCGCATCGGTGACGGTTACGGTCACAACGGTACCTGCCGGCTCGTCGGTCTTACCGGTAATGGTCGGTGTGGTGTCGTTGGTGGTCGCCGGTACGTCGACGCTGACGGTCGGCGCAGTGGTGTCGATTCGGCCTTCGTCGGTCGCTTTGCCGGTGTTGCCGGCAGGATCTTCGACTTCGGCTGTCACTTTAACCGGACCTTCCGGCAGTTCGTTCGGTACTTCCGCTTCAAACGTACCGTCGCCTTTGACGGTGGCGGTCACGACTTGGGTACCGCCGTTCGCATCGGTGACGGTTACGGTCACAACGGTACCTGCCGGCTCGTCGGTCTTGCCGGTAATGGTCGGTGTAGTGTCGTTGGTGGTCGCCGGTACGTCGACGCTGACGGTCGGCGCAGTGGTGTCGATCACATTGCCTTTGCCGCCGTTGTCGTCGCGGGCCGAGGCTTCGTTGCCGGCTTTGTCGCGGACTTTGGCTTCTACGGTGTAACTGCCCTCCGGCAGTGCGGCCGGTACTTCGGCTTCAAACGTGCCGTCGCCTTTGACGGTGGCGGTCACCACTTGGGTTGCTCCGTTCGCATCGGTTACGGTAACGGTCACTGTCTGACCTGCTTCTACGTCGGTTACGGTACCGGTAATCAGCGGGGTGTTGTCGTTGCCCAAATCCGGTGCGTCTACGGTAATCGCCGCTGCGGTGTCCACCGAACCGGTGTCTTCCGCCGTCGCTTTGTTGCCGGTTTCGTCCGCTACTTCGGCCACTGCTTTGTATTCGCCGTCCGCCAGCTCTTTCGGCAATTCGGCTTCGAATGTGCCGTCCGCCTTAACGGTGGCGCTCACTACCTGGGTCGTACCTTGGCTGTCGGTGACGGTCAGTGTGACGACGCTGCCTTCGGCCGCATCGGTCGTACCGGTAATCACCGGGGTGTTGTCCGATGTGTTGTCCGGTGCGGATACGCTGATCGCCGGTGCTGCCGTATCGATGGTGCCGCTGCCGCTGCCTTTGCCGGTGTTGCCGGCAGGATCTTCGACTTCGGCTGTCACTTTAACCGGACCTTCCGGCAGTTCGTTCGGTACTTCGGCTTCAAACGTGCCGTCGCCTTTAACGGTGGCGGTCACGACTTGGGTGCCGCCGTTCGCATCGGTGATGGTAACGGTCACAACGGTACCTGCCGGCTCGTCGGTCTTGCCGGTAATGGTCGGTGTGGTGTCGTTGGTGGTCGCCGGTACGTCGACACTGATGCTCGGCGCAGTGGTGTCGATTCGGCCTTCGTCGGTCGCTTTGCCGGTGTTGCCGGCAGGATCTTCGACTTCGGCCGTCACTTTAACCGGACCTTCCGGCAGTTCGTTCGGTACTTCGGCTTCAAACGTGCCGTCGCCTTTGACGGTGGCGGTCACCACTTGGGTTGCTCCGTTCGCATCGGTTACGGTAACGGTCACAACGGTACCTGCCGGCTCGTCGGTCTTGCCGGTAATGGTCGGTGTGGTGTCGTTGGTGGCAGCCGGTACGTCGACGCTGATGGTCGGTGCAGTGGTGTCGATCACATTGCCTTTGCCGCCGTTGTCGTCGCGGGCCGAGGCTTCGTTACCGGCTTTGTCGCGGACTTTGGCTTCTACGGTGTAGCTGCCCTCCGGCAATGCGGCCGGTACTTCGGCTTCAAACGTGCCGTCGCCTTTGACGGTGGCGGTCACCACTTGGGTTGCTCCGTTCGCATCGGTTACGGTAACGGTCACTGTCTGACCTGCTTCTACGTCGGTTACGGTACCGGTAATCAGCGGGGTGTTGTCGTTGCCCAAATCCGGTGCGTCTACGGTAATCGCCGCTGCGGTGTCCACCGAACCGGTGTCTTCCGCCGTCGCTTTGTTGCCGGTTTCGTCCGCTACTTCGGCCACTGCTCTGTATTCGCCGTCCGCCAGCTCTTTCGGCAATTCGGCTTCGAATGTGCCGTCCGCCTTAACGGTGGCGCTCACTACCTGGGTCGTACCTTGGCTGTCGGTGACGGTCAGTGTGACGACGCTGCCTTCGGCCGCATCGGTCGTACCGGTAATCACCGGGGTGTTGTCCGATGTGTTGTCCGGTGCGGATACGCTGATCGCCGGTGCTGCCGTATCGATGGTGCCGCTGCCGCTGCCTTTGCCGGTGTTGCCGGCAGGATCTTCGACTTCGGCTGTCACTTTAACCGGACCTTCCGGCAGTTCGTTCGGTACTTCGGCTTCAAACGTGCCGTCGCCTTTAACGGTGGCGGTCACGACTTGGGTGCCGCCGTTCGCATCGGTGATGGTAACGGTCACAACGGTACCTGCCGGCTCGTCGGTCTTGCCGGTAATGGTCGGTGTGGTGTCGTTGGTGGTCGCCGGTACGTCGACACTGATGCTCGGCGCAGTGGTGTCGATTCGGCCTTCGTCGGTCGCTTTGCCGCTGTTGCCGGCAGGATCTTCGACTTCGGCTGTCACTTTAACCGGACCTTCCGGCAGTTCGTTCGGTACTTCGGCTTCAAACGTGCCGTCGCCTTTAACGGTGGCGGTCACGACTTGGGTGCCGCCGTTCGCATCGGTGATGGTAACGGTCACAACGGTACCTGCCGGCTCGTCGGTCTTGCCGGTAATGGTCGGTGTGGTGTCGTTGGTGGTCGCCGGTACGTCGACACTGATGCTCGGCGCAGTGGTGTCGATTCGGCCTTCGTCGGTCGCTTTGCCGCTGTTGCCGGCAGGATCTTCGACTTCGGCTGTCACTTTAACCGGACCTTCCGGCAGTTCGTTCGGTACTTCGGCTTCAAACGTGCCGTCGCCTTTGACGGTGGCGGTCACCACTTGGGTTGCTCCGTTCGCATCGGTTACGGTAACGGTCACAACGGTACCTGCCGGCTCGTCGGTCTTGCCGGTAATGGTCGGTGTGGTGTCGTTGGTGGTCGCCGGTACGTCGACGCTGATGGTCGGTGCAGTGGTGTCGATCACATTGCCTTTGCCGCCGTTGTCGTCGCGGGCCGAGGCTTCGTTACCGGCTTTGTCGCGGACTTTGGCTTCTACGGTGTAGCTGCCCTCCGGCAATGCGGCCGGTACTTCGGCTTCAAACGTGCCGTCGCCTTTGACGGTGGCGGTCACCACTTGGGTTGCTCCGTTCGCATCGGTTACGGTAACGGTCACTGTCTGACCTGCTTCTACGTCGGTTACGGTACCGGTAATCAGCGGGGTGTTGTCGTTGCCCAAATCCGGTGCGTCTACGGTAATCGCCGCTGCGGTGTCCACCGAACCGGTGTCTTCCGCCGTCGCTTTGTTGCCGGTTTCGTCCGCTACTTCGGCCACTGCTTTGTATTCGCCGTCCGCCAGCTCTTTCGGCAATTCGGCTTCGAATGTGCCGTCCGCCTTAACGGTGGCGCTCACTACCTGGGTCGTACCTTGGCTGTCGGTGACGGTCAGTGTGACGACGCTGCCTTCGGCCGCATCGGTCGTACCGGTAATCACCGGGGTGTTGTCCGATGTGTTGTCCGGTGCGGATACGCTGATCGCCGGTGCTGCCGTATCGATGGTGCCGCTGCCGCTGCCTTTGCCGGTGTTGCCGGCAGGATCTTCGACTTCGGCTGTCACTTTAACCGGACCTTCCGGCAGTTCGTTCGGTACTTCGGCTTCAAACGTGCCGTCGCCTTTAACGGTGGCGGTCACGACTTGGGTGCCGCCGTTCGCATCGGTGATGGTAACGGTCACAACGGTACCTGCCGGCTCGTCGGTCTTGCCGGTAATGGTCGGTGTGGTGTCGTTGGTGGTCGCCGGTACGTCGACACTGATGCTCGGCGCAGTGGTGTCGATTCGGCCTTCGTCGGTCGCTTTGCCGCTGTTGCCGGCAGGATCTTCGACTTCGGCTGTCACTTTAACCGGACCTTCCGGCAGTTCGTTCGGTACTTCGGCTTCAAACGTGCCGTCGCCTTTAACGGTGGCGGTCACGACTTGGGTGCCGCCGTTCGCATCGGTGATGGTAACGGTCACAACGGTACCTGCCGGCTCGTCGGTCTTGCCGGTAATGGTCGGTGTGGTGTCGTTGGTGGTCGCCGGTACGTCGACACTGATGCTCGGCGCAGTGGTGTCGATTCGGCCTTCGTCGGTCGCTTTGCCGCTGTTGCCGGCAGGATCTTCGACTTCGGCTGTCACTTTAACCGGACCTTCCGGCAGTTCGTTCGGTACTTCGGCTTCAAACGTGCCGTCGCCTTTGACGGTGGCGGTCACGACTTGGGTACCGCCGTTCGCATCGGTGACGGTTACGGTCACAACGGTACCTGCCGGCTCGTCGGTCTTGCCGGTAATGGTCGGTGTAGTGTCGTTGGTGGTCGCCGGTACGTCGACGCTGACGGTCGGCGCAGTGGTGTCGATCACATTGCCTTTGCTGCCGTTGTCGTCGCGGGCCGAGGCTTCGTTGCCGGCTTTGTCGCGGACTTTGGCTTCTACGGTGTAACTGCCCTCCGGCAGTGCGGCCGGTACTTCGGCTTCAAACGTGCCGTCGCCTTTGACGGTGGCGGTCACCACTTGGGTTGCTCCGTTCGCATCGGTTACGGTAACGGTCACTGTCTGACCTGCTTCTACGTCGGTTACGGTACCGGTAATCAGCGGGGTGTTGTCGTTGCCCAAATCCGGTGCGTCTACGGTAATCGCCGCTGCGGTGTCCACCGAACCGGTGTCTTCCGCCGTCGCTTTGTTGCCGGTTTCGTCCGCTACTTCGGCCACTGCTTTGTATTCGCCGTCCGCCAGCTCTTTCGGCAATTCGGCTTCGAATGTGCCGTCCGCCTTAACGGTGGCGCTCACTACCTGGGTCGTACCTTGGCTGTCGGTGACGGTCAGTGTGACGACGCTGCCTTCGGCCGCATCGGTCGTACCGGTAATCACCGGGGTGTTGTCCGATGTGTTGTCCGGTGCGGATACGCTGATCGCCGGTGCTGCCGTATCGATGGTGCCGCTGCCGCTGCCTTTGCCGGTGTTGCCGGCAGGATCTTCGACTTCGGCTGTCACTTTAACCGGACCTTCCGGCAGTTCGTTCGGTACTTCGGCTTCAAACGTGCCGTCGCCTTTAACGGTGGCGGTCACGACTTGGGTGCCGCCGTTCGCATCGGTGATGGTAACGGTCACAACGGTACCTGCCGGCTCGTCGGTCTTGCCGGTAATGGTCGGTGTGGTGTCGTTGGTGGTCGCCGGTACGTCGACACTGATGCTCGGCGCAGTGGTGTCGATTCGGCCTTCGTCGGTCGCTTTGCCGGTGTTGCCGGCAGGATCTTCGACTTCGGCCGTCACTTTAACCGGACCTTCCGGCAGTTCGTTCGGTACTTCGGCTTCAAACGTGCCGTCGCCTTTGACGGTGGCGGTCACCACTTGGGTTGCTCCGTTCGCATCGGTTACGGTAACGGTCACAACGGTACCTGCCGGCTCGTCGGTCTTGCCGGTAATGGTCGGTGTGGTGTCGTTGGTGGCAGCCGGTACGTCGACGCTGATGGTCGGTGCAGTGGTGTCGATCACATTGCCTTTGCCGCCGTTGTCGTCGCGGGCCGAGGCTTCGTTACCGGCTTTGTCGCGGACTTTGGCTTCTACGGTGTAGCTGCCCTCCGGCAATGCGGCCGGTACTTCGGCTTCAAACGTGCCGTCGCCTTTGACGGTGGCGGTCACCACTTGGGTTGCTCCGTTCGCATCGGTTACGGTAACGGTCACTGTCTGACCTGCTTCTACGTCGGTTACGGTACCGGTAATCAGCGGGGTGTTGTCGTTGCCCAAATCCGGTGCGTCTACGGTAATCGCCGCTGCGGTGTCCACCGAACCGGTGTCTTCCGCCGTCGCTTTGTTGCCGGTTTCGTCCGCTACTTCGGCCACTGCTCTGTATTCGCCGTCCGCCAGCTCTTTCGGCAATTCGGCTTCGAATGTGCCGTCCGCCTTAACGGTGGCGCTCACTACCTGGGTCGTACCTTGGCTGTCGGTGACGGTCAGTGTGACGACGCTGCCTTCGGCCGCATCGGTCGTACCGGTAATCACCGGGGTGTTGTCCGATGTGTTGTCCGGTGCGGATACGCTGATCGCCGGTGCTGCCGTATCGATGGTGCCGCTGCCGCTGCCTTTGCCGGTGTTGCCGGCAGGATCTTCGACTTCGGCTGTCACTTTAACCGGACCTTCCGGCAGTTCGTTCGGTACTTCGGCTTCAAACGTGCCGTCGCCTTTAACGGTGGCGGTCACGACTTGGGTGCCGCCGTTCGCATCGGTGATGGTAACGGTCACAACGGTACCTGCCGGCTCGTCGGTCTTGCCGGTAATGGTCGGTGTGGTGTCGTTGGTGGTCGCCGGTACGTCGACACTGATGCTCGGCGCAGTGGTGTCGATTCGGCCTTCGTCGGTCGCTTTGCCGCTGTTGCCGGCAGGATCTTCGACTTCGGCTGTCACTTTAACCGGACCTTCCGGCAGTTCGTTCGGTACTTCGGCTTCAAACGTGCCGTCGCCTTTAACGGTGGCGGTCACGACTTGGGTGCCGCCGTTCGCATCGGTGATGGTAACGGTCACAACGGTACCTGCCGGCTCGTCGGTCTTGCCGGTAATGGTCGGTGTGGTGTCGTTGGTGGCAGCCGGTACGTCGACGCTGATGGTCGGTGCAGTGGTGTCGATCACATTGCCTTTGCTGCCGTTGTCGTCGCGGGCCGAGGCTTCGTTACCGGCTTTGTCGCGGACTTTGGCTTCTACGGTGTAGCTGCCCTCCGGCAATGCGGCCGGTACTTCGGCTTCAAACGTGCCGTCGCCTTTGACGGTGGCGGTCACCACTTGGGTTGCTCCGTTCGCATCGGTTACGGTAACGGTCACTGTCTGACCTGCTTCTACGTCGGTTACGGTACCGGTAATCAGCGGGGTGTTGTCGTTGCCCAAATCCGGTGCGTCTACGGTAATCGCCGCTGCGGTGTCCACCGAACCGGTGTCTTCCGCCGTCGCTTTGTTGCCGGTTTCGTCCGCTACTTCGGCCACTGCTCTGTATTCGCCGTCCGCCAGCTCTTTCGGCAATTCGGCTTCGAATGTGCCGTCCGCCTTAACGGTGGCGCTCACTACCTGGGTCGTACCTTGGCTGTCGGTGACGGTCAGTGTGACGACGCTGCCTTCGGCCGCATCGGTCGTACCGGTAATCACCGGGGTGTTGTCCGATGTGTTGTCCGGTGCGGATACGCTGATCGCCGGTGCTGCCGTATCGATGGTGCCGCTGCCGCTGCCTTTGCCGGTGTTGCCGGCAGGATCTTCGACTTCGGCTGTCACTTTAACCGGACCTTCCGGCAGTTCGTTCGGTACTTCGGCTTCAAACGTGCCGTCGCCTTTAACGGTGGCGGTCACGACTTGGGTGCCGCCGTTCGCATCGGTGATGGTAACGGTCACAACGGTACCTGCCGGCTCGTCGGTCTTGCCGGTAATGGTCGGTGTGGTGTCGTTGGTGGTCGCCGGTACGTCGACGCTGACGGTCGGCGCAGTGGTGTCGATTCGGCCTTCGTCGGTCGCTTTGCCGGTGTTGCCGGCAGGATCTTCGACTTCGGCCGTCACTTTAACCGGACCTTCCGGCAGTTCGTTCGGTACTTCGGCTTCAAACGTGCCGTCGCCTTTAACGGTGGCGGTCACGACTTGGGTGCCGCCGTTCGCATCGGTGATGGTAACGGTCACAACGGTACCTGCCGGCTCGTCGGTCTTGCCGGTAATGGTCGGTGTGGTGTCGTTGGTGGTCGCCGGTACGTCGACACTGATGCTCGGCGCAGTGGTGTCGATTCGGCCTTCGTCGGTCGCTTTGCCGCTGTTGCCGGCAGGATCTTCGACTTCGGCTGTCACTTTAACCGGACCTTCCGGCAGTTCGTTCGGTACTTCGGCTTCAAACGTGCCGTCGCCTTTGACGGTGGCGGTCACGACTTGGGTACCGCCGTTCGCATCGGTGACGGTTACGGTCACAACGGTACCTGCCGGCTCGTCGGTCTTGCCGGTAATGGTCGGTGTAGTGTCGTTGGTGGTCGCCGGTACGTCGACGCTGACGGTCGGCGCAGTGGTGTCGATCACATTGCCTTTGCCGCCGTTGTCGTCGCGGGCCGAGGCTTCGTTGCCGGCTTTGTCGCGGACTTTGGCTTCTACGGTGTAACTGCCCTCCGGCAGTGCGGCCGGTACTTCGGCTTCAAACGTGCCGTCGCCTTTGACGGTGGCACTCACCACTTGGGTTGTTCCGTTCGCATCGGTTACGGTTACGGTCACTGTCTGACCTGCTTCTACGTCGGTTACGGTACCGGTAATCAGCGGGGTGTTGTCGTTGCCCAAATCCGGTGCGTCTACGGTAATCGCCGCTGCGGTGTCTATAATGCCTTTATCTTGAGCCGAATTACTTGGATTACCCGCTTTATCAGTAACATCTGCAGTAGCAGTATATTCACCATCAGCCAATTCTTTTGGTACATTTACTTCATAGGTACCATCTTGTTTGACCGTGGTTGTTAATGTTTGTACCGCCCCTTTACTATCAATGACAACCAAGGTTACCACTTGACCTTCTTCTGCATCCGTTGAGCCCTTAATGCTTGGCGTAGTATCACGATAAACATCATCCGGTGCATCTACAGTAATTACCGGTGCAGCAGTATCAATAACATTACCATTATCACGTGCAGTAGCAATATTACCGACCTTATCAGCAACGGTTGCCTCAACAGAATATGTACCATCAGGCAATTCAGATGGCACTTCTGCTTCATAACTACCATCTGCTTTAACTGTAGCGGTCACTACTTGAGTTACGCCATTATCGTCTGTAACCACCAATGTCACTATTTGATTTTCTTCTACATCCGACGTAGTACCGGTAATCAAAGGCGTATTGTCATTAGTCAGATCAGGAGCATTGACTGTAATTACTGCAGTCGTGTCAATCTCACCTTGATCAGCTGCCGTTGCAGTTTTTCCTGTGATATTGGATACAGTTGCTTCGACAGTATATTTACCGTCGGGCAAATCATTCGGCACTTGTACCGCATATAAACCTTCCTCATTAACTGGAACAGTAATGGTATGGGTTGTGCCTTCTGCATCTGTAACCGTCAAAGTAACAACTTGTCCGATCGCATCAGAGGTACCGGTAATGACCGGCTTGGTGTCATTACTCACTTCATCGGGTGCATCTACAGTCAGCAACACCACAGAATCAATCACACTTGAATCAGTTGCTTGAGCTACATTACCCGCTTTATCCGACACTACGGCATCCACACGATAAGGCCCATCCGGCAGATCGTTAGGCACATCAACCGAATAAGTACCATCTTCCTTAACAGCAACAGTCACCACTTGAGTTTCATTATTGGCATCAGTAATGGTCAAAGTTACCACCTGCCCCGGCTCAACATCATCAACAGTACCGGTAATGGTCGGTTTAGCACTAGAAGAATCATCCGGAGCATCGACGGTAATCACCGCCTTGTTATCTTTATCATCATTTTTAGCCAATGCCGCTGCAGCCGCCCCTACCGGCAACAGACCTAACAGCCACAAAGGATTAGGTGCCCACAAACTATTGACAATTGCACCACCCAATGCCTGTCCTGCCTGCACCTCTTCAGCAAGCATAGTTACCGCATCGGTAGGCTCCGCACTTTCCGGAACATACGGATACATACCACCGTTTTCATGCTGACCAACCAGCAAACTGCTTTTAGATGCGTCAGTCTGACCTGAATAGTAACCTTCAATAATCAAATCAGGATTACTGATATCAGAACCCTCAAAAGCCACTTCCAAATTATCGCCGACACGTTTGGTCATAATGTTTTCAGGACCAAACTGAGTAGCCTCATCAATAAACTGATAGTTCACCTGAGATTGAGCAGGAATACGCAATACCTCACCTGAGGCCGTCTGAAATTTGACGGTTTCGATGGTTTCTTTTGCATTATTGATTTTTAACGTAATGTTTTTAGACATTTTGATTACCTTTTATCGTTAATTATTTTTCACCGTGTACAATGATTTCTACACGACGGTTAGGTTGGTCACATTCCTTGCGCGCCTTGGCATCTTTAGGGAAACGGACGCGACAGTCATTAATCAGCAGCTCTTGTTCGCCACGACCTTGGGCAGAAATGACGTTTGAGTCCAAACCGCTTTCGCCCAATGCCCGTTTAACCGTCTCGGCACGCTGCATTGAAAGATTTTGGTTATAAGCCGGCTTACCCTCCGGATCTGTATGGCCGATAACTTCAATACCACTCACTGTAGCTTGGTTTTGGCGGATGTCTGCCGACACGGCGGCAATTTCCTGCTTGCCTTTCGGCAGCATGTCTTTATAGTCGGAACGGTCGAATTTAAACAAAGCAGAAGCTTGCAGATTATATTTTTTCAATACTTGCGCACATTTGGCCGGACTGACGACACGGGATAAGGTATGGTTTTGACGTTTCACACCTTTCATTTCGGCCTCAGCCTGCTCAGGGGTTACGCTTTGCAAAACCGGCTGGCCGTTACCGTTATCGACGACCTTGAAGAAAGAAACGGTAGATTCCGGCAGATTGTAGTAATCGCCCGAATTGGATTTTTTGTAGTAGGCTGCATCTTGACGGGTAAAATCAGCGAGGAATCTTTGGTTTTGGGCACACACCAATTCCTGGCGGTACGCATTGGGCTGCAAAGAACCCGAATATTCGCCATTGACATAAATATTGACTGTAGAGCCTTGCAATGCATCGGCCGGACGGTAAAATACCACGGAAGAACGGCCTTCCGGCACATCGGTGCTATACACCGCTTCAGTCTTGTCCAACCATGTTTCCTTATGCTGATGTGCACAACCAACCAACATGGTTACCGGCAACACCCCCCATAACAAGCTGCGAAACTTCAACATTTTTAAGCTCCTATTTATTTGATTATAATCGTTTAATTTTTCAAAACCGCGTATCAATCTCTCTAATGCCAGACAGATAGGATGCATATTATCCAGCCTGACACTAATTCATACGCCATATGATATACGCTTTAAAGGAAGAATATTACTATTGAATATTAGCGGTAATTTAATCAGATGATAGGTAGTTTGGCGAAATACTGCTTTATCACTCCCACAGCATTAGTCAATTATGCAATCAGCAAGTAAATCACTGTATTAATTACATATTCGGGTATCTAAATTATTTTCACGGAATAAGGTTTTACCGTTTATCCTTGCTTTGCAACATTTAAACAACATTATTACAAATCAATATAAAATTCAGCAAACCATCTTTTTTAAGCTATTTAATTTCTCTCAACCTGCGAAAATTCGGTTGATTTCCGTTAAAATACTGCCTTTTCCGTTAACCTGCCCTCCTTGAAATTATGCGTCTCACCCACATCAAACTTGCCGGTTTCAAATCCTTTACCGACCCCACCACCATTCATGTTCCCGGGCAACTTGTCGCCGTTATCGGGCCGAACGGCTGCGGCAAATCGAATGTGATTGACGCGGTGCGCTGGGTGTTGGGCGAGGCTTCGGCCAAGCAGTTGCGTGGCGAGAGTATGCAGGACGTGATTTTCAACGGGGCGGCCACGCGGCGGCCTGCGCCTCGCGCGTCGGTGGAACTGGTGTTCGACAACAACGACCACAGCTTGCAGGGGGCATGGGGGCAGTATGCGGAAGTGAGCATCAAGCGGCAGCTGACGCGGCAGGGGGAATCGACTTATTTCATCAACAATCAAGTTGTGCGCCGTCGCGACATTACCGATTTGTTTTTGGGAACGGGCGTGGGTGCGCGCGGCTATGCCGTGATTGAACAAGGCATGATTTCGCGCATCATCGAAGCGCGGCCGGAAGAATTGCGTGCTTATATAGAAGAAGCGGCGGGCGTATCCAAATATAAAGAACGCCGCAAAGAAACAGAAGGCCGTCTGAAAGACACGCGCGAGCATTTGCAGCGGTTGGGCGATTTGCAGAGCGAACTGGCGCGGCAGGTAGAAAAGCTGGAAAAGCAGGCCGAAACCGCCGAGCGTTACCAAAACCTGACCAAACAGTTGAACCGCCAACAGGATTTGCTCGACTTCGTGCAATGGCGCACATCGCTGGACGCGGCGGACAAAGCCACCGCGCAACATGAAAACTTCCGCCGCCAGCAGGACGAAACCGCCGCGCAAATCCAGACCTTGAACGAAGAAATCCGCGCCCTGCAAGCCGAAGAGCAGGCGCAGCAGGTACAGGTGCACGACATCAGCAACCGGCGCGGCGTGTTGCGTGAACAGATTGCCCGTTTGGAAGAACAAATCCGCCACCAGCAAACCCTGAACCAGCGCATCGAGCGCGACAAAACCGCCGCCCAAGCGCAACTTTCCCGCATCCACCAAGAGCAGCAGTCCATCCGCGCCGAATTGGAAGCGGCCGACAGCCAAATCGAAGAAAAACAGATGGAACTGGCCGAACTCGCCATGCTGGTGGCCGAACAGGAAGAGCAGCTTCCCGAGCTGGAAGAAGCGCAAAACACCCTGAACAACGCCTTCCAAACCCAGCAGGACGAACTCGCCCGCATCAAGCGCGAACTCGCCCTGAAGCAGCAGCAGCTCGCCCACGCGCGGCAAACCCTGCAACAGCACGCCGCGCGTACAGGCCGTCTGAAAGAAGAAAGCCGCGCGCTGAATTTACCGCACGACGGCGAAACTGCTGCCGCCCAAGAACAGGCCGCCCTGTTGCAGGCGCAGCAGGAGCAATACGAAGAACAGCTTGCCGAAGCCGAAAACCAAACCGAGCAGCTGCGCCAAGCCTTTCAGACGGCCTCTGCCGACAAACAGTCCCTGCAACAGCAGCACATCACGCTCGAAGCGCGGCAGCAGGCTTTGGCGCAACTGATTGCCCAAAGCGAAACGCAAACTGCCGACTTCTGGCAGCACACCGAAGCCGCCGCCACACCGCAGCTCTGGCAGCACATCACTGCGCCCGAACAATGGCAGCACGCGCTGTCCGCCGTATTGGCCGAACGCCTGCACGCCCGCGCCGTGCCTGCGTCGTTCCAAACGCCCTCGCCCCTGCCCGCAGGCAGCGCGGCGTGGATTTCAGACGGCCTCTCCGGCGGTCTCAAAAAAACCCTGCCCGCCACCGCCCTGCTCAACCAAATCCAAACCCAAGCCCCGTTTCAGACGGCCTTGCACCACTGGCTCGACGGCGTGCTGTGCGCCCCCGATTTAAACTACGCCCTCGCACACCAAAACGATTTGAACGGCAACCAAATCTGGCTCACGCCCGAAGGCCACCAAATCGACAAAGTCGGCGTGCTGCTCTACGCCGACGGCAACGCCGACAACCTGATGACGCACAAAAGCCGTTTGGACGACATCACCGCCGAACTGGCCGCGCTGTCGCCCCGACTTGCCGCCGCCGAAACCCGCAGCAAACAGGCGCAGGCCGCGCTCGAAGCCGCCGAAACCCACTATAAAAACCTGTTGCAGCAGCAAAAACAGCACAGCCGCCAATACGCTGAAGCCCAGCAGCGCGCCGCCGAACTGCTCGCCCGCACCAATCAGGGGCAGCTTCGCCGCGAACACATCGAACGCGAACTCGTCCAACTCGAAGAAGAAAGCCTCGTGCTCGAACAGTCTTCAGACGGCCTCGAAGACGACATCGCCGTTTTGCACGAGTCTGCCGCCGAACTCGAACACCAGCAGCAAACCGCCGCCGCAGGCCGGCAGGCTCAGCAAGGCCGTCTGAAACAGGCGCAGCTCGCCCTGCTCGAAGCCAACCGCCGCTACGGTTTGGCCGAAGTCGCCGTACACAAACTGCAACAGCAGAAACAGAACTGCCAAGAGCAAATCACCCGTCTCGAACAGCAAACCCTCGACTGGCAGGAACGCCAGCAGGAACTCGCCCTCGCCTACGAAACCGAGCTGCAAAACGACGAGCAGCATATCAAGTTGGAAGAACTCGGCGAAGCGGTGCAGACGCTCGACGACGAATACGCCCGCGTCCAAACCGCCCTTGCCGCCACGCAGGAACAAGGCCGCAGCCGCTACGAAAACCAGCAGACCCTGCAAGCCAAACTGCCGCAGCTTCAAGCCGCCACCCAAACCGCCCTGCTCCAACAGCAGGAAGCCCTGCTCAACGCCAAACGCTTCCACCAAAATCTCGAAGAACGCCAAGCCGATTTGGAAGCACTTGAAACCTTGGCCAAAGAAGCAGGCCGTCTGAACACATTAAACAACCAAATCGGCAGCCTCTCGCAGCAAATCGAAGCCCTCGGCCCCGTCAACCTCGCCGCCCTTCAAGAACTCGAAGAAGCCCGCGAGCGCGACGGCTACTACCGCGGCCAGAGCGAAGACGTGCAGGCCGCCATCGACCTGCTCGAAGAAGCCATCGCCCAAATCGACGGCAAAACCAAAGAACGCTTCAAAGCCACCTTCGACGCCGTCAACGAAAAAGTCCAAACCTTCTTCCCCACCCTGTTCGGCGGCGGCGAAGCCGTGCTGCACATGATCGGCGACGACCTGCTCACCGCCGGCGTGTCCATCATGGCGCGACCGCCCGGCAAGAAAAACTCCACCATCCACCTGCTCTCCGGCGGCGAAAAAGCCCTCACCGCCATGAGCCTCGTTTTCGCCCTGTTCAGCCTCAACCCCGCCCCCTTCTGCCTTTTGGACGAAGTGGACGCGCCGCTCGACGACGCCAACACCGGCCGCTTCTGCAATCTCGTCAAAGAAATGAGTGCGCAAACTCAGTTTCTCTACATCTCGCACAACCGCCTGACTATGGAAATGGCCGAACAGCTTATCGGCGTGACCATGCAGGAAAAAGGCGTGTCGCGGATTGTGGCCGTGGACATCCAGCAGGCGCTGAAAATGGCCGAACCGGCCTGATGTTTGGGGTGATGGCGGCGGATAGGGATTTGCCGAACAGTATTTGCTCGTAACAAAACATGAAAAAGGCCGTCTGAAAAACTGTTTTTCAAACGGCCTTTTAATCTCGCCCCCGCAGGGGGCATTTATGCCTATCAAATACCCTTTTAAAATCATCGATAACCTTAAGCCCCAAAAATTATGTGGACAACAAGTACCCGCCCTACCAATTCAGTTGTAGGTTGGGCTGGCAACCCAACAAAATCCTGTATTTTCAGATGATGTTGGGTCATGACCCAACCTACCTTTCTATCAAATACCTTTTTAAAATCATCGATAACCTTAAACCCAAAAAATTATGTGGGCAACGAGTGCCCACCCTACCAATTTCAGACGGCATGTTGTCCGTCAAAACAGCCTTCTCCCGTAGGGTGGGCATTCATGCCCACCAAACATCCCAAACTCAACTCGAACAACTCACCGCAATCCCTTCCGCCCATTCCGGCGCGGGTTCGGCAAAGTCGGCAAATTCTTTGCGCGCTTCAAACGGATTTTCCAGGCAGCGGCGCAGGCGTTCGATTTCGCGGCAGTCGCCGCGCTGCGCCAATTCGATGGCTTGCTGCGCCAGATAATTTCTCAATACATACAGCGGGTTCACTTGGTTCATGCGCACTGTGCGTTCGGCGTGTCTGTTGTTTTCCGCGCGCAAACGCTGGCGGTAGCGGCCTGCCCAGCGCACGAACAGTTGCGGACTGTTGCCGCCGAACAAAGCCGTCAGTTCGGACGGCAGCGGGTCGTCGTGCGCATTGGACACTTGGGCAAGCCGTCTGAAAAATAAAGTGAAATCGACTTTTTTGTCTTGCAGCGCGGCGAACATGTCGGCGACGAGTTCCGCGTCGTCTTTCTGTTCGGTCAGCAAACCGAGCTTCGGGCGCATTTTTTCGAGATAGGCCGTCTGAAAAGTTTCCGGCCATTGTTCTAAAAACGCATTTACCTCGTCTTCCGACACCAGCGTTTCAAAACAGTTTGCCAAGGCCGCCAAATTCCAATGCGCGATATACGGCTGGGCATGGTAGGCGTAGCGGCCTTCGTGGTCGGAATGGTTGCAGACGTGTCGGCGGTCGTAGGCTTCCATAAACCCGAACGGGCCGTAGTCGATGGTCAGGCCGAGTATCGACATGTTGTCGGTGTTCATCACGCCGTGGCAGAAGCCGACGCTCTGCCATGCGGCGACGGTTTCGGCGGTTCGCCTGCCGACTTCGTGCAGCAAGGCCAGATAAGGGTTTCCGGCTTGGCGGCACTCGGGGTAATAATGGTCGATGACGAAATCGGCCAGCGTTTTCAACTCTGCTTCGCGGCCGGTGTAGAAAAAATATTCAAAGTGGCCGAAGCGGATAAAGCTCGGCGCAATCCGGGTGACGACGGCGGCGGTTTCCACCGTTTCCCGGTACACTTCGTCGTTGCTGCCGGCCAAGGCCAGCGCACGCGTGGTCGGGATATTCAGGCCGTGCACCGCTTCGGAGCACAAATACTCGCGCACGCTCGAACGCAACACCGCCCTGCCGTCGGCAAAACGCGAATACGGCGTTTTGCCCGCGCCTTTGAGCTGCCATTCCCACGCATTGCCCGCACCGTCAAGCGTTTCGCCCAACAACAGCGCGCGCCCGTCACCCAAGCGCGGCGTGTATCCGCCGAACTGGTGGCCGCTGTACACGGTGGCAATCGGCTGGGGCGAATACTCCGCCGCGCTGCCGGAAAGATAAGCCAAATTCGAGGCCGTCTGAAAATGCTCAGACGGCATACCGAACTGTTCCAATAAGGTTTCGTTGACCGCAATCCAATAAGGATTGTTGAGCGGCTCGGGCTTGATCGTGCTGTAAAACGTATTCGGCAGCGCGGCAAAACGCGCAGGTTTCAAGGGAAGTGTGTGCATGATGGTTTCCTTATATAGTGGCTTCACGATAGCACATTTGCCCGCGCGTAGAAACACGAAAACGGCAGGCTGTCTGAAAAATAGAGAGACCGAATATTTCCGACATACGGTTTTTCCTGATAATATGCCCATCATTCTTTTTTCAGACGGCCTTTGACCATGACCACTTTATTTCGCCCCAACGAACTCAATCCCGACGACCCCGCCGAATTTCTCTACACCTTAAGCGCGGCCTATCTCGACCACACCGCCCGAATCGGCGACGAAGACATGGCCTGCCTCAACGACGAACAGCACACCTTAACCGCCTATTGTTATCTCGACAGCCAAGTGCAGGAAGGCGGCTTCGTGCAGCTCATCGCCGCCGGCTACGGCGAATATATTTTCATGAACCCCGTGGCCGACAGCCTGCGCCGCTGGCGGATTAAGCCGACCCCGAAAATTTTGGACAAAGCCAAAGCCCTGTATGAAAAATACGGTGCGGAAATCGAGCGGCTGGCCGAAGCTGAAACACCGCTGGACGACATCCGCACCAAGTTTGCCGATTTTGAAGAACTCGACGGCGAATATTACGATGTCGCCGACGAAGACATGGCCGCTGCGGTGGCTTATGTGCAGGCCAATTGGGAAAAATTTGCGGAAATCAAAGATTAAATTCATTTCTGCTCTGAGTTTTCGGTATCATAAAAGGCCGTCTGAAAAATATTTTTCAGACGGCCTTTCATCATTTTGACTGAATCAAATCAAATGGTTAAATACCTTGCGCCAACATCGCGTCAGCCACTTTCACGAAACCGGCGATGTTCGCGCCGTCAACATAGTTGATGCTGCCGTCTTCGCGTTTGCCGTATTTCACGCAGTTTTCGTGGATGTCTTTCATGATGTTGAACAGGTTTTTGTCCACTTCCTCGCGCGTCCAAGACAGACGGATCGCGTTTTGGCTCATTTCCAAACCCGAAGTCGCCACGCCGCCGGCATTCGATGCTTTGCCCGGTGCGTACAGGATTTTCGCGTCCAGGAACTGTTTCACCGCGCCCAAAGTCGACGGCATATTCGCACCCTCGGCCACTACTTTGCAGCCGTTGGCCAGCAGGGTTTTGGCCGCTTCTTCGTCCAATTCGTTTTGGGTCGCGCAAGGCAGAGCCACATCGGCGGCCACGCCCCACGGTTTTTGGTCGGCGAAGTATTGCAGGCCTTGCTCTTTGGCGTAAACCGACAAACGCTCACGGCGCACTTCTTTCAGTTCAATCAGCGCAGCCAGTTGCTCGGCGGTCATGCCGCTGTCGGCAAATTGTACGAAACCGTTGGAATCGGAAACGGTCAGCACTTTCGCGCCCAGCTGGATACATTTTTCAGCCGCATATTGCGCCACGTTGCCCGAACCGGAAATCAGAACGCGTTTGTCTTTCATGCTGTCGTTTTTGGTTTCCAGCATAAATTGCGCAAAATATACGCAGCCGTAGCCGGTGGCTTCCGGACGGATCAGGCTGCCGCCCCAAGTCAGGCCTTTACCGGTCAGCACGGAAACGAATTCGTTGCGGATTTTTTTGTACTGGCCATACAAGAAACCGATTTCGCGGCCGCCCACGCCGATGTCGCCGGCAGGAACGTCGGTATCCTGACCGATATGGCGGTACAGTTCGGTCATGAACGCTTGGCAGAAACGCATCACTTCGGCATCCGATTTGCCTTTAGGATCGAAGTCGGAACCGCCTTTGCCGCCGCCCATCGGCAGCGTGGTCAATGCGTTTTTGAACACTTGTTCGAATGCCAAAAATTTCAACACGCCCAAATCCACGGTCGGGTGGAAACGCAGACCGCCTTTGTAAGGGCCGATGGCGGAGTTCATCTGCACGCGGTAGCCACGGTTGACTTGGACTTGGCCTTTGTCGTCCACCCAAGACACGCGGAACATAATCACACGCTCAGGCTCAACGATGCGCTCCAGCAGACCTTGCTGGGTATATTTAGGATTAGCTTTCAGGAACGGTTTCAAACTTTCAAATACTTCTTCCACCGCCTGATGAAACGGCTCTTGGTTGGGATTGCGTTTTTTCAGGTTGTCAAACAAGGCATTTAAATCGGTCATGGTCTGTCTCCAAAAATCATAGGGTAACCGTCAATCAGAAACGGGAAATTTGTGGAATGAAATATAACCTTATTTTTTTTAGCTGCCAAGTATTTTTTTGTAAAATTGTTGACATTATTTTGAATGAATTTTTATTTACAGATATCTTATGCTTATTTTTAATATAAATTAATAGATATATTTTAATTATATTTAATTTATTAGAATAATAATCTGTAATTTAAAAACTACATTTTTAGAATTCAATTTGTAAATTTCCATCAAACTTGATAAAAGACAACATTTTGTCAACAATCCATCCGTATTTTCATGGCCGGAACCGCGTTTTTCAGAATTCGGTTTCCGTGTCGCAAGAGGCCGTCTGAAATGCTACAATGACGGCCATCAAAATCATAAGGAATATTCATGAAAGCCTATCACGACCTCATGCGCCGCGTCCTCGAACACGGCACCGACAAAGCCGACCGCACCGGCACGGGCACGCGCTCGGTGTTCGGCCATCAAATGCGTTTCGATTTGAACGAAGGCTTTCCGCTTCTGACCACCAAAAAGCTGCACCTGCGCTCCATCATCCATGAGCTGCTGTGGTTTCTCAAAGGCGACACCAATATCAAATACCTGAAAGACAACAATGTTTCCATCTGGGACGAATGGGCCGACGAAAACGGCGACTTAGGCCCTGTTTACGGCTACCAATGGCGCAGCTGGCCCGCACCCGACGGCCGCCACATCGACCAAATCGCCAATGTGGTCGAACAAATCAAAAAAAATCCCGACAGCCGCCGCTTAATCGTTTCCGCATGGAACCCCGCCCTTGTTGACGAAATGGCCTTGCCGCCCTGCCATGCGCTGTTCCAGTTTTACGTCGCCGACGGCAAACTCTCCTGCCAGCTCTACCAGCGCAGCGCGGACATTTTCCTGGGTGTGCCGTTCAACATCGCCAGCTACGCGCTGCTGACCATGATGATGGCGCAGGTATGCGGTTTGAAAGTGGGCGAATTCATCCACACTTTCGGCGACGCGCACCTTTACAGCAACCATTTCGAGCAGGCCGAGCTGCAACTCTCCCGCAAACCGCGCCCGCTGCCGACGATGAAAATCAATCCCGACGTGAAAGATTTGTTTGCATTCAAGTTTGAAGATTTCGAACTGACGGATTACGATCCGCATCCGCACATCAAAGCGGCGGTGGCCGTCTGAACATTGTCGGAAAAAGAAAAAGGCCGTCTGAAAAAACATTGCATTTTCAGACGGCCTGCTCTATATCGTGAAAGATTCGTTCTATGAATCCAACCTTCTACAACCGTTGCGCCAAACTCTGTTTCACCATATCGGCCATCACATTCCCCATCGCCCTACTCTTCGTCATCGTCTTCTCCGGCACTTTGTTTTACCGCAGCAATGGTGAAGAAACCGTGTGGGAAAACGTTACGCTGAAAGCGGTACGCGCACTCAGATCGTCGGAAACCCGACTGATTGTTTCCCGTGCGGACGGACAAAAAATCTACGCGCCCTGCTTGGGCGACGACATGTGTCCGCAATACCTGACCGATCCGCCGACCGACGCGCGCCGTGTCGTCTTTGTCAAGCAAAGCCCCGATACCGCAATCATCAAAACCATCCATTACACCCATTCCGCCACCGGCTATACCAACCGTCTGCTGAGTACCGACGAGTACGGCAGTTTCGAGAAAGACCGTGTCATCAAATCAATACGGATAATTTTGGCCGTCTCCGCTTTATCCTTATTGATCGGTCTGCTGATAAAACGCTTGTCCCCGAAATGAAAACAAAGGCCGTCTGAAAATATTCAGACGGCCTGTTCGTTTGCATTCAAATCCGATTACACTTCAATCCGGTTCGGCGTGAACGTCTCCCACTTATTACACGCGGGACAGTGCCAGAAAAACACCTGCGATTTGAAATGGCAGTTGCGGCAGCGGTACATCACGCTTTTTTGCAGCTGGCGGCCAATCACGGCGCGCATCATGTCGGCATCGGCTTTCCATTCGGCCGGCATGTCGCTCAGTTTCAAACCGAGCAAGCGGTAAACGCCGCTTAAATCGGGTTTCTGCCGAACCAAGTCCACCGCCAGTTGCGCGGCTTCTGCTTCTCCTTTGAGCAGCAGGGCTTTTTCGTAGATGACGTTGATCAAGTCCAAATCGGGGAAGGTTTTCATGTAGCCGGTCAAGCGGTTCAAGCCTTCTTCCTGCCGGCCTTGTGCGGCATAGGCTTCGTACATTTTCTCGCCGACCATGCTCAGGTAGGAGTGGTTTTGCTGCTCAATCGCGCCGTAAGCCTCGACCGCTGCGGCAAAATTGCCCTGCTTGGATTCGATGTCGCCCAAAATCATATTGGCGCGGGTGCATTTTTTGTTTGCTTCCAAGGCTTTCTGCACGTTGTAACGCGCCACGTCGAAGTTGGACTTAAACAGCGCGCCCTGTGCGATTTCACAATAAAACTGTGCAATTTCAAACTGATACGTCTGCTCATTGTGGCTCAATAGCTGCGCCATTTCGATGGCTTTCGCCCAGTCGCGGTCTTGCTGGTAAATGCTCATCAGGCGGTGGCGGGCTTCGCGCGCCATATCGCCTTCAAGCAAACCCAGAAAGATTTGTTCCGCGCGGTCGACCAAACCCGCGCTTTGGTAGTTTTGCGCCAATTCGAACAACACGCGCTCACGCTTTTCCTTCACCGTATCGGGCGATTCGAGCAGGGCTTGGTGCATATTGATGGCTTTGTCGTTTTCGCCGCGCTGGCGGTAGAGCTTGCCCAGCGTCAGGTTCAAATCATAAGACTGCGGCTGCTGGTCGACCACTTCGGCCAACTCGCGTGCGGCGCGGCCGTTGTTGCGGTCAACCAGCGCGTCCAAGCTTTTATAGAAACCGGCCGGAATGCTTTTGGCCTGTTTCAACACGGTTTTCATGTCCACCCGTGCGGCAAACCAACCCATCGCGAAAAACACCGGCAACAGGACAATCGGCAGCAGGATGACCCATAATTCGTTATCCATGAGTATCCTTATTTCTGCATCAGGTCGGTGTTCGCCGCCGGGGTAACGGCCAGTGCGGACGGCGTGGCTTTCTGAATATCCTGCTCGGTCATGCGGCCGTGTTTTTTCACTTCGGCACGCAGGCGGTTGGCTTCGCTGCGCAAACCGAGCAGACGGCCGAACAGTGCGAATATCCCGAACAGGATACCGATGACAAACGCGCCGAACAAGACCACAATCAGCGGCAGTTCTACGCTTTGCCCGGGCAGGTAGAAAAACGACACCACTTGGGTATTGCTGACTGCCAGCAATAAGAACACCAGCAGAATCAGAATTTTAATAATCAGGTAAACAATCTTCATTAGAGTCTCCGTTCATGCAGCCCTGTACACGGTCAGGCCGTCTGAAAATATCCGTGCGTAAGTTTAAACGATTTATCGGGTTTAGGATAGGACGCGGCGGCAGCGGAAACGTTCGCGGATTCGTTTTCAGACGGCCTGTTCCGTCCGCCGTATTGCTGACAATCCGTAAAACGTGTTTTTACCGCTTTGCCCGACTGTTCGGCCTTTCCGACATTTTCTCCTTGCGACGCGTAGAGAAAAATACGTTTTTCCTACTTGCCAAAACCATATCGACAGGCGTATCGTTCAATCTTTGATTTCCGATAAATCCTGTTTTTAAGAATAAGAAAGGCCAACATCATGAGCAGACCCGTTCCAGCCGTTTTCGGCAGCGTATTCCATGCCGAAATGCCGGTTATCGAATTTTCAGACGGCCAATGGCAGCCGACCCGTTGGCAGGCTTCAAGCGATTTGACCATCGCCCCGGGCGCACACGCCCTGCATTACGGCAGCGAATGCTTCGAGGGCTTGAAAGCCTTCCGTCAGGCCGACGGCAAAATCGTGATGTTCCGCCCGACCGCCAACATCGCGCGTATGCAGCAAAGCGCAGAAATCCTGCATTTGCCCAAGCCTGAAACCGAAGCTTATCTGGACGCTTTAATCGAACTGGTCAAACGCGCCACCGACGAGATTCCCGATGCGCCCGCTTCTTTATACCTGCGCCCGACCTTAATCGGCACCGACCCGGTTATCGGCAAAGCCGGCGCACCGTCGCAAACCGCCCTGCTGTATATTTTGGCTTCGCCGGTGGGCGATTACTTCAAACTGGGTTCGCCGGTCAAAATCCTGGTGGAAACCGAACACATCCGCTGCGCACCGCACATGGGACGCGTCAAATGCGGCGGCAATTACGCCTCGGCCATGCCGTGGGTGTTGAAAGCGAAAGAAGAACACGGCGCGGCGCAGGTTCTGTTCTGCCCGAAAGGAGACGTTCAGGAAACCGGCGCGTCCAACTTCATCGTCATCAACGGCGACGAATTGGTGACCAAACCGCTGACCGACGAATTCCTGCACGGCGTTACCCGCGATTCCGTGTTGACCGTCGCCAAAGACTTGGGCTACAAAATCAGCGAGCGTAACTTTACCGTGGACGAACTGAAAGCCATGATTGAAAACGGCGCGGAAGCGATTCTGACCGGCACGGCCGCCGTGATTTCTCCGGTTACGTCGTTCGTTATCGGCGGACAAGAAATCCAAGTGCAAAACCAAGAGCGCGGCATCGCCATCCGCAAAGCCATCACCGACATCCAATACGGCTTGGCCGAAGACAAGCACGGCTGGCTGGTCGAAGTGTGCTGATATATTGAGCCATGAATTTAAAGGCCGTCTGAAAGCTGATTCAATGTTTTCAGACGGTCTTTTGCTTCCCGATTCTGCACAAAACCGCGCTTATATCGTACAATAAACGGCAAACCGCAAAGGAATTGCCATGAAACACACCGCCGATAATCCCGTTATCCGCATCACGCCGCAAGATTTGCCGCTGCACTGCTCCGGCCCTGAAAACGAAAGCTGGAACGGCCACCCGCGCGTTTTCCTGCCGATTCAGTCCGACAGCGACATCGAATGCCCTTATTGCAGCACCCGCTATCATTTGGACGGCGAAATCCCCCATCATCACTATTAAACAGAGCTTATGATCCGACACACCGCCCTTTTGCTTCTCGTGGCACTTTGCACCGCGTGCGGTTCGTACAAAGCCGTACGCCCTTCCGCGCCGACGCCGGTAGTCGCCGAAGCGGAAACTTATTCCGTTAACTATGAAGCCGCCAACGGCCAGCGCATTACGGCTGTCTATATCAACAGCAACAGCCCGATGACGGTCGAGCTTCATCAGGGCAATACGGTCGAAAGCCTGAAGCAGATCCAATCATGGGCCAAAGGCGTGGAATACAGCAACCTGTCCACCCGCTGGCATGTGCAGGACGGTTTCGCCACCCTGACCCGCCGCGGCAAACCGATTGTGTTCACCGAAATCATCGAATAACGCTATCCGAATAAAAGGCCGTCTGAAAGTTTATTGATACTTTCAGACGGCCTTTGTCTTAAAAACCGAATCAAGGGATTATTCAGCCCACTTCACCCAACCCATCGCCCAAGTCAGCAGAATCAAACCGCCGAAGACGATGCGGTAATAGGCAAACGGCACATAGTTTTTCGTCGCCACAAATTTCAACAGGGCTTTCACGGCAAGCAGACCGGCCAAGAATGCGGCGACAAAACCGACGGCAATCAAGCCGATGTCTTGCAGGGTGAAAAGTTTGTAGTGTTTCAAAATATCGTAGGAAGTTGCCGCAACCATCATCGGCACGGCCAAAAAGAACGAAAATTCGGTGGCGACTTTGCGCTCCAATCCCCACAGCATACCGCCCATGATGGTGCTGCCCGAACGCGAAGTCCCCGGCACCAATGCACAAATCTGCGCACAACCGACCACAAACGCGTCAATCGGGCGCATGTCGTCAACATTCGTTACTTTCGGCACACGGCTTTGCTGACGCTTCTCCACCCACAAAATAAAAAAACCGCCCAATACCAGCATAGTGGCTACGGTAATCGGGTTAAACAGATACTGTTTGATTTCCGAGCTGAATAATACGCCGACCACCGCAGCCGGCACAAACGCCACGGCCAAGTTCAGCACAAAGCGGTTGGCTGCACGCTCTTTGCCGATGCCGCGGATGATGTTGCCGAAACGTTGGCGGTATTCGAAAATCACCGCCAATACCGCACCCAATTGAATGGCAATTTCAAACACTTTGCCGTTGCTGTGGAAATTCAGCAAATCGCCGACCACAATCAAATGGCCGGTGCTCGAAATCGGCAAAAACTCGGTCAGACCTTCGACAATGCCCAAAATCAGGGCTTTTAACAGCAATAAAATATCCATCAAATCTCTTTCAGGCAGCTTTTTATATCATACATCAGATATATTTCCCTATCAATACAAAGACTTGGGAAAGCCAAATTAAAATCCTACAAATCTTTAAATTCTAAAATGTTAAGGCATCACTTAATCGATCTTTTTATACCGACAAATCAGGGGGCGATTATTACAATTATTACAAAGTTCGTCATACTTGCCCAGCCATTGCTTACGACAACGTTTGTCCTGATTGGTTTCATCCGATTCCGAACCCTCCGTTAAGAAAATAATGATTCTGCCTGCCGGAAAAATAAAGGCAGCCTATCGGCTGCCTCATTCAGGCTGGCAACAATCATTACAAAAATCAGTGGTTGGCTGATTTTGCCAATGCCCCACCTTTGCTTTTGATACGGCTGCCTGTCTGCTTCAGTCCGCGTTCGGTACGCACTTTGGTAATCAATTCGTCAATGGTTTTCATCCCGTTTTGATAATCACCGTTGAACAAAACTTCGTATTTTCCGCCGACAATCACCGTAGGCGTGCTCTCGATGCGGTAAGTTTCGGTTAAGTCCTGCATTTTCTTCGCTTGGTTGAGATTCGCTGCAGAATCATAAGCCGCAATCAATTTTTTGCCGTCGAAACCTTTTTGCGCGGCTACCCATTGCTTGAATGTCGCACTGTCGGCCAAATTGATTTTTTGCTCATACACCGCCTTAAACACCGTAGGATTGGCTTGGTACTTCACCCCTGAGCTGTTTACTGCTGCCGCTACGCGTGCCAAGCCGAACATTTCCGGCTGCCACACCACATGCTCGGTACGCAGATAGGTGTCTTTGGCAAATGATCGGCTGTGTTTCAGCAACACCGGATCCAGATGATGGCAATGCACGCAGAAATAGCCGAAAAACTCCAATACTTCCACCTTGTCCGTCTGAATTTGCGGAATCGGTTTGGGCAGCACTTTGTAGTCCGTGCCTTCCGTAGCAGCATGAACCAGACCGGCCAGTGACAATACCGTCAGTGCGGAAAATAATTTCAACATCATCATGATTCCTTATTGAGCCGAGCGGGTAAAGCTGTTGACACCGTTTTTCTTCAAGGTCTGCTGCATATTTCGGGCAGCATCTTGCGTCAGGCTGCCGCTTTGCAAACGGTAAACGTTTTTGCCGTTGGCCGAACCTTCCACTACGCGGGCCTGCACACCCATCATCGCCAGTTTGGCACGTTGCGAATCGGCAGACGCACGGTCGGCATACGAACCCATCTGTACAATCACTTTTTTACCGGATGATTTCGGTGCAGTGGCTTTGCTGTCGGACTTGGCTGACGAACCGGCTGCTTTTTTCGCCTCATCGTTAGCTGCTTTGCGCGCTTTTTCGATGCTTCCGCTGTTCAGGATTTGTTCAGGTGTCGGTTTGGCGGATTTACGCTCGGCTTCTTTTTTGCCATCGGCTTTCTTATCCGCTGCTTTACGCTCACTATCTGCTTTCTGCTTGGCTTTCAACTCGGCTGCTTTTTTGTCGGCAGCAACTTTGTCTGCCTTAGCTTTATCGGCTTTCGCCTTTTCCGCACGTTTTTTGGCTTCCGCTTGGCGTTTGGCTTCGTCAGCCTGTTTTTGAGCCGCCGCTTTATCTGCCGCTGCCTGCTCTTCACGCTTTTGCGCCTCACGTTCGGCTGCATCACGGTCATCCTGGGTCTCATCCGTTACCTTAGACTCGCTCGGCGCTTTCGGCGTCGGAGGAGATACGGCTACCGGCGGAGCAGTAGGCTTGTCATCATCGGCCTGCGGTGCTTTTGGTTCAGACGGCGTTTCTTGTGTCGGGATGGTCTCCGGCTCGCTCGCCGCTTTGTCGCCGCTTACGGCATCATCCGGCTCCGATGCTGGCGGAGCCGCCGGCTCTTCTACCGGTTTGGGCGCGGCAGACGGCTGCAAAACTTCCGGTTCGGAAGTTTGCTCCGGCTTGCTCAGTTCTTTGAATTGGTTTTGATCGCCTTTGTTCAGGAAAAACAAAATACCGACAATTACAGCGGTCGCCAAGAGCAACCCCGAAATAAAACCGGCAATACCTTTACCATGTTGTGTCTGTTTTTTCATAACTTACCTTTGTTTTCAGACGGCCTCAAAGCATTCCATTACTCTGAACCGCCGTCCGCTATTCAGATAGGACATTCTATCAACATCTCTTATATTCGGCAAAACACATCATGCCTGCGCCGGTTTACGTTCCATCCGTTCGACCGTGCCGTCTGAAAATAGTTTGCCCGTTTGATTACCGTGAATCTTCAAATATCTACAATGCCCTGCGGAAACCGATGGCCTTCAGTACATGTCCGCGTCCGACTTCCTCATCGCCGGCCAAATCCGCCAGCGTCCTTGCCACGCGCATAATGCGGTGGAAACTGCGCGCCGAAAGCGATAATTTTTCCAGCATCGCGCCCAAGGCATCGCGCGCTTCCCTGCTGATGTTGGCCGCGCCGTCCAATTCGGTAACGCTCAAGGCCGCATTGACCTTGCCTTGCCGCGCATATTGTTTGTCCCGTGCGGCCATCACACGCCGCAGCACATCCGCGCTGGGTTCGCCCGCCTGCTGCTGCATCAGTTCCGCCGCCGACAGGCTCGGCACTTCAATCGTCAAATCGATACGGTCAAGCAGAGGCCCTGAAATTTTGCTGCGGTAGCGCGCCACGCTTTCGGGCGTACAGCGGCAGGGCTTGCTCGGATGGCCGAGATAGCCGCACGGACACGGGTTCATCGCGGCAACCAACTGGAATTTGGCCGGATACACCGCCTGCCGCGCCGCCCGCGAAATATGGATTTCACCGTTTTCCAACGGTTCGCGCAACACTTCCAAAACTTTCCGGTCAAACTCGGGCAACTCGTCCAAAAACAATACGCCGTGGTGCGCCAGCGAAATTTCGCCCGGGCGCGGATCGGAGCCGCCGCCGACCATCGCCGCCGGACTCGCGCTGTGGTGGGGCGAACGGAACGGCCGCCCGTAACTCAATTCCTGCTGATGGTTCGGCAGCAGCGAACGCAATGCCCATACTTCGACCAATTCGTCTTCGGTCAGCGGGGGCAGAATGCCGGGCAGGCGTTGCGACAGCATGGATTTGCCCGTGCCCGGCGGCCCCATCATCAACAGGCTGTGTCCGCCAGCGGCGGCGATTTCCAAAGCCAGACGTGCGGTATGCTGGCCTTTGACATCGCTCAAATCGGGCAGGTTCGGATTTTCAGACGGCCTGCCGATATTAGGACATTCGGTTTGCGCCAAAGGTTCGACCGCGTTCAAATGCGCCGCCACTTCGCCCAATGATTGCGCACCGTAAACCGTAATGCCTTTCATCACGGCGGCTTGCGCGGCATTTTCAGACGGCAGCACAAACGCGCGCCCTGCCTGCATTCCCTGCCATGCCATCGCCAACGCACCGCGCACGGGACGCAGCAGACCCGACAGAGCCAGCTCGCCGGCAAATTCGTATTGCGCCAGTTTCTCCGCCGAAACCTGCCCCGAAGCCGCCAAAATACCGAGTGCAATCGGCAAATCGAAACGGCCGGATTCTTTGGGCAAATCGGCCGGGGCAAGGTTGACGGTGATTTTTTTCGCGGGAAAATCAAAGCCGCTCTGGATAATCGCCGCGCGCACGCGGTCGCGGCTTTCCTTCACTTCGGTATCGGGCAGGCCGACGATGTTGAAATGCGGCAAACCGTTGGCAAGATGGGCTTCCACCTCGACCAACGGCGCATTCATGCCGCTTAAGGCGCGGCTGTAAACCAAAGCGAGCGACATGTTTCAGACGGCCTTATTCGGCGGTGTCTGCTTTGGTAACGGATTCTACGGCTGCCTCTACTTTGGCGGCAGACGCTTCCACTACGGCTTCTTCCGCAGCGGCAGGATTTTGCGCGGCTTCCAGCTTGGCCAAGCGCGCTTCCAGTTCGACCAGTTTGGTGCGGGTTTTAATCAACACCTGCTGTTGGATGTCGAATTCTTCGCGGGTCACCAAATCCATGCGGTTAAACGCGCTGCCGAGCATGGCTTTGACGTTTTTCTCGACGTCTTTGGCCGGACTGTTGGCAATGGTTTCGCTCAATTTTGAGGTCACTTCTTCAAACAGGTTTTTACCGAACATGACAGGTTCCTTTTCCATCAGAAAATAATGCGGCTATTGTATAAGAGAAAAGGCCGTCTGAAAACCTAAGTTTCAGACGGCCTCGGATAACGGCGTTTACAGGCCTGCGGCGGCTTTCAATGCGGCCGCTTTGTCGGTACGTTCCCAAGTAAATTCAGGTTCTTCGCGGCCGAAATGGCCATAGGCGGCGGTTTTGCTGTAACGCGGGTGCAGCAAATCGAGCATTTGCACGATGCCTTTCGGGCGCAGGTCGAAATGTTCGCGCACCAGCTTGATCAAATCGGCTTCGTTGAGTTTGCCGGTACCGAAGGTATCGATGGAAATCGAGGTCGGCTCGGCCACGCCGATGGCGTAAGACACTTGGATTTGGCATTGTGTCGCCAAACCGGCGGCCACGATGTTTTTCGCCACATAGCGGCAGGCATAAGCGGCGGAGCGGTCAACCTTGCTCGGATCTTTGCCGGAGAACGCGCCGCCGCCGTGCGGAGCCGCGCCGCCGTAGGTATCGACGATGATTTTACGGCCGGTCAGACCGCAGTCGCCTTGCGGACCGCCGATGACGAAGTTGCCGGTCGGGTTAATCAGGTATTTGGTGTCATCGGTCAGCAGTTCAGGCGGCAACACGGGCTTGATGATGTGTTTGATGACCGCCTGACTCAAGTCTTCATGGCTGATTTCAGGGTCGTGCTGGGTGGATAAAACGACGGTATCGATGCGCTTCACTTTGCCGGTTTCGCTGTCGTACACGCAGGTCAATTGTGCTTTCGCATCGGGACGCAGCCACGGCAGACGGCCGTCTTTGCGCAATTCGCTCTGACGCTGCATCAGGCGGTGGCTGTAGTAAATCGCAAACGGCATTAAAACAGGGGTTTCGTCGCACGCATAGCCGAACATCAAGCCTTGGTCGCCCGCCCCCTGGTTCAAATCGATGCCCTCACCCTCGTTCACGCCTTGGGCGATGTCGGGCGACTGCTGGCCGTAGTTCAGCACCAATTTGAATGTATCGGCGGCAAAGCCCCACTCGGGATTGTTATAGCCGATACGTTTTACGGTGGCGCGCGCCACTTGTTCGTAATCGACTTGGGCGGTGGTGGTGATTTCGCCGGCCAAAACGCACAAATCGGTGGCCACCAAAGTTTCCGCCGCCACGCGTGCGGTCGGGTCTTGTTCTAAAATCGCATCCAAAACCGCATCGGAAATCTGGTCGGCCACTTTGTCGGGATGGCCTTCGGATACGGATTCGGAGGTAAACAGGTATTCGCTCATTTCGTTCTTTCTTTAAAAACAGCAGCCTGACTTTATTTTCAGACGGCCTTCAAACATGGTTTCAATTGCGCCGGCTTCAGCGTCTTTGTTCTGCCGAACAAATTTCTCTTATTCGGACAACGGGAATTCGGTTGGTACGGACAAAAAAATTCCCGCATTAAGCGGGTTCGGTTATTGCTCTGGCGAGCCACATCGGTCTTGCGACCGTCCACCTTACCTTTCGTCTTGAAAAGCAGGTTGGCATGGAATACCCAACTCTTAATGCAGCGCGAATCATAGCAAATATGCGGCGGCATGGCAAGGTTTGCCGCCTGAATATGCGGCGTTTTTTCAGACGGCCTGCCCTTTGCAGGAATGATTATGCGCCTTTGCCGATTTCCATTACAATTCGGTCAATATCTTTACGCTTCCGAACCATGCAAACCCTGCTCATCCTACTCTTCAAATGCTTCGCCGCCCTGCCGCTGCCGCTTCTTCATATGCTGGGCAATTTTTTCGGCGGCATTGCGTTTTATTTTTTGACAAAAGACCGCGAACGCGTGCGCGCCAACATGACGCAGGCCGGTTTGCAGCCCGACGACGAAATGATTCGGACCGTGTTCCGCGAAACCGCCAAAGGTGGACTGGAACTGCCCGTCGCCTTTTTCAGACGGCCTGAGGAAATCGAAACGCTGTTCAAACAAATCAACGGCTGGGAACACGTTCAGACGGCCTTAGACAACCGTCAAGGCTTGCTCTTCATCACGCCGCACATCGGCAGCTACGACTTGGCCGGACGCTACATCAGCCAGCAGCTGCCGTTCGCGCTGACCGCCATGTACAAACCGCCGAAACTCAAAGCGATGGACGCGGTCATGCAGGCCGGACGCGTGCGCGGCAAAGGCAAAACCGCGCCGACCAGCATTCAGGGCGTGAAGCAGGTCATCAAAGCCCTGCGCGGCGGCGAAGCCACCATCGTTCTGCCCGACCATGTACCCGCGCCCGAGGAAGGCGGCGACGGCGTGTGGGTCGATTTCTTCGGCCGCCCTGCCTACACCATGACGCTGGCGGGCAAACTCGCGCAAGTCAACGGCGTAAAAGCCCTGTTTTTCGTCGGCGAACGCCTGAGCGACGGACAAGGCTTCGCGCTGCACATCGAACCGCTGCAAGGCGAACTCAACGGCGACAAAGCCCACGACGCACGCATCATCAATCAAAACGTGGAATATTGGATACGGCGTTTCCCGACGCAGTATCTGTTTATGTACAACCGCTACAAGCAGCCGGCGGGCGCGCCGGAACCGCCATATGAATGACAAAAGGCCGTCTGAAAAACAGGTTTTCAGACGGCCTTTTTCCATCATTCAGAATAGCTTCAATCGCCCGTAAGCCGCACAGATTTCGCTTGCCGCCTGCCTGGTATGCCGGTTATCGGTACCGCTTAAACCCATTGCCGTGGTTTCGACTTTCGACAAATATGCCGCGATTTCTTTCTCGCCTGCACCACGCCGAAGCATACCGGCCACTACATGCGCATAGCGTTGATATTCGTCACGGCAATTTGTTTCGTCATTGATTCCGATCGGATCCCAAACCCGCCAAAGAATCTCATCCACAACCTGACCCAGTTTTACGGCATCTGATTTGAGCGGTTTCATTTTCTTAAGTATCCCTTAAGTTTGCCTTACAAAGAAAATCGTACTTTTTCAAGGCTGCTTTATCCGTCAAATCACAAAATCCGTACCCGACAATTCGATATGCTGGTTCATATCCTGCGACGGCACTTTGGACGAGCGGCCGACGGGCTTGGCCGGTACGCCGACAACGGTAATCGACGAGGGCACATCGGCCACCACCACGCTGCCCGCGCCGATTTTGGCGTTTTCACCGATGCGGATGTTGCCCAAAATCGAAGCGTTCGCGCCAATCATCACGCCGTCTGAAACTTTCGGGTGGCGGTCGCCGCATTCTTTGCCCGAGCCGCCCAGCGTGACGCCGTGCAGGATGGAAATATTGTTGCCCAACACGGCGGTTTCGCCCGCCACAAAACCGGTGGCGTGGTCGAGCATCAGGCCGTGGCCGAAACGGGCGGCCGGATGAATATCGACGCCGAACACTTCCGACATGCGGTTTTGCAGGAAATAGGCCAAGGTTTTGCGGCCGTTGTTGTAGAGCCAATGGTTGATGCGGTGCGCCTGAATCGCGTGGAAACCTTTGAAATACAGCAGCGGCAGCGAATATTCGTCGCACGCGGGGTCGCGCTCGTAAATCGCCTGCAAATCTTCTTGCACGCTGGCGATAATGCTGCGGTCGTCGGCCAAAGCCTGCAGACAGATTTCGTTCAACGCGCGCACGTCCATAATCGGGCTGCCGAGTTTGCTCGACAGGTGGAACGCCAATACTGCGTCCAGCGAATCATGGCGCAGCACGGTTTGGTGCAGGAAGCTGGCCAGCATGGGTTCGGCATTGGCGGCGGCATAGGTTTCTTCGAGAATCGCGTTCCACAAATCGAAACCCGGGGTGTTGAGGTGGTCTTTTTTCGGGGAGGCGGACAGGATTTTTTTCATGGTGGTAAAGGCCGTCTGAAAACTGATGAAGCCGTTATCTTACCGTTTTCATTGGATTTATCATAGCCGATTGGCAGATAAGTTTATAAACGGAAATTCTCTTACTTATTTCAAGGTTATTCCCTTGAAATCTTTTCAGACGGCCTTATATGCGGTTTTATCGAGTGAATCCCAGTTTAAAAGGACATAGGAAATGACCGAACAAAACCAAGCCGTTGAAGAGGAAAAATTAGAAGCCGCAGAAGCGGAAACCGAAGCGGCGGAAACCGCCGAAGCCGAGGCGCAGGCCGAACCGACCGTCGAAGACTTGCAGGCGCGCATCGAAGAACTGGAAGGCCGTCTGAAAGACGAACAGCTCCGCGGTCTGGCCAACGAGCAAAACCTGCGCCGCCGCCATCAGGAAGAAATCGCGGCCACCCACAAATTCGCCGGCCAGAAATTCGCCGCCGAAATGCTGCCGGTCAAAGATTATCTGGAAATGGCCCTGCTTGACCAAAGCGGCAATTTCGAAGCCTTGAAAATGGGCGTACAGATGACGTTGAACGAGCTGCAAAAAGCGTTCGACGCCACCCAAATCAAAGAAATCAATCCTGCCGTGGGCGACAAACTCGATCCGCACCAGCACCAGGCCGTGCAGACCGTAGTCAGTGAGCAAGAGCCGAACACCATCGTCAATGTGATGAAAAAAGGCTATTCCCTGTCCGACCGCGTACTGCGCCCCGCGATGGTGGTTGTGGCGAAAAAAGAAGATTGAAAGCACCGCTTGGTAAAGTTTATCAAGCATAAAATTTTCAGACGGCCTTATCCGAAAACCGGAAACGCACCTGCGTTATCGGAAAATCATTCATCTGACGACAAGGCCGTCTGAAAAATATTCCCGAATTTCAGACGGCCTGTGGATAAATAAATCAAGCACTTGAATTAAATAATAAAAAAATTTGATTCCATGTCTTGAAAAAATATCGGATATCCTTATCTACAAGCCATCTGAACGACAGGTTCAAACCCATTCATTAATCAGTAATCCAATTTAATTTTTGAGGAGCTATCACACTATGGCAAAAGTAATCGGTATCGACTTGGGTACAACCAACTCTTGCGTATCCATCTCTGAAAACGGTCAAATCAAAGTCATTGAAAACGCCGAAGGCGCGCGCACTACCCCATCGGTAGTGGCCTATCTCGACGGCAACGAAGTATTGGTCGGCGCACCCGCCAAACGCCAAGCCGTTACCAACGCGAAAAACACCATCTACGCGGCCAAACGCTTAATCGGCCACAAATTCGAAGACAAAGAAGTACAGCGCGACATCGAAACCATGCCGTTTGAAATCATCAAATCGTCCAACGGCGACGCATGGGTGAAAGCGCAAGGCAAAGAGTTGTCTCCGCCGCAGGTTTCCGCCGAAGTGTTGCGCAAAATGAAAGAGGCCGCCGAAGCCTACTTGGGCGAAAAAGTGACCGAAGCCGTGATTACCGTTCCGGCCTACTTCAACGACAGCCAACGCCAAGCCACCAAAGACGCAGGCCGCATCGCCGGTTTGGACGTAAAACGCATCATCAACGAGCCGACTGCCGCAGCTTTGGCATTCGGTATGGACAAAGTGTCCGGCGGCGACCGCAAAGTAGCCGTGTACGACTTGGGCGGCGGTACGTTCGATATCTCCATCATCGAAATCGCCGATGTGGACGGCGACAAACAGTTTGAAGTTTTGGCCACCAACGGCGACACCTTCTTGGGCGGCGAAGACTTCGATCAACGCATCATCGACTTCATCATCGACGAATTCAAAAAAGAACAAGGCATTGATTTGAAAGGCGACCCGATGGCAATGCAGCGCGTAAAAGAAGCTGCCGAAAAAGCCAAAATCGAGTTGTCGAGCGGCCAGCAGACCGAAATCAACCTGCCGTACATCACGATGGACGCGTCCGGTCCGAAACACTTGGTGTTGAAACTGACCCGCGCCAAATTCGAATCTTTGGTGGAAGACCTGATTAAACGTTCCATCGAACCTTGCCGCGTCGCCCTGCAAGACGCAGGCTTGAGCGCAAGCCAAATCGACGACGTGATTTTGGTCGGCGGCCAAACCCGTATGCCTAAAGTGCAGGAAGAAGTGGAAAAATTCTTCGGCAAAGCACCGCGCAAAGACGTGAACCCCGACGAAGCCGTGGCCGTGGGCGCAGCGATTCAGGGCGAAGTATTGGGCGGCGGCCGCAGCGACGTACTGCTGCTCGACGTGACCCCGTTGTCTTTGGGTATCGAAACCATGGGCGGCGTGATGACCAAGCTGATTCAGAAGAACACCACCATTCCGACCAAAGCGTCGCAAGTGTTCTCGACTGCCGAAGACAACCAGTCGGCCGTAACCATCCATGTGCTACAAGGCGAGCGTGAACGCGCTTCTGCCAACAAATCACTGGGTCAGTTTAACTTGGGCGACATCGCTCCGGCACCGCGCGGTATGCCGCAAATCGAAGTCACTTTCGACATTGATGCCAACGGTATCCTGCACGTTTCCGCCAAAGACAAAGGCACCGGCAAAGCCGCGAACATCACCATCCAAGGTTCTTCAGGTTTGAGCGAGGAAGAAATCGAACGCATGGTGAAAGACGCGGAAGCCAATGCCGAAGAAGACAAAAAACTGACCGAACTGGTGGCCTCGCGCAACCAAGCCGAAGCCCTGATTCACTCAGTGAAAAAATCTTTGGCCGACTATGGCGACAAACTGGAAGCCGATGAAAAAGCCAAAATCGAAGACGCTTTGAAAGCCGCCGAAGAAGCCGTCAAAGGCGAAGACAAAGCCGATATCGACGCCAAAGCCGAAGCCTTGGGTACAGCCAGCCAAAAACTGGGCGAAATGGTTTACGCCCAAGCGCAAGCCGAAGCACAGGCCGGTGAAGGCGCGGCTCAAGACGGTTCGTCCAAGAAAGACGACGATGTCGTTGACGCCGACTTTGAAGAAGTGAAAGACGACAAGAAATAATTGCGACTTTAAATCCAATCATTGATTGTTGAACAGGCCGTCTGAAAAATTTCAGACGGCCTGTTTTATTGTCTGCCAGCAAGCGCAGAGTGTGCATTTATGCATACGCGGAACAATTTGGACATACCGTCTGAAAACCAGGATTGTTCAGACGGCATGTGACTTTAATCAATACAGGAAGTCATATTAAATTGCGTGGATAGCAAATGCCCACACTACGCTTATAGGCGGAATAGACTGCATCAGCAAAATATACTAAACCTCCACGACTGAATTATTGGGTTCTGAGCCCAACAACAATGACGGATTTTAAGTTTTACAAAAATCTCAGCCCAATCAAAAGGCCGTCTGAAAACTTTTTCAGACGGCCTTTGCCATAAAGAAAACCGCCTGCCTTTATCGGCAAGCGGTTGTTTTTTTATTCGGTATCCAAACCGAAATTCGGTTGCAGCAGCGCGCACGGTTGGCGTTCGAAACGGCTGCGGCGGCGGCCGGCGATTCTGCCGCACGCGACACCGGGATCGTTTCTGTCGGCACGCGTTTTTTCGGCACGATCGCTGCGGGCGTTGCGCTGATACCGTTCGCTGCGCGGGCTGCGTTCGTTCCGCTCACCGCCTCGGCTGCGGTTTTCAGACGGCCTGCGTTCGGTTCGGGAAGCCTCGTCGCTGCCCCACCACAGCGGCTCGAAACCTTCGATACGCTCCACTTTCAAATCGTTGCCGGTCAATTCTTTGATGGCTTCGAACATTTTCTGTTCGGTTTTGTCCATCAGCGAAATCGCCACGCCGTCGGCACCTGCGCGGCCAGTACGGCCGATGCGGTGCACATAGTCTTCGGCCTGCGTCGGCAGCTCGTAGTTGATGACAAAAGGCAGCTCGGCGATGTCCAAACCGCGCGCGGCCACATCGGTCGCCACCAATACGCGCAGACTGCCTTCTTTGAACGCGTTGAGCGTCTCCAGACGGGTTTGCTGGGATTTGTCGCCGTGAATCGACTGGGCGGCAATGTTGCGGCGCACCAAATCGCGCGTTACCTGATCGACGCTCTGCTTGGTTTTGCAGAACACGATGACTTGGTTCATATCCAAATCGACAATCAGGCGTTCCAAAAGGTTGCGTTTTTGAATGGCGTCCACCGCAATGATGTGCTGCTCGACATTGGCGTTGGTGGTGTTTTGCGCTGCCACTTCCACCAACTCGGGCGCGTTCATAAAGTCTTGCGCCAGCTTGCGGATGGGCGGCGAAAACGTGGCGGAAAACAGCAAAGTCTGACGCTGCTTGGGCAGCATCTGCATGATTTTGCGGATGTCGTCGATGAAACCCATATCCAGCATGCGGTCGGCTTCGTCGAGCACCACGATTTCGACTTTGCCCAAATTGATGTTTTTCTGCTTCACATGGTCGAGCAGGCGGCCGACCGTTGCCACGACGATTTCGCAGCCGGCGCGCAAATCGGCGGTCTGTTTGTCCATGTTCACGCCGCCGAACAAAACGGTATGGCGCAGCGGCAGGTTTTTGATGTAGCCCTGCACGTTTTGGTCGATTTGGTCGGCCAGCTCGCGGGTGGGTGTCAACACCAACATACGCACGGGGTGCATGGCGGGCGAGGTGCTGGCGGTGGCGTAGCGTTTCAAACGCTCCAAACTCGGCAGCATAAAGGCGGCGGTTTTACCCGTACCGGTTTGGGCGGCGGCCAGCAAATCGTGTCCGGCCAAGGCTTTCGGAATCGCGGCGGACTGAATCGGCGTCGGGTTCTCGTAACCCTGCTCGGTCAGGGCGGAAACGATTTCGTTGCCCAAGCCCAAGGTTGCAAATGGATTCATAAACTTGTCTTTCTGTTTCAGACGGCCTGACAGAGGCCGTCTGAAATCGGCAATCGTGATAATGTGTTGAAACCGCAACGCACAATGTCTGCGGCCGGAAAAAAGGAAGGAAAACGGATTATGCCATAAAATACGCCCTGCTCCCACCTGCTTATCGGGCAGGCCGTCTGAAAAAATGAAGCTCCCGACGACGGACTTGCCGGCAGGGAAATATGTTTGGACAGCCCGCCGTCATTCACATGAAAACCTTTTCGGATAAACAGATTTTATCCCGATGCCTGTATCCGGCAAGCGGTTTCGTGTTAAATTACCTTTTCCTATAACCCGCTCATTTATCGGTAGAATATAGGAACCCTTTGATGAAGGAGCTTGAAAATGAAGATTAAAAACATAGTGCTTGCCACGCTGGTGAGCAGCGCACTGATGATGCCGTCGGTCGGCCAAGCCGAAGACGGCAGACGTACCAGCACGGCAAAATCCACTGCCATCGGCGCGGCCACAGGTGCAGTTGTCGGCGGATTGGTGAGTAAAGACAGGAAGAAAGGCGCGTTGATCGGCGCCGCAGCCGGTGGTTTGGCGGGTGCGGCTTATTCTTACCACCGCAACCGCAAAGCCGATGTCATTGATTACAGCGACAACGACTATTATGACGGCCGCAGACGCTATGACGATGACGACCGCCGCTACGGCCGTTATGACGACGATGACGACGACCGCAGACGCCACAGCCGTTACGAAGATGACGATGATGATGACGATCGCCGTTACCGTCGAAGCCGCTATGATGACGATGACGATGATTGATTCTCCGGCCGGGGATTAACGGCCGATCCGGCATAGCTGCAATTATTTTGTTTTTAACTGCCAAGGCCGTCTGAAACATTTTCAGACGGCCTTGCTGCATAAATGCCATATTTTCAATATGAACCGTTGCAAACCATCGGATACCGGTTCGTTTTATTACTTTTTTAATAAATTACGCTGCAATGACAGATTAAATTTAACCATACAAGCTTTTGAGTTTGATGATTTTTCATTTTTGTCATTAACGAAACCGTTTTGACTTGACAAAAACTTTACACCAAAAAAATGAAACTAAATCCGTCTTTTGGCACTCAATGACCTTGCAGACTTGCTTTTGCTTGACCGAACCCGATTCGGTAAACATCAATAAAACATAGGAATATACAGTATGAAGACTTTATTTATCTCCGTTGCAACCGCCGCCCTGCTGCTGACTGCATGTTCAAGCAACAAAACCGCTGAAACCGAAGCACCTGCTGCTGCTCCGCAAGTCAGCCTTGAAGAAGCGATTGCACAATGTCAGCAAAGTGCCGGCCAACCTACCGATACTGCTGCATTTGACGCTTGTATGAAAGACAAAGGTTTCCAACGTCAAGCCGGTAACCAAGCTCCTGCTGCCGCCCCTGCGTCTGCTGCAAAATAAGCAAACAAATCAAGGTTGACGGACTTTTTCTACTCCCTGAAAGACCGTCGGCAAACAACTTGAAAACAAAGGCCGTCTGAAATTTTTTCAGACGGCCTTTGACATAATAAGACAAGACTACAACGCACGGTCGAAATACAAATCCACGCCGCACGCCTCGCTCATACGCATCAGGTAATCCATCACGTTTTGCGGCCATTCGATGCCGCGCACCACGGTCAGGTTGCGCAAAATCGGGAACAGCAAAATATCTTCCATCGACGCTCCGCCGTCCACACCCGTGCCTTCTTTGCTGATTAAAGCTTCTAGTTCCTGCAAATCGGCATGGATGCGTTCCAGATATTGCGCGGTTTTGTTGAGATTGGTTTCAAAACTGCCGATGTTTTTTTCCTTTTTATCGACAAAATACTTCACCGCCTCCGCCGTGGCAAATTCGGGCAGGCCGATTTTGACGGTGCGCGGCTGAACCAGTTTGTTGTTGTATTCGCCGACTTTGTCCAGCCAAGCCTGCAACTCGGGGCGGATGTCTTCTTTCAGACGGCCTTTGCCTGCCGCTTCATCGACATAGCGCACAATATCGAGACTTTCGCCCATAAACGAGCCGTCTTCTTTCTGCAGAATCGGCACCTGTTTCGCACCGATCATGCCGATGGGCGTGGCTTCGTCGTCGTTCATTAAAATTTCCGTTTCCAAAGGCAGGCCACGCAAGCCGAAAATCATGCGGGCGCGCACGCAGAACGGGCAATGGTCGTAAACATAAAGTTTCATGGTTTGCTCCTGAAAAATAACCTTGATACCTTAACACCGCAGGCCGTCTGAAACAAGGCCGGCATTTTCAGACGGCCTTGATAATGATGTACGCAATAATTCTATCCATAGTACCAACAGCTATTATTCACACCTGCCAATCCTGCTACAATGACGTTTCCGTAACCGACTTTTTCCTACGCCATGAACGGAATCTCCACCATCAGCAACATCGCCTCCGATTTCGACCAATACCGCGCCTGGTTCGCGCCCTATCTGGCCGCACAGTCCGAAAGCGATGCCGCCCTGCTTCAGACGGCCTTGAAGCTGGCCGAACAATATTATCCGCACGATGCCCTGACCTTCAGCGGCGAACCGGTTTTGAGCAACCTGATGGGCGCGGCGAAGATGGTGAACGAAATGGATCTGCTGCCCGATGCCGTGGCCGCCACCATTCTGGCCGACATTTCGAGCTACTGCGACAACTGGCAGGAAACCGTTACCGAACAATGCAATGCCACCGTGTGCGAGCTGATTAAAGGCATAGACGAGGTGCAGAAGCTGACCCAGTTTGCCAGGGTCGACAGCTTGGCCACGCCGGAAGAGCGGGCGCAACAGGCTGAAACCATGCGCAAAATGCTGCTGGCGATGGTGACTGACATCCGTGTGGTGCTGATTAAGCTCGCCATGCGCACGCGTACCATGCAGTTTCTCGGTTCTCAGGAAGATTCGCCCGAAAAACGCGCATTGGCCAAAGAAACACTGGATATTTTCGCGCCGCTGGCCAACCGCTTGGGCGTGTGGCAGCTCAAATGGCAACTGGAAGATTTGGGCTTCCGCCACCAAGAGCCGGAAAAATACCGCGAAATCGCACAGCTTTTAGACGAAAAGCGCACCGAGCGGCTGGAATACATTGAAAATTTCCTGAATATTCTGAGCGGCGAACTCAAAAAATACAACGTGCATTTCGAAGTGGCCGGCCGCCCGAAACACATCTACTCCATTTACAAAAAAATGGTAAAGAAAAAGCTCAGTTTCGACGGGCTTTACGACATCCGCGCCGTGCGGATTCTGGTCGATACCGTGCCGGAGTGCTACACCACGCTGGGGATTGTCCACAGCCTGTGGCAGCCGATTCCGGGCGAATTCGACGACTACATCGCCAACCCGAAAGGCAACGGCTACAAAAGCCTGCACACCGTCATCGTCGGCCCCGAAGACAAAGGTGTGGAAGTGCAGATACGCACGTTCGACATGCACCAGTTTAATGAATTCGGTGTCGCCGCCCACTGGCGTTACAAAGAAGGCGGCAAAGGCGATTCGGCTTACGAACAGAAAATCGCGTGGCTGCGCCAACTGCTCGACTGGCGCGAAAACATGGCCGAAAGCGGCAAGGAAGACTTGGCTTCGGCGTTCAAAACCGAATTGTTCCAAGACACGATTTATGTGATGACGCCGCACGGCAAAGTCTTGTCGCTGCCCGCGGGGGCTACGCCCATCGACTTTGCCTATGCCTTGCACAGCAGCATCGGCGACCGCTGCCGCGGCGCGAAAGTCGACGGCCAAATCGTGCCGCTCTCCACCGCATTGGAAAACGGGCAGCGTGTGGAAATCATCACCGCCAAAGAAGGCCATCCGTCGGTCAACTGGCTGTATGAAGGCTGGGTCAAATCGAACAAAGCCATCAGCAAAATCCGCGCCTTTATCCGCCAGCAAAACGCCGACGCGGTCAGGGAGGACGGTCGCGCCCAACTCGACAAGCAGCTGGTGAAAATCAGCCCGAAACCGAACCTGCAGGAATTGTCGGAAAAACTCGGCTTCAAGAAACTCGACGATTTGTACACCGCCATCGGTCAGGGCGAAATTTCCGCACGGGCGATTCAGAAAGCCTGCGGCGCGCTCAACGAACCGCCGCCGGTACCCGTGGACGAAACCACCATCGTCAAACAGTCGAAAATCAAGAAAGGCGGCAAAAACGGTATTCTCATCGACGGCGAAGACGGTCTGATGACGACGCTGGCCAAGTGCTGCAAACCCGCACCGCCCGATGATATTGTCGGTTTCGTGACCCGCGAGCGCGGCATTTCCGTCCACCGCAAAACCTGCCCGTCGTTCCTGCACTTGGCCGAACAGTCGCCCGATAAAGTGCTGAACGCAAGCTGGGCGGCATTGCAGGAAGGCCAGGTCTTTGCGGTGGACATCGAAATCCGTGCGCAAGACCGCGGCGGTTTGCTGCGCGATGTCTCCGACGCGCTGGCACGCCACAAACTCAACGTGACCGCCGTGCAGACCCAATCGCGCGATTTGGAAGCCAGCATGCGCTTTACGCTGGAAGTGCGCCAAGTCAGCGATTTGCCGCGCGTCTTGGCGAGCCTGAGCGACGTCAAAGGCGTATTGAGCGTCACCCGTCTGTAAAACCGTTCAGGCCGTCTGAAAATATTTTCAGACGGCCTTTCCATTGAAAGGGCTTTGTCATGCGTTTAACCGAAATCCACCGTTACCCCGTCAAATCCATGCGCAGCAATGCGCTGAGCGAATCCGCCGTTACCCCGCAAGGTCTGCCGCTTGATCGCGAATGGCTCGTTACCACGCCCGACGGCACCATGCTGACCGCGCGCAAGTTCCCGAAAATGCTGTTGTGGCAGGCCGAAGCGGATTCAGACGGCCTCACGCTCACCGCACCCGACGGCAGCCGCCAAACCATTTCCGTGCATGAAATGAATCAGGAAGGCGAAGTCGCGGTATGGAAAGACCGCTTTCAGGCATTCGGTACAGCAAACGACATCAACACCAGGCTGAGCGGACAACTCGGCGTAGAAGCACGTTTACACTGGTTAGGCCGTAAAAGCACGCGCATACTGGCGCATTCGCAAACGCCGCTCTCGTTCGCCGACGGTGCGCCTTATCTGCTGACCAATACCGCTTCGCTGGCCGAACTGAACACTTATCTCGACGAACCGGTGGAGATGGCGCGTTTCCGGCCGAATCTGACCGTTGACGGCAACACGGCTTTTGAAGAAGAACAATGGCGGCGCATCCGCATCGGCGAAGTTGAATTTGAACATTTCAAACCCTGCGTCCGCTGCGTGATGACGACCGTCGATTTGTCCACCGGCCTGCGCCATCCGCAACACGAGCCGCTCTCCACCCTGACCGTCGCGCGCAATGCCGTGTTCGGCGTCAATCTGATTGCATTGAACGAAGGGTGTATCCGTGCGGGCGACGAAGTGGAGGTTTTGGCTTGGCGGTAACTGCCGAACCCAACCCACCGCATCCCAATGACCAAAGGCCGTCTGAAAATCGTGGAAAAGTTGTTTTCACGATTTTCAGACGGCCTTCAACAAAATACAGTGAACTGAAATCAGAAATCTGCATCGTTGGCTGCGCCTTGCTGCCTTGTATCTTTCTGGTTTTAGTTTGATATACCGTTCGGCTTGCCGAATCAGCCGATTTTCAGCCAATCTGTTACCGCGGTTTCCCGGCTTTGTCGGCCTGTTTCTTAACCCAAAAGAACAGAAACGCCGCAATCACGCAGATTGACAGCAGCGTAATCAGCGATAAAATACCGACGGGCGATTTGAAGAGTTCCGCAAAGACTTCCATGATTATTCCTTATTGATTATGTTGGAAAATATGCAGAATATTATAAATTAATCATGACATCGGGTTTTGACTGAAGTCAAATATCATACAGCCGAATAATCAGTAAAAAGGCCGTCTGAAAATTTTCAGACGGCCTCCATGTTTGAAACAGCAAAATCAGTCGGCTGCGGCTGCGGTTTCATTGGTTAAGCGTTTTAAACCGCCACCCAAGGCTTTATACAGATCGGCCAGATTTTCCAAACGGGTCAGCTGGGTTGCCAATACCTGCGTATCCGAACCGTAACTGCTGCGCTCGGCATCCAGCAAATCCAGCGCGCTGGATACGCCGTGGCGGTAACGCAGATTGATTAAACGCAGCGAATCGCCGTAAGCGCGGCTTTGTTTGACTAACGCAGCATACCGCTGGTCAAGCTGCTCGCGTGCCACCAGTGCGTTGGAAACATCCTGGAATGCAGACTGAACGGCATTTTCGTAAGCGGCCACTTGGGCTTGCTGGCGCAGCTTGGCAACATCAAGGTTGGCTTTGTTGGTGCCCCAGTTGAAAATCGGGATGCTGATGGTCGGCCCGAACGACCACATGCGGTTCGGGCCTTTAAACAGGCCGTCCAATTCGGTCGAGCCTGTGCCTAAAGAACCGGTCAGGCTGATGCGCGGATAAAATGCCGCACGTGCCGCGCCGATGTTGGCATTGGCCTGTTTCAGGGCAAACTCCGCCGCACGCACGTCAGGACGGTTGAGCAATACCTCCGAACTCAAACCGGCAGGCAGGCGTTCGATTTTGAACTGGCGGCTCAACGGCAGGCCTTTCGGCAAATCGTCGGGCAGCGGCTGGTTAATCAGCAATGCCAAGGCATTGCGTGCCTGCTCGCGTGCTTGTACGGCGGAAGCGTAATCGGCTTTGGCCGATTCAATCAGGGCTTCCTGTTGGCGCAGGTCAACCGCCGAAATCACACCGGCTTTATGGCGCAGTTTGGACAAATCATAAGTCGCTTCGCGGGTTTTCAAGACGCGTTGCGTCAACGCCATCGATTCTTCCGCGTAACGTTCGTTGAAATACGCCTTGGCAATGCTGGAAACCAAGGTCAGATGGGCGGCATCGCGGGCGGATGCGCTGTTGAAATAACCTTGCAGGGCGGCTTCGCTGGTGCTGCGGACACGGCCGAACAAATCCAGTTCGTAAGAAGCCACGCCCAAGCCCACGGTGTAGGCTTCACGGACGTATGACGAACCGGTGGCACTCATATCACGGGCGGTACGCGAGCGGGTCGCATTACCGCTGCCGTCGATGCTCGGCAGCAAATCATTGCGGGCAATCATGTATTGTCTGCGGTAGATTTCCGCGTTCAAAACAGCTTGGCGCAAATCGGTATTGCGTTCCAACGCAATTTCAATCAGACGGTGCAGACGCGGGTCGGCAAAATAATCCTGCCAACCCAGCGAAGCGGCCTGAATGCCCGGTTCGGCAGTATCGTATTTGAAGGTTTCGGCTACGGCTACGGTAGGCTGTTCGTACTTGGGAATCATGGTACAGGCCGACAAAACGGCAGCGGCCAAAATGCCCAAAACGGGTTTGAAATTTACATTATTCATGTTTTATCCTTGAGGCCGTCTGAAAAAATCATGGACTTTCAGACGGCCTGCTAACTTTGGTTTCAGTGTTTGTCCGAATCGGATTTTACGGATTCGTCGGCGAGCATACCGGCAGCGGCGGCCTGCTGTACTGCAATTTCATGCTCATGCGCAGTTTCTTTGAAGAATTTGCGCACCACCACATAAAACAGCGGCACCAAGAATACCGACAGAATCGTACCGATCAACATCCCCCAGAATACGGTCGTACCGATGGCACGCTGGCTGGCCGAGCTGGCACCGCTGGCGATATACAGCGGAACCACACCCAAAATGAACGCAAACGATGTCATGATAATCGGACGGAACCGCAGGTGGGCGGCTTCGAGCGCCGCTTCCAACGCGCTCTTGCCCTGAGCCTGCAAGTCTTTGGCAAACTCGATAATCAGAATCGCGTTTTTCGCGCTCAAACCCATGACGGTTACGAAACCGACTTGGAAGTAGATGTCGTTCAGATAAGCCGGCGGCGCACTGAACAGGCCTTCAAACAGATTACGGCCTGTCGCGCCCAAAGCAGCACCGACCAACCCCAACGGAATCACCAAAATCACCGCCAGCGGAATCGACCAGCTTTCATACAGCGCAGCCAATACCAAGAATACCGCGGCAATCGAGAGTGCATACAGAATCAGGGTTTGCGAACCGCCTTTGGCTTCCTCGCGGGACTGACCACCCCACTCCAGACTGTAGCCGCCTTCCATTTCGTCCACCATCTGCTGCACGGCAGCCATGGCTTCGCCGGAAGAATAACCGCTTGCGGGCGTACCGGTCACTTCCATGGCCGGGTAGCCGTTGAAACGTACGCTCTGCTCCATACCCACCTGCCAAGAAACGGTGGCAATGCTGGAGAACGGAACAGCCGTGCCGGTGTTGTTCACGACGGTCATGTTCAGAATATCGGAAGGCTGCATACGGGCGGAAGCATCAGCCTGCACCATCACGCGCTGCAGACGGCCTCTGTTCGGGAAATCGTTGACATAAGCCGAACCCAAGGCATTGGACAGCATGTTTTGGATGCTGGCAAAGCTGATGCCTTGCGCAGCCGCAGCCTGACGGTTGATGTCGATTTTAAGCTGAGGCGCATCCTCCAAGCCGTTCGAACGCACGGTGCTGGCATCAAAAATCGGGCTTTGGCGCATTTTTTGCAGCAATTCGTTGCGCTTGGCCAATAATGCTTCATGACCCGAGCTGTTGCGGTCTTGCAGGTAGATGGTCAGACCCGAACCGGTACCCAGCTCCATAATCGCCGGCGGCACAATCGCCAAACCGAAACCGTCTTTGATGCTGCCCATCATCGCACCGGTCAATTTACCGGCCACTGCCGCGGCACCGCTGCCCGGATCGGAACGTTCCGCCCAATCTTTCAAAATGATGAAGCCCATCGCCATATTTTGCCCCGAACCGGAGAAACTGAAGCCCGACACGGAAATGACATCGCGCACTTCAGGCATGGATTTGGCCAATTGGTTCACATGCGCCAAAGTCGCATCGGTACGCTCCTTGGTTGCACCGGCAGGCAATTGGACATTCAACATAATCGTACCTTGGTCTTCAGACGGCAGGAACGATGTCGGCAGTCGCATAAAGAAAAATGCCCCGACCGCAGCCAGTAAAACATAAATCACCATCATGCGGCCTGCTTTGCGCAACACTTTGGCGACCACGCCTTCATAGCGGTGCGTACCGGCTTCGAATTTGCGGTTGAACCAACCGAAAAAGCCTTTTTTCTCTTGGTGGTGACCCTTCGGAATCGGTTTGAGCATGGTGGCACACAAAGCCGGGGTCAACGTCAAAGCCAAGAATGCGGAGAAGGCAATCGCCGCCGCCATAGTTACGGCAAATTGACGGTAAATATTACCGGTCGCACCGCTGAACATTGCCAACGGAACGAACACCGAAATCAACACCGCGGTAATACCGATAACCGCGCCGGTAATCTGACCCATCGCTTTTTTAGTAGCCTGCTTCGGCGGCAAGCCTTCGGAGGCCATAATCCGCTCGACGTTTTCCACCACCACAATCGCGTCATCGACCACAATACCGATGACCAGTACCATCGCAAACATGGTCAATACGTTGATCGACATACCCATGTAGGAGATAAAGGCAAACGCGCCCAACAGCGAAATCGGTACCACAATCGTCGGAATCAGGGTATAGCGGATGTTTTGCAGGAACAGATACATCACTAAGAACACCAGCACAATCGCTTCAAGCAGGGTATGCACCACTTTCTCGATCGACAGTTCAACGAACGTCGACGTATCGTAAGGAGCCTGCCATTTCATGCCTTCCGGGAAGAAGCGTTGCAGCGTTTCCATACGCTCTTTCACGGCCGTTGCCGTCGCCATGGCATTACCGCTGTTGGACAGCATGACCGCCATACCGGTGGTCGGCTGGCCGTTCAAACGGGCTGAAGTCGAGTAATCCTGCATACCCAAACTCACTTTGGCCACGTCTTTCAGATAAACGTTGGCACCGGTGGTATCTGAACGCAAAATAATATTGCCGAACTCTTCAGCCGTACTCAATTGGCCTTGCGCAGTCACCGTAGCCGTCATGGTTTGCCCTTGAGCAGCAGGCAACGCACCAATCGAGCCGGCGGAAATTTGGATATTCTGCGCCTGCAATGCGCCGGAGACATCGGCAAAAGACAAATTATAGTTTTGCAGCTTAACCGGATCGACCCAGATTCGCATCGCACGTTGCGCACCGAACAAACGCACTTGGCCGACACCGTCGATGCGCTGCAGTTCCGGCACGACGTTGCGCTGCGCATAGTCGTTCATCTCTTCGACAGACTGCACATCAGACGACAGCATCACCACCATCAGGAAGTTGGATTGCGCTTTCGACACCGTCACACCGTATTGCTGTACGGTTGAGGGCAGCGTGGACAATACTTCCGACAATTTGTTCTGCACATCGACCTGCGCCAGATCCTCATTGGTTTCAGGCGTAAAAGTCAGGCTGACCGTACCCCTGCCGCTCGAATCGGCAGAGGTCGTCATGTAATCCAATCCCTCGACACCGTACATATTGCGTTCGATGACGGCCAATACACTGTCTTCCATCACCTGCGCCGAAGCACCCGGATAGGTGGCGGTCATGGTAATGGTCGGCGCGGCTACGGAAGGATATTGCGAAATCGGCAACCTTTGGATACCGAGAATACCCGCTGCGATGATGAAAATCGCAATCACCCATGCAAAAATGGGGCGGTCAATAAAAAACTTAGACATTTAGCGTATCCTTACTTCTTGGCTTCAGAAGCGGCGGTTTCTTGCGGTTTTACGGCAGGCGCGGACGCGGCTTGCGGTTGCGAAGCCTGTTGCGCTTGGGCAGCCTCGGCAGGCGGCGTCCATTCTTTCGGCGTCACTTTTTTCGCTCCGGTCATACCGGCAATCATGGTGCCGTCGACGATCACTTTATCGCCTTCGTTCAAGCCTTGGGTAATAATCCAGTTCGCACCCTGCTGCTGCGCCACCGTCACTTCACGCGGTTCCATACCGCCTTGCGCATTCACAATCATCACCATGTCTTTATCCCCACGGGTGACTGCTTGTTGCGGCACGACGAACGCATTGGCTACATCTGCCTGATTCATCAGCACGCGCACATACAGACCTGGGAGCAAAACGTTGTCGTCATTTGGAATCGCCGCGCGCAGGGTTACTTGGCCGGTAGATTCGTTTACGGTCGGATCGGCAAACAGCAGACGGCCTGTCTGGCCGTACATACCGCCGTTTTCAAACTTAATCCCCACCTCGATACCACCGTTGACGGTTTGCAGCTTGCCGTCGGCAATGTCTTGGCGCAACTTCATAATGTCGGTAGCCGATTGGGTCACGTTCACATACATCGGATTGGTTTGCTGGATGGTTGCCAAGACCGTGGTGTCTCCGGCATTCACCAAAGTACCTTCGGAAACATTAGACTGGCCGATAAAACCCGAAATCGGCGCAGTAATACGGCTGCGCCGAACATTGATGCCGGCAGATTTAATCGCGGCTTGCGCGGCTTTTACATTAGCCGCCGCCGAGCGCTTCGCCGTAACAGCGGCATCATATTCTTGGCGGCTGATGGCATCGGCCTCCACCAATGGTTTGTAACGTGCCAAATCGGCATTGGCCTTAGCCAAAGCCGCTTCAGCAGTCGCCAATTGTGCACGCGCGCTTTCCAGATTGGCTTCATAGGTCGAACTGTCGATCTGATACAGAGGCTGGCCTGCACGGACATAGCTGCCTTCTTGGAACAAACGTTTCTCGATAATACCGCCCACCTGCGCGCGCACTTGGGCCGTGCGGACCGACTCCAACCGCCCCGGCAATTCCGTTGTCAGCGATACCGTTTGCGGAGACACCGTTACCACACCCACTTCAGGTGCAGGGGCTTGTTGCTGGGCTTGGGCATTTTGACCGCCTTTTTGCTGCGCATCATCACCTTTACCGCAGGCCGACAGAGCCAAAGCGGTTGCAGCAGCGATTGCCGCCACACGCAGTATTTGAGAAGCATGAAGATTCATTACGTTTCCTATCATCTTGATTGTTTCTGTAGATTTATTACAAAACAGCCCATAAACACCAACTGCCTGCTTACGCGCTTTTACACGGCAAGGCAGGCAATCAAACCAATGTCTTCCCTAAGACTCTAAGACATTGAAGGATAAGCTGTGGATACAGTCGCCATTATACATACATTCTTGCATGTTATAAAATTATTTTTTATAATAACCGAAGTATTTTACATAAAGATTTGAACACAAAATGAGAAAAACCAAAATCGAAGCTTTGAAGACCAAAGAGTATCTGATGATGGCCGCCTTGGAAACATTTTATAAAAAAGGCGTTGCCCGTGCGTCGCTTAACGAAATCGCCCAAGCCGCCGGCGTTACCCGCGGTGCGCTGTACTGGCACTTCAAAAACAAAGAGGATTTGTTCGACGGTTTGTTCCAACGTATTTCAGACGACATCGAAAGTTGCTTGATACAGGATTTGGAAAAGCCGGATAAAAACAGTTGGTCGAATTTCCGCCTTTCCCTGCTCAAATTTTTCGAACGCCTGGAAAACAACAACTTACACAATAAATTTTATAACATTCTGTTTTTAAAATGCGAACATACCGATCAAAACGAAGCCATCATTTCCTTGGTCGATAAATACCGGACGCTTTGGAACCACAAGCTGAATATGATTTTGGCCGAATGCGTCGAACAACACGATTTGGATGAAAATCTGGACATCGAATTTGCCACCGTTTTTGTCAAATGCAACATAGACGGCCTGATTCAGCAATGGCTGTCTGCTCCTCAGAATTTCGAGCTTAACCAAGTCGCCCCGCGTATAGTCGATATTACTTTGGACAATCTGAAAAACCACCCTTTATTGCACCGGCCGACAGCTAAGCGGTAAAAAGCCCGTGTTTTTTTTGCAGTATCTGAAGATAATACTGAACATCCATAAAAACACGTACCCTATACCCCCCACATAACATCAAACCATGTGCAGCCCGATAAATTTCCAATGGATCGGAACACCGGCAAAAGAAAATTGTGCCGTTTTATAGTCGTTAAAAATAAAAACAAGACAAGGCGACAGCGACCGCCGTGTACACTAGTACATAAGGAAGTCGGCAACGCTGTATTATTTTTAATTTAAACGGCTATAAATTTTACAAGACGCCGCATGAGACTTTATAGGCTTATTTTCCCATCCTATTGTTTATGTATAAACAATGCGGCTATTTCTGACAATTAAGGCCGTCTGAAAATTTTTCAGACGGCCTTTCATTTAAGCTAGCGGCGTAAGATGGCGGAGCTGATGTATTTCTGTACACCGTTGGCAATGGCCTGTGCGCAGCGGATGCGGAATGACGAATCGGCCAGCAGCCTTTCTTCGATCGGATTGGATAGGAAGGCGGTTTCCACCAGAATCGACGGAATATCAGGCGCACGCAAGACGGCGAAATTGGCTTCGTCGACGCGGCCTTTGTGCAACTGATTGAGCTTGCCCAATTCGGTCAATACCGCTTGACCGAGCTTGCGGCTGTCGCGCATGGTGGCGGTCTGCGCCATATCAAGAATGGTGTTGTCGACATGGCGGTTGCCGCTGGTGCTGACACCGCCGATGGCATCGGCGTTGTTTTGTGTTTGCGCCAAGAACCTTGCCGCTGCGCTGGATGCACCGCGCGGATTGAGAATATAGACGCCGGTACCGCGCGCGGTCGGGCTGGTAAACGAATCGGCATGTATCGAGACAAAAATATCGGCTTTGCGGGCGCGTGCTTTAGCGACACGGACGTTTAAGGGGATAAACACATCTTCGTCACGCGTCATGTAAACGGTGTAACCCAATGCCTCCAGCCGTTTTCTAACTTCGCGCGAGATGGACAGAACAACGTTTTTTTCGCGCAAGCCGCCTTTGCTGACGGCACCGGGATCTTCACCGCCGTGACCGGGATCGATAACGACAACCGGACGGCGGCCTCTGCCACTGCTAGACGGCGTACTGCCTGACGCACGCCCCGAAGAACGTGACGAACGCGAAGCGGGGCTGCCGTTGAGCAAAGCCATCATCGGATCGTTGACGTCCACACCTTGAGGATAAAGGTCGATGACCAAGCAGTGTTTGAAGCCGCCCACCGGTGCGAGTGCAAACACTTGGGGATGGACGTTTTGCTTCAGGTCGATCACGATGCGCACGGTGGTCGGCGTATTCTGACCTGCGCGGATACTGCGGATAAAAGGGTCGTCTGCCAAGACTTTTTTGGAAATGCCCTGCAAAACGGTATTGATGTTGGCGTTTTGAATATCCACCACGAGGCGGGCGGGATTGTCGAGCAGGAAATGCTGGAAACGCATTGCGGCGGAGGCTTCGAGCGTCACGCGCGTATAGGAATGTGCCGGCCAGATACGCGTGGCCGCAAATTGGACAGGTCTGGCGGTTTTGCCCAGCGCGGCCGCAATCGGTGTCAGTGTAAAAAACAAGCCCGCCGCTTGGCGGACCAGCTGTCGTCGTGTCAGTTTAACCATGCTTCCAAACTTTTCCGGCCTTGAGGGGTGTGGGCAGTCAACGTAACGGTTCTGCCGCGTTCCGCGTGATTCAGTGAAAGGGTGATGTCTGCGGCGGGCGTAAACCCGCCGCCCTGCTGCGGCCATTCGATGAGACAGATGCTCCGGCTACCGAACAAATCGTCCAATCCCGCATCTTCCCATTCTTCGGGCGAACCGAAGCGGTATAAATCGAAATGGTGCAGCGTGAAAGCGGGAAAAGGATAGGATTCGACAATCGCATAAGTCGGGCTTTTGACCGCGCCGCTATGCCCCAATCCACGCAGCAAACCGCGTGTAAACGTCGTTTTCCCTGCGCCCAAATCGCCTTGCAGATAAACCGTCAACGGTGCATTCAGCGATGCGGCCCAGCTTGCGCCCAAAGCCAAAGTCGCTTCTTCGTCGGCTAGAAAACGGCTAACGCCTGCACCATCAATCATGAAATCGGCCTTTTTATTGCGATACAAAGCGTAAATTATGCGGGAATCCCGACGATTTGCAAACCTTGCGAATGATAAATTTAGAAAAAGTCGGTGTAAAAAGCGGACTGCGGCGCGGCGATTAAGATGAATATCCCTCTGTTTTCAGACGGCCTCTGTAAACAGCGGCGTGTCCGAATCTGAATGGATGAAACTTTCATACCGGCGTCACAGATTATTAAAATGCCGTCTGAAAGCGTGTACAATACCCGCCGTACCGACTTTCAAACACGACCATCATGACTACCAGCAAACAACGCCCCATCGGCGTATTCGATTCCGGCGTCGGCGGCCTGACCAATGTCCGCGCCCTGATGGAGCGGCTGCCGATGGAAAACATCGTCTATTTCGGCGACACTGCACGCGTGCCCTACGGCACCAAATCACGCGCCACCATCGAAACCTTTTCTCTGCAAATCGTTGATTTCCTGCTGGAACATGATGTCAAAGCCTTGGTCATCGCCTGCAACACCATTGCCGCGACAGTCGGTACGAAAATCCGCCAAAAAGCGGGCAACATGCCGGTTTTGGACGTGATTTCTGCAGGAGCCGAGGCCGCGCTTGCCACCACGCGCAACAACAAAATCGGCATCATCGCCACCAATACCACCGTCAACAGCAACGCCTACGCCCGTGCCATCCACGCACAAAATCCGGATACGCTGGTGCGTACGCAGGCTGCGCCGTTGCTGGTTCCTTTGGTAGAAGAAGGCTGGCTCGACCACGAAGTCACCCGCCTGACCGCCCGCGAATATTTGAAATCTTTGCTGGTGGACGGCATCGATACGTTGGTGTTGGGCTGCACCCATTTCCCGCTGCTCAAGCCGCTCATCAGCCAAGAAGCCCCTGATGTCACTTTGGTCGATTCCGCCATCACCACCGCCGAGGCGACCGCCAAAGCCTTGGCCGCCGCCGGTTTACTCAATGCGGACAACCCCGCACCCGATTACCGTTTTTACGTCAGCGACATTCCGCTGCGCTTCCGCACCATAGGCGAACGTTTCTTAGGCCGCAGCATGGAGCAGATTGAAATGGTGACTTTGGGTTAGGCGCGATAGGATGCAGGCCGTCTGAAAAGATTAAGAATGCTTTTTCAGACGGCCTGTTTGCGTTTAAATCCTTACGAAATGCTGATTTTCGGTTAGAATCGGGAAGTCTGATTTTATGTTTCAGACGGCATGTCATGAACCGTCAGGCCGTCTGAAAAAAATAAACCGTTAAGCGAGAATATTATATGAGCCAATACGTCTATTCCATGCTGCGCGTGAGCAAAACCGTGCCGCCGCAGAAAACCATCATCAAAGACATTTCCCTGTCGTTCTTCCCCGGCGCGAAAATCGGCCTGCTCGGCCTGAACGGCGCGGGCAAGTCCACCGTGCTGCGCATTATGGCAGGCGTGGACAAGGAATTCGAAGGCGAAGCCGTGCCGATGAGCGGCATCAAAATCGGCTACCTGCCGCAGGAGCCGCAGCTCGACCCCGAAAAAACCGTGCGCGAAGAAGTGGAAAGCGGTTTGGGCGAAGTGGCCGCCGCGCAGAAACGCTTGGAAGAAGTGTATGCCGAATACGCCAATCCCGATGCCGATTTCGACGCGCTGGCCGAAGAACAAGGCCGTTTGGAAGCCATCATCGCGGCCGGTTCGTCCACCGGCGGCGGTGCGGAACACGAATTGGAAATCGCCGCCGACGCGCTGCGCCTGCCCGATTGGGACACCAAAATCGGCGTGCTCTCGGGCGGCGAAAAACGCCGCGTGGCCTTGTGCAAACTCTTGTTGAGCAAGCCCGACATGCTGCTTCTCGACGAGCCGACCAACCATTTGGACGCGGAAAGCGTGGAATGGCTGGAGCAATTCCTCGTGCGCTTCCCCGGCACCGTCGTCGCCGTAACACACGACCGCTATTTCCTCGACAACGCCGCCGAATGGATTTTGGAACTCGACCGCGGCCACGGCATTCCGTGGAAAGGCAACTATTCTTCATGGCTGGAGCAGAAAGAACAACGCTTGGCCAACGAAGCCAAATCCGAAGCCGCCCGCATCAAAGCCATGAAACAGGAGCTGGAATGGGTGCGCCAAAACGCCAAAGGCCGCCAAGCCAAATCCAAAGCGCGTTTGGCGCGGTTCGAAGAGATGAGCAACTACGAATACCAAAAACGCAACGAAACGCAGGAAATCTTCATCCCAGTGGCCGAGCGTTTGGGCAACGAAGTGATTGAATTCGTGAACGTTTCCAAGTCGTTCGGCGACAAAGTGCTGATTGACGATTTGAGCTTCAAAGTGCCCGCAGGCGCGATTGTCGGCATCATTGGCCCCAACGGCGCGGGTAAATCGACCCTGTTCAAAATGATTGCCGGCAAAGAGCAGCCCGACAGCGGCGAAGTCAAAATCGGCCAAACCGTCAAAATGTCGCTCATCGACCAAAGCCGCGACGGCCTGCAAAACGACAAAACCGTGTTCGACAACATCGCCGAAGGCCGCGACATTTTGCAGGTCGGCCAGTTTGAAATCCCTGCCCGCGCCTACCTCGGCCGTTTCAACTTCAAAGGCAGCGACCAAAGCAAAATCGCCGGCAACCTCTCCGGCGGCGAACGCGGCCGCCTGCACCTGGCCAAAACCCTGCTTTCCGGCGGCAACGTGCTACTACTCGACGAACCGTCCAACGACCTCGACGTAGAAACCCTGCGCGCGCTGGAAGACGCATTGCTCGAATTCGCCGGCAGCGTGATGGTCATCTCACACGACCGCTGGTTCCTCGACCGCATCGCCACCCACATCCTTGCCGCAGAAGGCGACAGTAAATGGGTGTTCTTCGACGGCAACTACCAAGAATACGAAGCCGACAAAAAACGCCGCCTCGGCGAAGAAGGCGCGAAACCGAAGCGGATTAAGTACAAGCCGGTAACGCGTTGATAGTGTAAATAGCAAAAGGCCGTCTGAAAAAATAGTTTTTCAGACGGCCTTTTACATGATTCTCTTCACAGAACAATTGTTATCTCAATTCATCTTCGTATATATAGTAAGTCAGCTAATTCTATATTTTCATCATTGAGCATATAATCTGCAATGGAGAAACCGATAATTTTTCGACCTTCTAATTCGCTTTTTGTTTCATCAAAATTTGATTGGCAAAAGTAATAAATGTTTCTGTAATCTGGAGCAGGAATGGTCAAACCAAGCATAAAATGAAATCCATCCCTCATAGTTCCTATGAGTTCCCCATCAAAGTCTTTGATTATTTTCTTATTTATTTTAGCCAAACCTAATGAATTTTTTGTTTTTTCTTCGTTTATCCAATAATCTAAATATGGAATATCTATTTTCTTATCGCTGGAGAAGACAGTAATTGAAAAAATTTGTTCTTTATCAAAACTTGAAACTTTAATAGCTGCATTTGATAAGCGATAAACTACAGAAAACAGCTCTTTATTTCCTATTATGTCACGACTAATCTTTTGAGGTTGTCCAAATAGCTCATATATTTTATTAAAATTCATTGTTGGGCTAAGAGTGTTGATAAGTTCATTATTTAGAATTCGTTTATTACGTTTATCTAAATGTCTTTGAAATAATAAAACAATTACACCGCTTATAACACCTGCTAGGCTAGAACCTATCATGTTAAAGAATAATTCCATAGGTATACTTTAAATAGTTAAATATATCTTGTTTTCTTTGATGAAGAAAATTCAAATGGCTTTTATTATTGAGTCTAAGGAAATTAAATTAAGTCTGAACCGCACGTTCTAACGTCTGATTAATCCATTCATTCAAACTGATGTTGCTGGCGGCAGCGGCAGTCGCGGCGGCGGCGTGGATTTTCGGGCTGACGCGCACATTAAAGCGGCCGGAATAGTGTCTGTAAGGCTCTAAACCTTGTTCGGCGCAGACATCAAGAAAAGTTTGCAAACTTACCGCACCTTCTTTATGCAAATCGGCCACGTTGTCGGCATAAAAATCTGCGCCGCCGTTGAGGCCGATAAATTCGCCGCGCAGCATTTCGGTTTCAGGGTCGTATTGGATGACGGCTTTGTGGCCGTTGATGGTCATGATGTTGTTCATGGTTTTACTCCGTTGGCTTCGAGCCATTTTCTAACGGCGGCAACTGCACCTTTGTCGGTATCGGGGTTAGGATGCGGGCGGTGGAAGACTTGAACTTGGCCGAACAGGATAACGGCAATACGGCTGCCTTCGCGTTCTTGGATGTTTGCACCGAGTTCCTGAAATAATGCTTCAATGTCCACCCATTTTATGTTGCCCGATACAGGCCGCTTGAAAATCAAGGCTAAGGTTTTTTGATGCTTTTTCTTCATAATTTGATACCGTATTTTGGTACTATTTTAGCCGATTTTCAAAAATAAGGCAATCAATTCTGCGTCACGAATAACGGACATTGCGTAAAAAGGCCGTCTGAAAAATATTTTTCAGACGGCCTTTTCGTTTAAAATCATTTTCTCGGCATATTTCTGCAATAAGGGGAAAACATGAAAAACCAATCAATCAAACAACCGGCCAAACCCGATTTGCAGGCCGGCTTCGGCGAAATTATGGCGGCTTACCGGCGGCAGGATTTTCAGACGGCCTTGAGTCGGGCGCAGGAACTGCTGGCGTTTTATCCGCAGCAGGAAGCGGTGTCGAACATAGCGGCGGTGGTGCTGGCGCAGTCGGGGCGCGAAGAAGAGGCGGTGGCGGTGTGGCAGAACATTCCCGATACCAAGAAAAGCCATTCGGTTTTGAATAATTTGGGCAATGCCTGCCGCCGTCTGAAAAAATTCGATTTGGCGGAACGCTATATCCGCCAATCGTTGAAGCTGAAACCCGATCATGCCGAAGCGTATTGGAATCTGGTGCTGACTTTGAGCGAGATGCAGAAAAATTCAGACGGCCTTGAAGCGGCGAAGGCCTTTTTGGCGTTGAAACCCGATGACGAAGGCGGTTTGGAATATGCGGCGATGTTTGCGTTCAATGCGGAAAACTTTGCCGAGGCCGATGAATTTCAGACGGCCTTGTTGAACCGCCAACCCGAACGCGCCGATATTTGGCTGAGCAATGCGTGGGCACGACGCCGTCTGAAACGTTATCCGCAAGCGGAAGCGAGCTACCGCAGGGCTTTGGATTTGGACGATACAAACTACGAAGGCTGGTACGGTTTGGCGAAAACGCTGCATTTCCAGCAGAAATACGAAGCGGCATGTGCGGCCTTGGAACGGGCTTTGAAGCTGAAGCCCGACAGCATCGAGGCGCAAAGCGATTTGGTTTTGAACCGGCTGTATGTTTTGGAACAGGCGGAGCAAGGGGCGGCAGACAGTTTCCGGCTCGGCGACCTGTATGCGGCGCAGGCGGAAAATCTGCGTGTCCGCCATGCCGTGCCCCAGCCGAAAGCGCGGCTGCATATCGGCCTGGTGTCGTCGGATCTGCGCCATCATCCCGTGGGCATGTTTGCGCAGGGTTTATTGTGTTCGGACGCGGCGAAGCAGTTTGATTGGACGGCTTATGCCCATTCCGACATTTTCGACGGGCTGAGTGAAACCATCCGTCCGACGTTTAAGGCATGGCACAAAATCAAAGATTGGCCGGACGGACAGGTCATCAACCAAATCGTTTCAGACGGCATCGATATTCTGATTGATTTGAACGGCCACACGGCAGGACACCGAATGGGCGTGTTCGCCGCACAAGCCGCACCGGTGCAGGCGGCCTGGCTGGGCTATTTCGCCACCACCGGCTTGCCGACCATGCAGGCCTTGATTGCTGACGGGTATTGCGTTCCCGAAAACGAAGAAAAACTCTACCGCGAAAAAATCTACCGCCTGCCGCACACGCGCCTGAATATGCGCCCGCCCGAAATGGAAATTCAAGTGAACGCACTGCCCGCGCCGGCAAACGGCTACATCACGTTCGGCTGTTTCCAAAACCTGACCAAGCTCAACGATCATGTTTTGAAAACATGGGCGGCGATGGCAAGAAAATACCCGACGGCGCATTGGCGTTTTCAGACGGCACGTTTGGCCGGAGGCGGCGAGCAGGATGCGTTCAAACGCAAATTGCTGGATTTGGGCTTTTCAGACGGCGTGCTGCATTTTCACGGCGCAAGCGGTTATGAAGATTACTTTGCCGCGCATCACGAAGTGGATATGGTGCTGGACACCTTCCCCTTCCCGGGCGGAACGACCACGGCGGACGCATTGTGGATGGGCGTGCCAACCCTGACTTTGGCCTTGGAAGGCATGCTCTCGCGGCAGGGGCAGCAGCTTTTGTCGGCGGCAGGACTGGAAAACTGGGTCTGCACGCGCCTTGACGAATATCTGGCCAAAACCTTTTACTGGGCGGATTCGGCACATTGGGCAGAGTTGGCCGCATTGCGGCAGAGATTGCGTGAACAGGTATTGCGCAGCCCGCTTTACGATACGGAAAATTTTGCCCGCGACTGGTGCGAAACGGTCAAAACGATATGGCAGGACGCTTGCGCCACGCCATAAATAAACGCGGTAAGGCCGTCTGAAATATTTCTTTTCAGACGGCCTTACCATATGCAGAAACAGAATATTTGATGCCATGTAATTCTTGATTAAAAAACAACGACCCTGTATTTTTTTCCATGACTTTCTGAATAAATTTATACCATAACTTACTGTTTTATAAAGTTAATTAGTTCTTATATATATATATATATATATATATATATATATATATATATATAATCGTGATGCTTTTTTCATTTCCAAACCGACGGTTTGGACTTTTAACTTATAGAACTCGATATCGGGAGTATTGCAATGAATAAAAACACCCTGAAAACCACCGCATTAATTTGTTCCGCACTGTTTGTAACAGCCTGCGGCAGCAGCGGCAACGGATTGAGCACCGCATCAACCAACAATGCCTCAATCAATAAAGACAGCTTTTTCAGCGGCATGCTGACGAATAAAGACACCTCGGGCAATACCGACACCCAAAACACAGCCAATACCGCAAATACTTCTACTTCGGCTGCAAACAATACTTCTGCCTCTAACGGCAACACTTCGAAAAACCGCGGTTTCTTCGGCCTGGTATCGGGCAAAACATCTTCTGACGATGCGGCTGCCGCAAAACCGGCCACACCGTCAACCCCTGCGGCAACCGCACCTACTGCGCCGACCAAACCTACGACACCTTCTGCAACACCGGCTGCACCGACGACTTCTGCCAAACCGTCTACCCCTGCTGCAACCGTACCTGCCCCGTCTGATACAGCCAAACCTGCTGCGCCTTCTACAACACCGTCTGCACCGACAACTTCTGTCAAACCATCTACCCCTCCGGCAACACCTGCAACTCCATCAGCATCTGCTGGTGGTAAAGTTGGTACGGCCCTGATTGGTAACCAGAGAAATGTACACAATTCTTCATTCCAATCTTTGAGCGGCAATAGCTTGGACAGTATTGTTATTGATGGCAGAACCATCGCGTTGACTGATTCGGGTAATGTGGGTTCGCTATTTACTAAAGTCACTCAAAATAATGGCCAATCTCTGACATATATATCTAGCATTGCCAGCGGTTCTTATTTCAGCTATATGCGTTTCGGCAGTACCTCGATGAATGATGCAGCAAATTCTGAGTTCAAAGCGTATAACTATGTATTAGGTGATGTGACACCACTTAGCGCTATGCCTACTAACGGTACGGCAACTTATTCAGGCTTGTCTTTACTGGATAATGTAGGTAACGGTTGGGCAGGCTTGGAAGGTACTTCAAAATTTAATGTAGATTTCGGTAAGAAAACCATTAACGGTACAATCAATCATGGCCCTTATAATTTAGGTTTGGGCGGTACCATCAGTGGCAATTCGTTTAACGGTACGAAAGACGGTTTGTCTATGCAGGGTCATTTCTACGGCCCTCAGGCTCAGGAATTGGGCGGTATCTTTAAAGGTTCGGTTATTGAGGATGGCGGCAGTATCAATACCTTTACCGGCGTATTCGGCGCGAAGAAACAGTAAGCCCTGCCCGAAGAACCTGTCCGACGGTCGTCGGGCAGGTTTTTTTCTGTAGTACAGAATAAACATATTGCATAAAGAGGATGCCGGCACAGCCGCCGTAGTTCGATTTTCAGACGGCCTTTCAGCCCCATCCGAACCCATATGTCCCTTCAACAAAAACGAACAGAAAAAATGAAGAAAGAAGAAATCAAAAATATACGGCTCTTTTTATCCGTTTTGACCTTTACCGCAGCGGCAACCTCTGCAGCGGCTCCGATAGCCACGCCGGTAGAGGTACAGCCCGATTTGACGCGCGGTCAGGTGCAGCGCAGTCAGGAACCTGAAAAGTCGCCTTTGCCGCAATCGGAAAAACCGGCACCGTCGATGACGGCCGAAGAAGCATTGCAGCATCCTGCTTTGCTGGCCAATGCGCTTGATACCGCGCTGGCGCAGCAGAATACCGACGGTATCCGTTTCCTGCTGCCGATTTACCGCCGTCTGCCGGCGGAGCAGCAGAATCCGGTACTGGCCAAATATGCGGAAACCGTGCTGATGCAGGCCGACGGTAATTTGAAGCAGGCGGAAAAGCAGTACCGTGAAATGTTGGCCGAAAATCCCGAATTTGCCCCCATCCGCCTGCAATTGGCGCATACGCTTTCGCAAAACGGCAAACAGCGCGAGGCGGCACGGGAAATCGCAGTCATCCGCCAAACGCCCGAACTGCCGCCTCAGGTGGACGGGTATCTGAACAATTTCGACAAATACCTGAAAGATGCGCGCAGTTGGAAATTCGACGGCTCGCTGTCCTATCTGCAGGAAAGCAACGTCGCCCGTGCGCCGGAACAGCGTACTTACGGCAATTGGGAATTTGAAGAGCCGAAATCGGCACACGGTCTGGCTTATGAGGTTTCCGCACAGAAAACCGTACCGCTGAAAAACCATTGGGCGGCACGGGTGCAGGCTTCGGTCGGCGGCAAATTCTATTGGGACGCGCACGATTACGACGATTTGATTGCGCGTGCGGAAACGGGCGCGGTATGGCGTGATGCCAAACAGGAAGCCTCGTTTGCACCGTTCTACGAAAAACGCTGGTACGGTACCGAACCCTATTCGGATCAGGTTGGCGGTACGCTGCGTTATTCGCGCATTCTGTCGCCCAAGTTCCAGCTTCACGGAGCATGGCAGTCGGGCTATAAAAAGCACGACGACCGCAAGTATCTCGACGGTGCCGCCCATTCGCTGTCGGGAACGCTGGTACACCTGACTACGCCGAAGCAGATTCTGTTTTACGGTATAGACGGCGGTATCGACAATGCCCGCGATTTGTCCGAAGCCTACCGCCGCTACGGGGTACGGGCGGGCTGGCAGCAGAATTGGGGAAATTCGGGCAATACGGAAACGGCACTGCATCTGCTGGCGCAGCGGCGGCATTACCGCGCGTCGGATTTGTTCGGTATCCAGCGGCGCGATACCGAATATGCCGCGCGTGCCTCGCTGTCGCATAAAAAGCTGTCGTGGAAAGGCCTGACCCCGCGTCTGAACTGGGCTTGGTCGCATATCGACAGCAACCATTTCTACTACCGTTACGACCAGCACCGCGTATTCGTGGATATTGTGAAACGGTTCTGACCGTTCAAGGGGCATTTGAAAGGCCGTCTGAAATATTTCTTTTCAGACGGCCTTTTGATATGGCCGGCAGAGTTTTGCCGTGAGGCGCAAATATAATCGCTTGAAACAGAAATAAAACAAGGCGGCAGCGGCGGCCGTGTACACCCAGCACATCAGGAATCCGGCAACGCTGTATGATTTTTATTTCAAACGACGATAAAGATTCAGACGGCCTGAAACTGTTCAAAGCAGCGCAACCCGGGATGTGAAGACGTTTTGGGAAGCGCATGATAAAAATGTACTCAATACGGGGATTTGGCAAAGGCTTCGTCCTGTTATCTTCCGCGTCAATCCAAAATCTTCTTGCCCAAAATCACAATATCCGCCGACTGCGTTTCCAAATCGCACACCTGCGGCAAACGCCCCCACTCTTCAAAACCGAACGAACGGAACAGGCGGATACTGGCGTGGTTGTGTCCGAAAATCACTGCCAGCACATTGCGGATGCCCAGCGACGGCGCGCGTTCCAGCATGTAGCGCAGCAGGATTTTGCCCACGCCTGTACCGCGCACGTCCTGGCGCACATACACGCTGATTTCCGCGCTGATGTGGTAAGCCTGCCGCGGATAATAATCGCTGAAACTGCCCCACGCCACGATTTCGTTGCGCACGTCTTTCAACACAAACAAAGGCCGCCTGCCGCCGTGTGCGTCAAACCATGCCTGCCGTTCGGCCACGGTAACGGGCTGCAAATCCGCCGTCGACTGGCGCGAGGCGATGGTGCTGTTGTAAATGGCGACGATGGCGGGCAAATCGCTTTGCGCCGCTTCGGAAACGGTGTATTCGTTCATCTTTTCAGACGACCTTGAAAATCAGGTTGATGTAAAAATCCGCACCTAACGGCTTATGGATTGGGAAAATTTGCGAGTGCGGCGAAGGCTTCAGGCCGTCTGAAAAACCATACGCATTTTTCAGACGGCCTGCCCCTTTATCCGCTTACTGAATCAGCTTGGAAACGGTTTTGAACGCGGGATGCTTCGCATCGCCCAGCAGTTGGAACAGCACGCTTTCGACATTGGTGACACACGCACCCATATCGCGCATCTGATCCAGCGCGTTTTGCTTGTTGGCCGGATTGCGCGACGTGGTGCAGTCAAACGGCACATACACGCGCAAATCGTGTTCCAACAAATCAATCACGGTTTGCAGCATACACACATGCGCTTCCGCACCAATCAAAATCACGTTTTGCACCTGCTGCTCATCCAAAAGCGCAACCACTTCGTCGGTAACCGCCGAAAACCGCGTTTTTTCAAACACCGGCACATCATCGCCCAACAAAAGCTGCACCGCCGGCACGGTTTTGCCCAAACCCTTCGGGTATTGCTCGGTCACCACCAAAGGCACGCTCAAAGCCTGCAGCCCCTGAATCACAATGCGGCTGCGTTCGACCATCGTTTCCGCATCATGCAAGGCAGGCAGCAAACGTTCCTGAATATCGACGATGATGCATAGCGTATTTTCGGGTTTCATGATTTTTCCTTTTCAGACGGCCTATTCGGAATATTTATTCTACCTGAAAAAACAGGCCGTCTGAAAACGGGCTGTTACGGAACAATCTTTGCAGACAGTTTGTCAGGTTGACAACCCAACCTGCAATTGCTTAAGTAGTTTCTAAAAAGATAACATCCATTTCTATTTTTTGACCTAAGCTATCTTTAAATATTCTTTTAATATCTACAATTTTCAATTTTAAAGAAGAAAATACAAGTATCTCACTTTCTTCCATTCCATCAATACAAAGAGGTAAAGCTCTTGTATTCTCATTTAATTTTATTACCCATAGATTTTTAGGATCTTCCTGAATAGCATGCATACTGGCCGTATATGGATCAATTGTTGTAGAGAACATGCTTATAGTATCAATTTGATCACCAATTCTTGGATTTTCTATTGGAAAAACTCCGCCATGAAATAAATGTTGACTTCTAGGGATATAAAATTCCTCATTTTTCATTTCTTCTTGCATCTTTATAATGTCTTTATTCTTTTCATCTTCCACATAAGCAAATGTTGCAGGATATTTTGCTTTTTCAAGTTTAGGAACTTTCTCAAGCCAACGTAAGAAATTCTCATAAACAGGTTTATCTGCATCTGTTCTATTTAGTCCACCAAATGTTTCCAAAATATATTTTCTTGGAGAACTTGAACCAATAAATGAATATATTTTTTCATCTAACTTATCTAATACTATCATTATTTTTTAGCCTTTCACTCTAAGTTATCTTGAAACTCAATTCTTCAGTTTGTACCCCTCCCTGCTGCTCAGAATGTGTAGGGTGGGCATTTATGCCCACCAAAAACACCTTCAAACCATCAACTGCTTGAAATCCAAATGTTTTGTGGGCAACGAGTGCCCACCCTACAGCTAGTAAATCCAACCGTAAACACACAGGCCAAGACCTTTGCAAAACCCGGAAATATTCAAAAATTTCTAATCCGTCCTTCCCGCGAAGGAGGGAATTCAAAATTTCAACCTGCTGTAATTTATAAATATTTTCGAATCCGATAAGTCTGGATTCCCGCCTTCGCGGGAAGGACGGAAATAGATTTTTTAGTTTAAGTTGAGTTTTGCAAAGGTCTCAGGTGTAAGAAAAGCTAGCGTTGTTTACAGTATTTGAAAGACAATACTGCCATGAACATCCACAAAAATACCCGACTTACACCGCACCAACGTCAAGCCGTTTGGCGCGCCTATACACAGGATAAAATTACCGTTACTTCACTTGCCCGGCAATACCAAGTCAGCAGAGTAACCATCTACCGTATCCTCAAAGCCGCACGGCTGCAGCTGCTCACACCGCAAAACAGTACCAACAACCGGTTCAAACAAGCAAAATACGGGATGAAACGTTTGGCTAAGGTTGAAAAAGCCATCGAAGAAAAGCTCAAAAAACAGGCTAAACGCTACAACAAATCCTATCCCGGCGAAATGGTGCATTTCGATACCAAACGGTTGCCGCGGCTGAAAAACCAAAGCGTTGCCGACCCGTTCGAATACCTGTTTGTCGCCATCGACGACTACTCCCGCGAACTGTACGCAGCCATCTTGCCCGACCGTACGGCTGCCAGTGCCGCCAAGTTTCTGTTGAGGGATGTGATTGACTGCTGCCCGTACACCGTCGAATGCGCATACTCGGATAACGGAGTGGAATACAAAGGCAATGCATCCCACCCGTTTGGCGCTGCCTGCTGCCGCAACAACATCGTGCAGAAGTTTACCCGTATTGCGCGTCCGCAGACCAACGGCAAAGCGGAACGGGTGATTCGGACGCTGATGGAGATGTGGCACGATAAGCAGACATTTGACGATGCGCAACACCGGCGCAGGGAATTGTGCCGCTTTGTGAATTTCTACAATACGGTCAAGCCGCACGGCAGCTTGAAAGGCAGGACGCCTTTTGAGACTTTGGAGGATTATTTTTCTCAACCTGTTGTGTAAACAACCCGGTTATTTCTTACATCTCAGGCCGTCTGAAAATTTTTCAGACGGCCTGTGTGTTTTGCGTTTGACTCTCAAATAAAGGCAGCTATTTCGCCAGATGTTTCAAATGTCCGTAGCCGGCTTTGTCCATTTCTTCCAGCGGGATGAATTTCAGGCTTGCGCCGTTGATGCAGTAGCGCAGGCCGCCTTTGTCGCGGGGGCCGTCGGGGAAGACGTGGCCGAGGTGGGAGTCGGCGGCGCGGCTGCGGACTTCGACGCGGCGCATGTTGTAGCTCAGGTCTTCGTGTTCGGTCACTGCGGCCTGCTCAATCGGTTTGGTAAAGCTCGGCCAGCCGCAGCCGGAGTCGTATTTGTCGGCGGACGAAAACAGGGGTTCGCCGCTGACGATGTCGACGTAAATGCCGGGCTTGAACAGGTGGTCGTATTCGTGGCTGAAGGCGTATTCCGTGCCCGATTGCTGGGTAACGCGGTATTGTTCGGCGGTTAAACGCTGTTTCAGTTCGGCATCATCGGGCTTTTTGTAGCTTGCCGCGTCGAAGCCTTTGGCGGCTTTGCCGTCGGCGGACGCGCCTTCAAGCGGTTCGTCGGCTTTGCTGATGTCGATGTGGCAGTAGCCGTTTGGGTTTTTGACGAGGTAGTCCTGATGGTATTCCTCGGCTTCGTAGAAGTGTTTCAGCGGCAGGTTTTCCACCACAATCGGGCGGTCGAACTTTTTCTGTTCGCGCGCGATGGCGGCTTCCACCACGGCTTTTTCGGCGGGGTCGGTGTAGTAAACACCGGTGCGGTATTGTGTGCCGCGGTCGTTGCCCTGTTTGTTGAGGCTGGTGGGGTCGATGACGCGGAAATAGTATTGCAGGATTTGGTCGAGGCTCAATTTGTCGGCATCGTAGGTAACGCGCACGGTTTCGGCGTGGCCGGTGTTGCGGCGCACCACGTCTTCGTAGCTCGGGTTTTCGGTGTTGCCGTTGGCGTAGCCCGATACTGCGTCGGCCACGCCGTCGATGCGTTGGAAGTAGGCTTCCAAGCCCCAGAAGCAGCCGCCGGCCAGATGGATGGTTTTCAGGTTCATCGGTTTGGTTTCCTTTTTGTTTTCAGCGGGTTTGTTGAACGTGGTTTTCAGACGGCCTATGTCGGCGTCAGGATTGCCGATGAGCGCGAGTGCCTGCGTTTCGTTGATGCTGCCTTTGACGATGCGGGCAACGTTGCCGTTTTTATCGAGCACCGCCCACGACGGGTACACGCCGATGTTCAGGCTTTTGGCCAGCGCACCGCCAGCGTCCACCGCCAGCGGCAGTTTGGGATAGGCCAGCCCTTTATACCATGTCTGAAACTCGCCGTCTTTCTTTTCGCCGAGAAAACCGGGCGAGGCCACGGTAATCAGGTTGGCCGTCTGAAAACGCTGGTCCTGCGCCCATTGCTCGGTTTTTCCCAGCTCGGACAAACACAGCGGACACCAGCTCGCCCAGAATTTAATCAGGGTCGGTTTGCCGTTTTTCAGACGGCCTACCGGTTTGCCGTGGGCATCATGCAGTTTTTCCAGCGCGGCGGGAACGGGCGCGGCAGCCGCTTCGGGTTGGCAGCCCGACAGTAAAAATAAACCCGACACCGCCGCCGCACACAGCATCGGCCAATAGAATATTTTTTTGAACAGTTTCATGTTTTCTCCCAAACGTTACGATAGAAAATCAGGCGTTCGCACCATCTTTCGAGATTTTTTTCAGACGGCCTCACACCCCCAAATACCCTTCCCTGCTGCTCAGCCACCTGTCCAAATGTTTCTCCACAATATCCGGCCGCTCTTCAATCAGCTTGGGCGCGATTTCGCGGGCTTTTTCCAGCAGCTGCAGGTCTTCTTCGAGATTGGCGAAGCGCAGCATGGGTACGCCGCTTTGCCGTGCGCCGAGAAATTCGCCGGGGCCGCGGATGTTGAGGTCTTGGCGGGCGATTTCAAAGCCGTCGGTGTGTTCGTAAATCACTTTCAGACGGGCTTTGGCCAGTTCGCTCAGGGGTTCGGAAAACAGTAATACGCACGCGCTGGCGGCGGCTCCGCGTCCGACGCGGCCGCGCAGTTGGTGCAGTTGCGCCAAGCCCATGCGTTCGGCGTGTTCGATGACCATCAGGCTGGCGTTGGGTACGTCCACGCCGACTTCGATAACGGTGGTGGCGACCAGCACATTCAGACGGCCTGCGGCAAATTCGGCCATGACTTCGGCTTTTTCAGACGGCTTCATGCGGCCGTGAACCAGGCCGATGCTGAGTTCGGGCAAGGCCGTCTGAAGTTCGGCGAGGGTATCGACGGCGGTTTGCAGTTGCAGGGTTTCGCTTTCTTCAATCAGCGGACACACCCAGTAGGCCTGCTGCCCTTTGCGGCAGGTGTTCAGCACGAAGCCTTCCACTTCGGCGCGGCGCAGGCTGTTGACGAGGCGGGTTTTGATGGGTGTGCGGTTGGGCGGCAGTTCGTCGATGACGGAAACGTCGAGGTCGGCGAAAAAACTCATCGCCAGCGTGCGCGGAATGGGGGTGGCCGACATCATGAGCTGGTGCACGTCGCTGCCTTTGTTTTTCAGGGCGAGCCGCTGCGCCACGCCGAAACGGTGCTGCTCGTCGACAATCACGAGGCCGAGGTTTTGGAACGCGACGTCGTCTTGAAACAGCGCGTGCGTACCGACGGCAATCGGCGCGAGGCCGTCTGAAATCGCGGCTTTGTTGGTTTCTTTTTCTTTTTTGCGCTGGCTGCCGGAAAGCCACGCCACGGCCAGGCCGAGCGACTCGAACCATTGTTTGAACTTGGTGTAATGCTGCTCGGCCAGAATTTCGGTGGGCGCCATCACCGCCACTTGGCAGCCTGCTTCGACGGCGGTGAGCGCGGCAAGCGCGGCGACGATGGTTTTGCCGCTGCCGACATCGCCTTGCAGCAGGCGGTGCATGGGGTGGGTTTGCGCCATGTCGGTGCGGATTTCGGCAAGCACGCGCTGCTGCGCCGCCGTGAGCGCAAACGGCAGCGCGTTCAATAATTTTCCGGACAGTTTTCCGTTACCGATCAATGGGTTGGCATTGCCGTTCACACGCTTCTGCCGCGCCAGCCGCATGGAAAGCTGCTGCGCCAAAAGTTCGTCGAATTTCAGCCGCTGCCACGCAGGGAGCGTGCCGTCTGAGAGCTGGTGGATGGTGAAACTGGGCGGCGGCGAATGCAGCAGGCGCAGGCTTTCGGCTAGATGCGGCAGGTTCAGACGGCCTAACAATTCGTCGGGCAGCGTATCGTGCAGCGGCACGGTATCCAAGGCCGTCTGAACGATGCGGCGCAAAGTCGGCTGGTTCAGGCCGTTCACGGTCGGGTAAACGGGCGTGAGGCTTTCGGCCAAACCGGTGTGGTCCGCATCGCGGATTTTCGGGTGGATCATCTCGTCGCCGTGAAAACCGTGCTTGATTTCGCCCACCGCGCGGATGCGTTTGCCCACCGCCATCTGCTTCTGATGACTGGCGTAGAAATGGATAAAGCGCAGGTGCAGCACGCTGCCCGAACCGTCGGCAATCTGCACCACCAACTGCTTGCGCGGTTTGAACGTTACTTCCTGATGGGTAACGGTTCCCTCCACCTGACACGGCACGCCGACGGGCGCATCGGCAATCGGCATGATGTGGGTTTCGTCTTCGTAGCGCAAAGGCAGGTGCAAAACCACGTCCCACGGCGTGTTGAGATTGAGCTTTTCCAGCTTTTTCGCGGAAGTTTCGGTGATTTTGAGCTGTTTTTGGTGAACGGGCAGCATGGTGTCGGTTTCGGAAAGATATGGCTTTACGATATTTTATATGAAAACAGGCCGTCTGAAAGCGGTGGCTTTTTCAGACGGCATCCGTGTTTCAAGCGCATGACGGATACGGATGGTCAGATCCAACCTGAGTTTTATGGTCGTTTAAAATAAAAATAATACAGCGTCACCGGCTCCCTTATGTACCGGATGTACACGGCGGTCGCCGTCGCCTTGCCTTATTTCTGTTTTAAACGACTATACCAAGGTTTCCGTGTTTGGATTGCCTCAATACTCCCGGTCACAACCTGAATCAAAAAGGCCGTCTGAAAATTTTCAGATGGCCTTTTAATACTCGAAATTTTAAATCAAAACAATATCATACTGCTCCTGCGTATATGCCGTTTCCACCGCCAGCGAAATGGGTTTGCCGATAAAGTCGATCAGCATCGCCAGTGACTGAGATTCTTCGTCGAGGAACAAATCAATCACATTCGGTGCGGCGAGAATGCGGAAGGCTTTGGCATCGTAGCGGCGGGCTTCGCGCACGATTTCGCGCTGTATTTCGTAACACACGGTTTGCGGCGTTTTCAGACGGCCTCTGCCGTGGCATGACGGGCAGGGTTCGCACAATATCTGATTGAGGTTTTCGCGCGTGCGTTTGCGGGTCAACTCAACCAGACCCAAGCTGGTAAAACCGTTGAGCGTGACGCGCGTGCGGTCGAAGCTTAAGGCTTTGGCCAATTCCTGCAACACGGCTTCACGGTGTTCTTCCTTTGCCATGTCGATGAAGTCGATGATGATGATGCCGCCGAGATTTCGCAAACGCAGTTCGCGGGCGATGGTGTGGCAGGCTTCGAGATTGGTGCGGAAAATGGTTTCGTCGAAGTTGCGCGCGCCGACGAAGCCGCCGGTGTTCACGTCGATCGTGGTCATCGCTTCGGTGGATTCGATAATCAGGTAGCTGCCGAAATTCAGATTCACGCGCGGTTGCAGCGAGCGGTTGATTTCCTGTTCGATGTTGTGGGTTTCAAACAAAGGGCGGTCGCCTTTGAACAATTCCAATTTGTCCACCGCACCCTGCACATATAATTGCGCAAATTCGGTCATGCGGCGGAAATTTTCGGTCGAATCGACGAGGATTTTCTGCGTATCCAGGCTGAACATGTCGCGCAAGACGCGCAAATTCAGCGACAAATCCTGATAAAGCAGGGTTTCGGGCGGCTGCGTTTTGGATTGCTGCTGGATATGTTCCCACACTTTGGTCAGGTAATGGATGTCGGCCTGCAATTGCTCGTCGGTGGCGTTTTCGGCGTTGGTGCGGATGATGTAGCCGTGGCACGCGTTTTCGGGAAGCAGGTTGAGCAGACGTTCGCGCAGGTTGGTGCGCTCGGTATCGTCTTCAATCCGTTGCGAAATGCCGATGTGTTCTTCCTGCGGCAGATGCACGAGAAAACGGCCGGCCAGCGAAATCTGGGTGGAAAGGCGCGCGCCTTTGGTGTTAATCGGGTCTTTGATGACCTGAACCAAGATGGTCTGCCCTTCAAACAGCATATGCTCGATGCGCTGCGTTTCATCGGGATTGCGGCGTTGCTCCAACACATCGACAATATGCAGAAACGCCGCGCGCTCCAAGCCGATGTCGATAAACGCGCTCTGCATACCCGGCAGCACGCGGCGCACCACGCCCAAATAAATATTGCCGACCAGGCTGTGGCCGCTGTTGCGCTCAATATGCAGTTCGCAAATGTTGTTTTCTTCCAAAACCGCCACGCGCGTTTCCTGCGGCGTGATGTTGACCAACACGGTTTCAGGGGGGCGGACGGTGTCCTTAGGAATGGGAATACCGGCTAACATATTAATTTTCCATGAATAAAAAATACTTTTGCAATCTGCCCGCTCAAGCAGACAGATGGCAAAAGTAGCTTCGCGCACCGCCGTAATCATACTTCAAAAGCCGACGGCCTGCCACGAATATGATGACAGGCCGTCTGAAAAACAAACGGCATAACAAGTAAATACGGAGAACAGAATTTTTCATACCGCACGCATGATAAATGGATTGCACTTGTAAAATCCGCCTGATGCCCATATAGTTGTCGGAAATCTACAGAAAGACAACCATGCAACCCGTAACCATGTACACCGGCGCGTTTTGCCCGTATTGCACGATGGCGAAAAAGCTCTTGGCAGCAGTCGGCGTCACCGAAATCAAAGAAATCCGCGTTGACCAAAATCCGGCGGATTTCGCCGAAATGCAACAGCTCAGCGGCCAGCGCAGCATTCCGCAAATCTTTATCGGCGACACCCACGTCGGCGGCTTTACCGATCTCTACCGCCTGCAGCAGCAGGGCGGACTGAACGATTTACTTAACCCCTAACCTCTTGATAGGAAACAAAATGGCAGAAGAATTGCAACCCGTATTCAGCATCGAACGTTTGTACGTCAAAGATTTGTCTTTGGAAGTGCCCAATGCCCCCCAAATCTTTTTGGAAAGCGGCGACCCCGAAGTCGATATGCGCGTATCGACCGCCAGCAACAAGCTGGAAGACGGCATTTATTCGGTTGACGTAACCGTGACCGTAACCGCCAAATTGAACGAAGAGCGTACCATGTTCCTGAACGAAGTGACCCAAAGCGGCATTTTCCGTTTGGAAAACATTCCGGAAGAAGACATCCAACTGCTCTTGGGCGTGGCTTGTCCGAACATCCTGTTCCCATACGCACGCGAAGTGATTTCCTCAACCGTAACCCGTGGCGGCTTCCCGCCGGTATTGCTGGCACCGATCAACTTCGAAGCCATGTACCAGCAACAGCAGGAAGGCAATGCCTGATTCAGGCTCGGATGATGAATCAAAAGGCCGTCTGAAAAGTTTTCAGACGGCCTTTTATTGATTTCCCCGGCAGATTCAGACGGCATGAGACTGTTTTAACCGGTTTCAAATTTATCCGACAAAATAAAACAGGGATGAAATGTTAATATTTCCGGCCATTCTTCTTGACACATCCCTGCAAATCATAATACGACATTCAAACGTTTCAATGCTACGCGTGATTCCTTATCACCGACGGCGGCAGATTTTTGATACCATTCAATCGCCTCCTGCAAATCTTCACTTTCAGACATGCGGCCTAATGCAGTCATGGCAGGCGCGGAATAGGCATTGCCTTCGCGGGCGGAACGTTCATACCAAGCCCAAGCCTGTTCGCGGTTCTGCTCCACACCGATGCCCTGTTCATAACAATAACCCAACCAGAATTGCCCGATCATATCACCCCATTGCGCGGCTTTGCTGAATTCCGCCACGGCGCGGCGGGCGTTTTTCTGTACACCGTAACCGTTCAGATACATCAGGCCGATGTAGCGCGGTGCTTTCATATGGCCGGCCGCAGAAGCCTGGGTAAAATAAGTCATTGCTTCTGCATAACGGTATTGCTCATAAGCCTGTGCACCTTTTTCCACCAAATCGGCAGCTTGGCGGCGAATTTGATTTTCCGTGATGTTTTTCGCTTGCGTATTCTGATTGGGCGCATGACAAGCACTAACGGCCAATGCGACAATCAAAACCGGCATCCATTTCATTGCATTCTCCCCGAAATTTATTTATCAACTTTTCACGTCCTGCAATTATAGGCCGCCTGAAAAAAATATTGTCGCCCAAACAGGTGTTTTTATATGCTTTTTATGTTACATTACAATTCTTTGCGCGTACCGCTGTATTGATAACACTGTGTGTTGCTTTATCAATAAAACTGCGGAAACCCATACGCCAAAACAGCCCAATCATATAGGAATCGTTATGTCCGCGCTTGATTTTATCCGTGACGATGTTAAAGCAATGACCGCTTACCATATTGCCGATTTGCCGAAAGGTTTTACCAAATTGGATGCGATGGAAAGCCCGTATCATCCGTTTGCCGGTTCGCCCGAACTGTTAAACGAATGGACGGCGCTGCTGGCCCAAGCCGATGTGCACTTGTATCCGAACCCTGCCGCCAGCGGCCTGCAGGAAGCCTTGCGCGAAACCTTTGATATTCCGCAAGCGGCGGCCGTGGCCTTGGGCAACGGTTCGGATGAGTTGATTCAGTTCATCACTTTACTGCTGGCCAAACCCGGGGCAACCATGCTGGCGGTGGAGCCGAGCTTTGTCATGTATCAACAAAACGCGGCTTTATTCGGCATGAATTATGTCGGCGTACCGCTGAACGAGGATTTCACGCTTGATTTAGCGGCGGTTCTAAAAGCCATAGAAACACACAACCCCGCCCTGACCTTTATCGCTTATCCCAACAACCCGACCGGCGTGCGTTTTGCCCGTGAAGAAGTCGAAGCCGTTATTCGTGCGGCCAAAGGCATTGTCGTCGTGGACGAAGCCTACGGAGCCTTCAGCGGCGACAGTTTCCTTCCGCAAGCCGGCAGCACGGATAATCTGGTGGTGATGCGTACCGTCAGCAAAATCGGTTTCGCAGGCATCCGCATCGGCTATGCCGCCGGCAGCCCTGCCCTGATGAGTGAATTGGCCAAAATCCTGCCGCCGTACAATATGAACCAGTTAAGCCTGGCCACGGCCAAATTCGCCATGCAGCACTTTGAAGTCATTCAGAACAACGTATCGAAACTCAAAGCCGAGCGCGAACGCCTGTTTACCGAATTATCTCGGATAGGCCGTCTGAAAGCCTTTCCGAGCGAAGCCAATTTCATTACTGTCCGCGTACCCGATGCGGCCGGACTGTTTGAAACTTTAAAGCAAAACCATATTCTGATTAAGAAACTGCACGGCAACCATCCGCTCTTGGATCAATGCGTCCGCCTGACCGTCGGCACGCCCGAGCAGAACGATGCCGTCTTAAACATTATCCGCAAACTTTTCGCTTAAATTAAATAAACATTGAGATTTCTGCCATGAATAAAACCAAACGCCATTTAGATAATCTGTATCTGCTGATTGAAGAAGCCGGCTCCTTAACGAAGCTGGCAAGAAAATGCGGTTATGAAAACGCCGCCTCCCTGTCCCAACTCAAACGCCGCCTGGAAGAACAGGTTGAAGACGAAAAAGCACGCGGCATCCGCCCGAGCCTGGCGCAAAAATTGGAACAGGGCATGGGCAAACGCAAAGGCTGGCTTGACCGCGACCACAGCAAAGACAAAGAAAAAGCCGCTGCCGCAGAAATACAGGCCGCATCCAACCTGACCCTGATTCCGGACGGAATGCCGTCTGAAAACGGTGACATCCAAATCGCTACGGAAGGCCGCTATGTCAGCGTGACACGCAACACCTACGAAACGCAGATTACCGTCAAACTGAATCTCGACGGCAGCGGTATCGGACGTTTCGATACCGGCGTACCGTTTCTCGACCACATGCTCGACCAAATCGCCCGCCACGGCTTGATTGACTTGGACATCGTGTGCAAAGGCGATTTGCATATCGACGACCACCACACCGTCGAAGACATCGGTATCACGCTCGGTCAAGCCTTGAAACAGGCTTTGGGCGACAAAACAGGCATCCGCCGCTACGGCCATGCTTATGTTCCGCTGGATGAAGCCTTGAGCCGCGTGGTGCTCGACCTCTCCGGCCGCCCGGGTTTGGTATACAACATCGAATTCACCCGTGCCGTAATCGGCCGCTTTGATGTGGATTTGTTCAGCGAATTCTTCCACGGATTGGTCAACCACAGCATGATGACGCTACATATCGACAACCTGCGCGGTAAAAACGCCCATCATCAGGCCGAGACTATGTTTAAAGCCTTCGGCCGCGCCCTGCGCATGGCTGTTGAATACGATGAACGTATGACCGGCAAAATGCCCTCGACCAAGGGAACATTGACCGCTTAATCCGTTACCCAAACCAAAACCGCATTTCAGGCCGTCTGAAATGCGGTTTTGGTTTGAATGCCAATCATATATCGCTTGCTTTTTACATTAGTTTTACGCACGTGAACACACTTCACGACCAACTGAAAATTTTACAAAAAATATTTAGCGTACCGTAAATTTATTTCATGCCACAATCCGGCAATCTTCCCTTACACCGACCGCTTCCAAAAACTTCATCCCATTCCGACTAACCGGATTGGCAAGAGTCGCACTCCGGCCAATTGATTAAGTTGGTTTAGTTTCCAATAGTTACCTGCCACCCAATCTCAGGCAGAATAATCCACGCCAGTAAGAAAACAGAATGCTATATTAATATATGCATATTGTATTTCATTTATATCTTTATATTATTTTTTATTAATTTTACACTTTAATTCTCCAGCAATTAACCGATTATCAAAATACTTGACCGAATATCTTATCGCAAGATAATATCATTTTTCTTTTATCCTACCACTTCATATAACATTGACATATATATGATTTTTAAAAATTTAACGGGATATTCAGATTAATATCGGATTAATATTTATGGTTTATTAATTAACAAGACCAAAAAAATCCAGCTATTTACGGAAATCAGTTTTGCCTCCTTACATTGACCTATTATTCAATTTAAAATGAAGGATTATTTATGTCTGACTATATACATCGGAAAGTCGCCTCGCCCATGAAGCGCAGCAGCAGCGACTCTGTCATCGCCACTAAAGTCTCGTCAGAAGGCACAGCTTATAAAGTTTACGCCGGCAAACATGGAAAATATATTGATGCAAGCGACTTCGGAACCGACAAAACCGGCAAGACCGACAGTCTGGCTGCCATCAATGCGGCACTCAAAGCGGCCGATAAAGAAAAAGCCGCGGTATATTTAGGGGGCACACTATACATTTCCGATCAAATTGTCATCGATTCATCATTGCGTCATGTCAAAGGCTTGTTCGGCGACGGTATGGGCGCCACCCAAATCCGTTTCGACAAAAAACAGAGCGGCATATTCAATTCCAACAACAACGACGGCGACATCCGCGAATATGCCGGTATCTTGGTGGACGATGTCGACAATCTCACGATTGCCAACTTATCGGTCGAATACACCCGAAAAAGTGATTTCTATATGAAAGGCCAAAGCTATTTCGGCAAAGTCAGCGGAATTTTGGTAAACGATGCCGACAATACGCTGATTTCCTCCGTAGAAGCCTCCGGCGCCAACCGCGCAGGGATTCTATTCACGTCCACCCGTGCAGCCGAGAAAGACAGCCGTACCGGCACCAGCTACAAAACTCGCGTGGCCAACGGTGAAATCGACGAAACCGACTCCCGACTGCCCTCCGGAGAAAATAACCGCGTTGAAAACAGCTACCTGCATCACAACCGCGTCGGCGGCTTACTGGTTGCATATCAAGAAAATTTCGTTGCCGACGGCAATACCGCCTCGTGGAACGGCTCACAATACGACGGCGGCACCGGCTACGGCATTGCTGCGATGGCAGGCACGTATAATTTCGGCATTACCTACACCAACAACTACACCAACCACAATTACCGCAAAGGTTTGGATGTGCACGACGGTACCGACATTGTGATTGAAAACAACATTTCCAACGGCGACCGCTTATACGGCATTGCGGTTTATAACCGCCAATTTGCCATGGATAATGTGGTCATCAAAAACAATACCGTAGTTCAAGATTCCTCGTTCCGCCTTTTGAATGATGACGACTTAGGCAGGTTTTATCACGGTTATGCCGGTATCCAACTCGAAACCAATACCCAACGCCGAGACCTGCACACCGACAATAATGCCAATTATGAAATCAGCGGCAACAGCATCAGCGGTTTGTCTGTCTACCGCGATGCGCTGCATACATACGGCATCGAATTCCGCAATCACGAGCATTCTATCGACTACACGGTCAACATCACCGACAACAAGATTGAGGGACACAGCAGCAAATATTTGATTGCCGCCATCAACGATACTGCTTTAAACGGCGTGAAAGGCGCCGGTTCCGGTACGATTAATATTTCCGGAAACACCGCCAACATCGGAGAGATTACAAAAGGTACCGTCCCCATTTTTGTAGAAGAAAAAAATGCCGCCGATACCTTACGCGGCAACGTCACCGTCAGCGACAATGACATTACCATCAAGAAAAACAACGGTGTGGCAGAGGGCGTACAGCTTATCGGAAACGCGGAAACTTACACCGTAGCGGACAATAAATTCACCCTGAACGGCAATTTGGACAAATCCATCGTCAGCCTGATTGGTACAAGTTCGAAGCATAGTACCAGCGCAACCGTCAGCGACAACGAATTCGTCACCGCTCAAAAATCCAAGCTCAACAGCGACTGGCTCCAAGTTAAAAATGCCTCCCACGTTGCCATCGATAACGCCCAAAACGGCAAGGAAATGGACACTTTATCCAACCTGAACACCAAATATTTGAAAGCCTTCACGGCCACCAAAGAGGCCGCCGACAAAGTGGAACAGGAATTGACCACCACCTTCGAACTGGATAAAAACCAGTTCCGGGTCAGTGCCTTGTTTACCGATTACGACCAAGACAAATTGGGCGAGTCCAAAGTTTATTCATATGATGCTCTGGATAATACCTACAACATCCACACGCTGAATTCACTGGATATTCTTTGATTCGGCAAAAGGCCGTCTGAAAGAAGGCAGCAAACCCCGCTTGCGCCCTACCCTTCAGACGGCCTTTTCTTTTGTTATAATCGCTCATTCCCAATTCACACATTGCCCGCCATGCAAAACGTCCTCATCCTCCAACACAACGATTTTTCACGCTGCGATTTAAGCGCATTGCAAACCCTGAACCTACCCGGACCGCAACAAACGGCACACAGCCTGCGTTTCCCCGTAGATGAAGGTTTCGTTCTGCCCGCTTCCCTGAAAGCCTCGCTCGACCGTCAGGAAATCGATGCCGCCGTCTTGCCCGATATGGCCTTTTCCGATTTGGGACTGATTGTCAGCGACATGGATTCAACGCTGATTACCATCGAATGTATCGACGAAATCGCTGCCGGTGCAGGTTTGAAAGCACAGGTAGCGGAAATTACCGAGCGGGCGATGCGCGGCGAACTCGATTTCGAGCAATCCCTGCGCAGCCGCGTCGCCCTGCTCAAAAGCTTGGACGAACAATTCCTGCATGACGTTTACGAAAATGTCTTGCAGCTTTCACCGGGCGCGGAATTTTTATTGTCCGAATGCAAAAAACATGGTGTCAAATTCCTGCTGGTATCCGGCGGATTCACTTTCTTTACCGAACGGCTGCAACGGCGTTTCGGCTTCGAATACCAGCACGCCAACGTTTTGGAAATCATTGACGGCAAGCTTACCGGCAAAGTGTCGGGCGGTGTGGTCGATGCACAGAAAAAGCAGGATTTGCTCCACACATACCGCGCCAAACTCGGCTTGGATACCGCGCAAACCTTAGCCATGGGCGACGGTGCCAACGACATCCCGATGCTGGAAGCCGCCGGTATTGGCGTTGCCTACCGCGCCAAACCCAAAGCGCAAGCCCGTGCCGATGCCTGCATCAACTTCGGCGGTTTGGAGCGGATTCGCGGCTGGTTCCGATAATACGCTTAAACAAAAGGCCGTCTGAAAATTTTCAGACGGCCTTTCATCATGCAGAATCATCGATAAATTCAAAACCGCTTTCATCAACCTTCAGCACCGAAGCATAATCCGCTTTCCAATCGCCCAATACGATTCGGGTAAAATCTTCATTTACATGGATATTTTCACGGTGCGTATGCCCGTGAATCAGCAGCGGCACACCGTATTTCTGGACAGTTTGCGCCGTAAATTCAGGGTTCACATCCATGATTTCGGCCGATTTCTGCTGCTTGTCCTGCCTGCTGGCATGGCGGATTTTATGTGCGATTTTCAGGCGGAACGACAGCGGCAGCATTAAAAACAGCTTCTGCCGCCATTTCTGATGCACTTTTTGACGGAACCGCTGATAGCGCACATCATCGATGCACAGCGTATCGCCATGACAAAGCAAGGCTTTTTGTCCGAACAAATCCGCCACACAATAATCGGACAGCAACGTCATGCCGCATTCCCGCGCAAAGCGGTTGCCAATCATAAAATCGCGGTTGCCGTGTTGGAAATAACATTTTACGCCGCTGTCGCTGACCGCACGGATGGCGTGTTTCACCGAGTCAATCAAAGGAGAATACTCGTCATCGCCCACCCAAAAATCAAACAAATCGCCCAAAATATAAACCGCCTGCGCGTGCGGCGCTTTTTCCTTCATAAAACGCAGAAACAGCGCAGTCAGCTCGGGCCGTGATTCGCTCAAATGCAGGTCGGCAATAAAATAAATCGGCATGGAAACATTCTCAAACAATTTGCGCCATTATAATTTTTCAGACGGCCTGTGTATAGAAAAAGGCCGTCTGAAAACACAAGCGTATGTGTACTCAGTTTGCTGTCAGCCAAACGAAATGAATCGGTATCCGGCGCAAATAATCTTAAGAGGGGCAAAGGAAAACCGTTGAAACCGCATTTACCGCCGTGGACAGTGTTACTGAAAACACGAAGGGAGAACGGCAAGGCAGGATTGGGGACGACGGTCGTAAAATACACAAAGGCCGTCTGAAAATTTTTCAGACGGCCTTAAATTTCAATTAAAGCAAATAGTTACGCTTCTTTGTTTTCTGTTGCCTTAGCACGCAGGCGCAGGCTCAATTCGCGCAATTGTTTTTCATCCACCGCATTCGGCGCATTCGTCAGCAGACATTGCGCGCGCTGGGTTTTCGGGAACGCAATCACGTCTCGGATGGATTCCGCACCGGTCATCAGCGTAACCAAACGGTCGAGGCCGAAGGCCAAACCGCCGTGCGGCGGCGCGCCGAATTTGAGGTTGTCGAGCAGGAAGCCGAATTTTTCCTGCTGCTCTTCCGGCGTGATTTTCAGCGCGGCGAACACTTTTTCCTGTACGTCGGCGCGGTGGATACGGATGGAACCGCCGCCGATTTCCCAGCCGTTGAGCACCATGTCGTAGGCACGGGCAAGACAGGCCTCGGGATTGGATTCCATCAGGTCTTCATGGCCGGGTTTGGGCGAGGTGAACGGGTGGTGCATGGCGGTGTAGCGGTCGGCCTCTTCGTCGTATTCGAACATCGGGAAATCGACCACCCACAAAGGTTTCCACTCATCAACGAAATAGCCGTTCTCTGCACCGTGTTCCAAACCGAGCTTGATGCGCAGCGCGCCGATGGCTTCGTTGACAATCTTGGCTTTGTCCGCACCGAAGAAAATCAGGTCGCCGTTTTGCGCTTCGGTTTTGGCGATGATTTCTTTCAGGGCGTTTTCAGACAGGAATTTGACGATGGGCGACTGCAAACCGCTGTCTTCGCCGTTGCTCAGGTTGGTTACGTCGTTGACTTTGATGTAGGCCAAGCCTTTCGCACCGTAAATGCCGACAAATTTGGTGTATTCATCGATGTCTTTGCGGCTCAGCTTCGCACCGCCCGGCACGCGCAGGGCAACCACGCGGCCGCCTTTCATATCGGCTGCGCCGCGGAAGACTTTGAATTCTTCCGTTTTCATCAGGTCGGTCAGCTCGGTAAATTTCAGGCTGATGCGCATATCGGGTTTGTCAGAACCGTAGTAGAACATGGCATCGGCAAACGGCATACGCGGAAAGTCGCCCAAATCCACGCCCAGCGCGTCTTTGAACACTTTTTTAGCCATCGCTTCGGTGATGTCCATGATTTCGTCTTCGTTCAGGAACGAAGTTTCCAAGTCGATTTGGGTAAATTCGGGCTGGCGGTCGGCACGCAAATCTTCGTCGCGGAAGCATTTTGTGATTTGGTAGTAGCGGTCGAAACCGGCCACCATCAAAAGCTGTTTGAAGAGTTGCGGCGATTGCGGCAGCGCGAAAAACTCACCCGGATGCACGCGGCTGGGCACGAGATAGTCGCGCGCGCCCTCAGGAGTGGAACGGGTCAGCATCGGCGTTTCGATGTCGATAAAGCCCTGTTCGTCCAAAAAGCGGCGCACACCCATCGCCACCTGGTAGCGCAGGCGCAGATTGCGCTGCATTACAGGGCGGCGCAGGTCAATCACGCGGTTGGTCAGGCGCACGTTTTCGCTGAGGTTTTCGTCGTCGATTTGGAACGGCGGCGTGGCGGCGGCGTTCAGCACTTCGATTTCTTTGGCGAGAATTTCGATTTTACCCGAAATCATTTTGTCGTTGGTCGTACCTTCTGGGCGGTTGCGCACACGGCCGGTAATGCTGAGGACGTATTCGTTACGGGCGGAATCGGCCGTCTGAAAAGCCTCGGGAGTATCGGGGTCAATCACTACCTGAACGATGCCCTCGCGGTCGCGCAAGTCAATGAAAATCACCCCGCCGTGGTCGCGGCGGCGGTGCACCCAGCCTTTCACGGTAACGGTTTGGTCTAAGTATTGCTCGCTGATTAAGCCGCAATAGTTGGTACGCATAAAATCACCTTTTTGTATTTGATCTGATTTGGTTTGAAACGGTTATGCCGTCTGAAACATTCAGACGGCCTGTATTAATGTTCGGCAGATTCCGGCAAAGATTTACCCGGGTTGTCTGCCGATATTTTGGCAGCCTGCTCATCCGGCATGACCATACCCATTGAGATAACGTATTTCAGGGCTTCGTCCACACTCATATCCAGCTCGCGGATATCGCTTTTTTTCACCATGATGTAGTAGCCGCCGGTCGGGTTGGGAGTGGTCGGGACATAAACCGAGATATACTCCCCGTTTTGAGGCAGCGAAGATTTGACCGAATCGGGAATATGGCCGGAAACAAAAGCCAGCGTCCAGATATCAGGCTGCGGGAAAGGCACCAGTACCGGCGTTTTGAATGATCGGCTGCTGTCGGAAAGCAAAGATTCCGATACTTTTTTCACGCTGGAATAAATCGATTTCACCACCGGAATGCGGCCGAGCATACCGTCCCATGCAGAAATAATGCGCTTGCCCAACACGTTAGCACCGAACAGGCCGGTAACGAACAGAACGACAATGGCGACAATCACACCCAAACCGGGGATATTGAAACCCAAGAAATACTGCGGCTGCCAATGAACCGGCAACAGATTAATCAATTGGTCGGCAGCCGATACGATATAGGTAATCACCCAAATCGTCACCGCAATAGGCAACCACACCAAAATACCCGTAATCAGGTATCTTTTGAGTGCCTTGGCTATGGTACTGCTTTCCGCTGCTTGTTCTGCCATATTTTTATCCGATAAAGACTGAAGTTCTACCGCCCAAACGCGGTATTATACGCGGTCGGGCGGTAAGAAACGAATGTTTTTCATGGTTTGTGGCATAAACGCTCAAGCAGAAGCCGGATGTTTCGACAAAGCCGGCCTGACTGCATTCAAACCGTGTCTTAAATACCGTCCCAATCGTTGAACATAAAACCGACGCCGATGCCGTTCTGCTTGTGGTTGTAATCAATCAGGCTCTCGCCGTAGCCGTGGAAACCGCGCACCACGCCCTTGAGCTTGCCCTTAATCGGGAAGGTATAAGCAGCTTCTACGGCACCGTGTCCGGTTTTGGGGTTATAGCGCAATACGGAATAAACATTTTGTTTGTCATTCAAACGGTATTGCACTTTAACGTCGCCATAACCCATATAATCGGAAATATCCGGATTATCGTCTTCATCGCCATTGACATCGGTACGCACCCACACACGCGGAATAACCGTCAACTTGTCCCACTCCATACCTGCCATCGCATAAATACGGTTCCATGAACGCGATTCCGGGCGGCTTTGTCCGTTGGACTGGTGTACAAAACCCGCGCCCACCATGCGCAATTTTCCGCCGAAAGGCAGATTCATTTTGACCGGCTGGGTCAGGAAAATCTCCGGCTCGTAATCGGTGTTTCGGAACGGGGCAGATTTGCGGCCTTGGTTGTAAAGCTGCCAATCAGATTTCTGCGTATAACCGAACCATAAATCCGCATTCGTTTTAAATGCATCTTCCATCAATTTGCTTTTGAAAGACACCTGCATTTTGGCTTCAAGGCGCTTCTGCTCGCTGAATTTTTCTTCCGCCGTGACACCGCGCGAAGGAGATTCGGGCGAATAATTCGGGCTGGAGTTATACCAGGCCGGCATCAGATACATCGGATTATGCTCACGCACGCTCAATAAGCCGCGCGTATCGTTGGCATCCAAATCATACATCATGCTCAACGGCGTATAAGCATCAGCCGCCTCGCGCAAAGCCGATTCAGAAAGCGGATTCTCACCGGCAGACGGTTCGTCAAAAACAATGGTCGTCTCTTTCTTCTCCAAGCTGGCATTGACCGTTTCCGCCAGATCCACCGGTCGCTTCGTATCCTTTGCTTCCATTGTTTCTATGGGCTGAACCGGCGGCAACTGGGCGGCATAAACTTTATCGTAACAGGCCAGACGCATGGCATTATCGGTTACGGCCGCACACTTCAACGCAGCCGAATCCAGCGCCAATGCAACAGGTGCTGCCAGCGTCCATACGGTACCGCTCAATAAATAATGTTTCCACATCATGCTCATGTTTTATCTCCCGATGATTTTTTCAGACGGCCTCCACCAGAAAAGGCCGTCTGAAACCGTTATTCATCCCCGAATGCAGCAATGCCCCTGAAATACCTTATCCGGTCAGGGGCAATTGCATATATGGTGTCCGACACCGATTTATCGCACCGCCTTATGCGGCCGGCTGCAACAAATTAAGCCAAGGCTTTAACTTTGGCAGACAAGCGGCTCTTATGACGGGCTGCTTTGTTTTTGTGGAAAATGCCTTTATCGGCAATGCGGTCGATTACTTTCACCGATTCGCGGTAAGTTGCTTGAGCGGCAGCTTTATCGCCGGCTTCAACGGCTTTCAACACTTTTTTGATTGCAGTGCGGAACGCAGTACGCAGACTGGCGTTGTGGGCACGTTGTTTAACCGACTGGCGGGCACGTTTGCGGGCTTGTGCGCTGTTTGCCATATTGAATATCTCCTGAATGAAAAATAAATTCTGTAAACGCGCAATTTTAAAGACGATTGCCTCCGTATGCAAGTATTTTCTCGATGAAGCCGCTGATTCGCAGGGCAGGCTTACCCAAAAGCCACACCGCTTTGCCGACGGTATTTCCGTTCAGGTGCCGATTATCAGAGTTTTCGCGCAGATATTCCAATATGGCTTTGATTTTCATCAAACTTACATTACAATGCCCTTACAGCGTGCCGGGGTGTTTATGGGGCACGTCTGTTTCTTTTCATTTCAACCCTTTCATCAGGAAAACAACCCGTATGAAAAAATCCGTATTAGCCGTATTGGCCGCATTATCACTGGCCGCTTGCGGCGGTGGCGAGAAAAAAGCCGAGCAACCTCAAGCAGGCAGCGCGCCTGCTGCCAATGCCGAAGCAGCCGCTACCGATACCTTGAACATCTATAACTGGTCAAACTACGTTGACGAAAGTACCGTAGAAGACTTCAAAAAACAAAACAATTTGAAGCTGACCTACGATCTGTATGAAAACAACGAAACGCTCGAAGCCAAAATGCTGACCGGCAAATCAGGTTACGACCTCGTGGTACCGGGCATCGCCTTCCTGCCGCGCCAAATCGAAGCCGGCGCATATCAAAAAGTCAATAAAGACTTGATTCCGAACTACAAAAACATCGATCCCGAGCTGTTGAAAATGCTGGAAACAGCCGACCCGGGCAACGAATACGCCGTCCCCTACTTCTCCGGCGTGAACACTTTGGCAATTACCGCCAAAGGCAAAGAGATTCTGGGCGGCCAACTGCCTGAAAACGGCTGGGATTTGCTGTTCAAACCCGAATACACCAACAAACTGAAATCCTGCGGTATTGCCTTGTGGGATACGCCGTCTGAAATGTTCCCGATTGTATTGAACTACTTGGGCAAAGACCCCAAAGGCAGCAGCAACGACGACATCAAAGCCGCAGCAGAAGTATTGAAAGCCGTGCGCCCTGACGTGAAACGTTTCAGCCCTTCAGTAATTGACGAATTGGCACGCGGCGACGTATGCCTGGCAGCCGGTAACGGCGGCGACCTGAACTTGGCCAAAGCCCGTTCGGAAGAAGTGAAAAACAACGTCGGTATCGAAGTATTGACACCGAAAGGCATGGGCTTCTGGATTGAATCGTGGCTGATTCCTGCCGACGCGAAAAACATCGCCAACGCCCACAAATACATCAACTACACGCTGGATGCCGACATCGCCGCGAAAAACGGCATCGCCGTCACCTTCGCCCCTGCCAGCCTGCCTGCTCGTGAAAAAATGCCGAAAGAGCTGGTAAAAACCCGTTCCATCTTCCCGACTGCGGAAGACATGCAAAACGGTTTCGTGATGCCGCAAATGAGCGCGGACGCGAAGAAGCTGACCGTAAACCTGTGGCAGAAAATCAAAGTGGGTTCCAACTAATCTTTCTGTTTTAGTTAGGACTTTTACCCTTAGTTAATATAAAAGCTTACTTAAGTTATTAAGTAAGCTTTTTTTATATCAAATATTCTCCACGCTGCACCTCAAATTTAGTGGAGCAGCTTTTTGGAGAGTCAGTCTGATGATTTTGAGGGATTAAAATTCCAGACCAAGACGGATGCCTACACCTTGTCTACGACCACTGAAACCTTGTAGAGAGGTATTAACCTTTTTACCATGGAATTTATAATACATCCCCGCCTCACCAATCATCGTACCACCTTTCATTGTTGGTGTCGGTAAAGCATTGCCTTGATATTGCGCACGCACATCTCCGCCCCATTCACGCTCATAAGCCATGCCGAAGTGAACCCCTGCATTATTTAAATCACGGTTATATTGCATACCGACACGTCCGCGTTTTGAACGGACTGAGGAGAAGTCATAGGTTTCACCAGAGCTTAATTTTACTTTATCACCAGACGTATGCGCATAGAAATATTTCACATAAGTATCTAATGTATTTGCACCGCCAAACTTCCAAAGTTTACCGAAACCCGTATGGCCGGCAATATAATTAGACTTACTGTCGTATGTAACAGAATTACCGCCTGCATGAACAAAATCATTGCTGCGGTAATCGCTCCACACCCGCCCTGTCCGTACACTGCCTTGAACATATACCCCATTGTTCCACAAGTAGTTCGTAAACAGATTCACACCCAAATTCCATGCCTTGCCTTTACCTGTTGTGCCATCATCTAAATACGTTTTGTAATGGCTGTAACCATATTCTGCAGCCACGCCGTACATCCAATTGCCCGAACCTAACGGGCGGTTCCGCGCATAGCCTGCATCAAATGCCATGCCTTTCAAATCAACATGGCTGCCTGTAGTGATTTCACGATTGTCGGCACGGACATTTGCAAAAGCATTGCCATTTTCGCCTGCGATATTAACATTTGTATTTTGATAAAGTGACTCCAAGCCGCCCGAAAGGTGATCGGCACTGCCGTTAATCAATGCAGGAGACACTAAACGTCCCTGTACCAACGATTTGGTTTTAGGATTTACCGTTGTTACAGGGTTTGCAATTGTTGCAGTTGCAGCCCCTGCGGTTGCAGCAGTCCCTGTATTATTGACCGACGCAGTCGTTGTGACTTGTTTGACATTACGCTTGAGGACTAAGTCTAAATTTTTCTCGGTTTTATCCGCCTCAATACTTGCCAAATCATGCGCAAGGGTTACACCCTGGTAAACGTGCCCTTGCCCTGTCCAGCCCAGTACTCCCTCCTTATCAATCTGAATCAAATGTACAACATCGCCTGAACTTAAGTCAGCATTACCCGGAACATAAGCATTAACCGTAGTATTACCCAATGCTTCAGGATAATCGCCCGTAAGCTTCATGACTACATCATTATTGCGGACATTTTGCGGCAAATAGAAATTGATAGTCTCAAAATTTTTCACTTCTCCAGCAGAAAGTTTATTCATTTCAATACCTTCTTTCGGACTGCCCAGATTCAGGGTATTGCCTTTGAAGTTATTTACATTACCACCTACGATGCCGGCTTCTACCTTACCCGCAAAAAGCGTTACCGTATTATCGGTTGTGTCATTCAGCGCAATACCGCCGCCAACACCTCCCACGGTAAAACCTTTATGAAGGATAACAGTATTACCGTTTGCATTGGTCAGTGCATTACCGCCGATAACAAGTCCTTTAACTGTTGCATTTTCGCCAATCACAACCGTATTATTATGTGCGTTGCCTTCACCGGCAACCGCAGAATAGGCATCACCGCCTGTAACATAGTTTGCAACTAAATTTTTGCCGATTTGTACGGTATTGCCGGACACATTGCCTGATGCGGAATGCGCACCGTAAATCTCACCCGCGCTAGCATCATTACCGACGGTTACCGTGTTATTTTTAACCGTCGAAGCTTCCCAACCTTCTGCTCCTGAAATGAAAAGCGTATTGCTTCTGTTGCCAATCGTAACGCGATTATCGTTTACCGTACTGTTTTTACTGAAAGGGGCTGTTGCACTAGCACCAAAAACATATGTAACTGCCACATCGTCTCCAATGTGTACCACATTGGAGTTTGCTTCCGTACTCAGAAAATCTGCTTTTTCAGAAGTTGTACCACCCGTAATTCCGCTACCATTCGTCAAATGAACTTCTCTTCCGACTTTTACACCGTTACCAATGTAAACCTCATTAAAAGAAGCAGTTTTACCGCCGTTACCGCCCCAGATACTCTCTATGATTGTCGACAGATTACCGATATGGACGCTATTACTTGAAGCACTTACATTATTGATCACTGCCTCATTAGTATCACCGGCCGAACCGCCTGAAATAAAACCTCTTACAATGGCACTGTCCCCGATACGCACTGCATTAAAATCCGCCGTCGATTCAATGGAAGTACCACCATTGACCTCCCCGCCAGTGTCCCAAGAATTATCGTCTTTACCTATCTGAACATTATGACCGATGACCACTTCGTTATGATTCGCCTCTTTCTTATTGGTAAATCCGCCATAAACAGAGCCTTGAATATTTGCACCATGTGCAATATTTACACGGTTATAATTAGCCGAACCATTATGATTTCGACCACCGAGAACACTGCCTTCCAGCCGCTGATTTAAACCGGCGGATGCCGAACAGCCGCTCGTATCTTTCTGACTGACCAGTGAAAGATTTTCACAGCCATTAATATCTGCCGCCTGAGCCTGCACAGAAATTATGCCGGCCACCAGACAGGCCAGCGTGGTTAATGTTGTATTGAACGGGCGACTTCCTGTGCTTGCCGCAGAGGGAACATAAAGTCTCTGATGACCCATACTGACTCCTTAAGGTATTGATTAAAAAAATAAACAGATGGCAATGTTTTTTTATAAAAAAAAAGCAAATAATCATGCTTAATTGGCATCCGTGTTTGATGATTTGGAAACCGAATTATGCAAATGATATTAAGCGATTAAAAAAATGCTTGCAGCAAAAATAACCCAACGGACAACAAGACGGATAACAGGTAGAACCAATCTCGACTTTAATGTATTTTTACTTTGATTGAGTATTTAAAACGGAAACCGACATAAACCCAATCACAAAACAGGCCGTCTGAAAAATACTTTTCAGACGGCCTTTTAGTCCACTCAAATCGGTAAGTTTACACCCTGCCTCTGCTTTTCAGACGGCCTTAGTCTTCATACGCCTCCACCGGCGGACAAGAACACACCAAATTCCTATCCCCGAACACATCGTCCACCCTGTTCACGCTCGGCCAGAATTTGTTTTCGCGCACATACGGCAGCGGGAACACGGCTTCTTCGCGGGTGTAGGGGTGCGTCCATTCGCCGTCGGTCAGGTTGAACGCGGTGTGCGGTGCGTTGACCAGCGGGTTGTCCTCTTTCGGCCATTCGCCGTTTTGCACTTTCAACACTTCCTGTTTGATGGATTTGAGCGCGGCGATGAAGCGGTCGAGTTCGGCTTTGCTTTCGCTCTCGGTCGGCTCGATCATCAGGGTGCCGGCCACGGGGAAGGAAACCGTGGGGGCGTGGAAGCCGTAGTCCATCAGGCGTTTGGCGATGTCGGTTTCGGTGATGCCGCTTTCGGCTTTGAACGGGCGCAAATCGACGATGCATTCGTGGGCGACGCGGCCGTTTTTGCCGGTATAAAGAATGGGGTAGTCTGCGCTCAATTGTTTGGCGACGTAGTTGGCGTTGAGCAATGCCCATTCGGTTGCTTGGCGCATGCCCTGTTTGCCCATCATGGTGATGTACATCCAGGTTATCGGCAGGATGCCGGCGGAGCCGTAGGGCGCGGCTGAAACTGCGCCCATGCCTGCGGTCGCGCCTTCGACGGGGGCGACGGTGTGGCTGGGGGCGAACGGGGCAAGGTGGGCTTTGAGGCCGATGGGCCCCATGCCCGGGCCGCCGCCGCCGTGCGGGATGCAGAAGGTTTTGTGCAGGTTCATGTGCAGCACGTCGGCGCCGACTTCGGCGGGCTGCATGATGCCGACTTGGGCGTTCATGTTCGCGCCGTCCATATACACTTGGCCGCCGTTGTCGTGGATGATGCGGCAGATGTCGCGGATGCCTTCTTCGTACACGCCGTGGGTGGACGGGTAGGTAATCATCAGCGCGCCTAGGTTTTCTTTGTTGGCTTCGGCTTTTTCTTTCAAGTCGGCGATGTCCACGTTGCCTTTTTCGTCGGTTTTCACCACGATAATCTGCATGCCGAGCATGGCGGCGGTGGCGGGGTTGGTGCCGTGCGCCGACTGCGGGATCAGGCAGACGTTGCGGTTTGCGCCGCCGTTGGCTTCGTGGTAGCGGCGGATGGCCAGCAGGCCGGTGTATTCGCCCGACGCGCCGGAGTTCGGTTGCAGGCAAATCGCGTCAAAACCGGTCACGGCTTCGAGCTGGGTTTGCAGGCCGCGCAACAGTTCGCGGTAGCCTTCGGCCTGATCGGCGGGCGCGAACGGGTGCAGGTTGGCGAACTCGGGCCAGGTGATCGGCAGCATTTCGGCGGTGGCGTTGAGCTTCATGGTGCAGCTGCCCAGCGAAATCATGCTGCGGTTCATCGCCAAATCGCGCTCCTCCAGCTTTTTCAGGTAGCGCAGCATTTCGTGTTCGGTGTGGTAGCGGTTGAACACGGGGTGTTGCAGGATTTTGCCGCTGCGGCGCAGGTTTTCAGACAGGCATGTCGATGTTTCAGACGGCATCTCGGCCTTGCCGCCGAACAGCGCAATCAGTTCGGCCGTTTCGGCGGGCGTACTCTCTTCGCTGAACGCCGCGGCCAATACGGTTTCGCTCACGCGGCGCAGGTTGTAGCCCGCGTCCAGCGCGCGGCGGTACACCGCGTCCGCCTTGTCCGCGCTGCCGAAATCCACGGCCACGGTGTCGAAAAACACTTTGTGCACCACGTTCAGGCCGTCTGAAACCAGCGCAGCGGCAAACGCACAGGCCAGCGCGTGAATGCGTTCGGCGATGCGTTTCACCCCCTCGGGGCCGTGATAAACCGCGTATATGCCGGCCAAGTTCGCCAGCAAGGCCTGCGCGGTGCAGATGTTGGAAGTGGCCTTCTCGCGGCGGATGTGTTGCTCGCGCGTGGACAGCGCCATGCGCAGCGCGGGCTTGCCCGAAGCGTCTTTCGACACGCCGATGATGCGGCCGGGCGCGGAGCGTTTGAACTCGTCCTTAAACGCGAAATACGCCGCGTGCGGCCCGCCGAAACCCATCGGCACGCCGAACCGCTGCGTGTTGCCCAGCGCAATGTCCGCGCCCAACTCGGCAGGCGGTTTCAGCAGCACCAAACTCATCACGTCGGCCGCCACCGCCACAACCGCGCCCTGCTCTTTCAGACGGCCTATCGCGTTTTCCAAATCCGCCACGTCGCCGTCTTTGCCCACATATTGGAACAGCGCGCCGAAATACTCGCCCTCGGAGGCCGTCTGAAAACCGCCCACCACCAGCTCGAAACCGAAATATTTCGCGCGGGTTTTCATCACGTCCAGCGTTTGCGGATACACGCGATCGTCCACAAAAAAACGGTTCGACTTCGACTTGCCCACGCGCTTGGCCATCGCCATCGCCTCCGCCGCCGCGGTCGCCTCGTCCAGCAGCGACGCACCCGCCACTTCAAAGCCAGTCAAATCGATGCACACCTGCTGGAAGTTCAGCAGCGCCTGCAACCGCCCCTGCGCAATCTCCGCCTGATAAGGCGTGTAGGCCGTGTACCAGCCCGGATTTTCCAGCACGTTGCGCAAAATCACGTTCGGCAGGCGCGTCGGATAATAGCCCAGCCCGATATAGCTTTTGTTCACCCTGTTTTTCGCCGCAATGCCCTTGAGCTTCGCCAGCGCATCCGCTTCCGTAAGCGCGTCGGGCAGGTCGAGTTCGGACGGCATACGGATGCTCTCCGGCACGGTGTTGTCCACAAAATCCGCCATGCTCTTCTCGCCCAAAGCCGCCAGCAGCGCGGCTTCGTCGGCAAAACTGATGTGGCGGGGAGCGAATTCGTTGGGGTCGAATAAGTCGTTGAAGTTCATAATAGTTCCTCTGTTGTTAAACGGGTTTGTACCCGATGAATAAGGTTTTCAGACGGCCTTTGACGGGGTGTGAGGCCGTCTGAAAATAATTTTTCAAATGATCAGGCAGACAAGTTTTCAGACGGCCTTCATGCCTTTTTTCGCAATCAGCAAGGCCAGCACCTGCACACTTAACAAAGTCCATACCACGCCCGACCACGCGCCGCCATCGAACGCCAGTCCGCACAGCCACGCGCCGAGCGTACCGCCGCTGTAATACGCCATGTAATACAGCCCCGAAGCCAGCGAGCGGCCTTCTTTCACATTGGCCGCGATGTAATTGATGGTCGCCGCCTGCGTGATGAACACGCCCGACGACATCAACACCAGCCCGGCGACAATCCACGGCAAAGGTTCGGACACGGTCAGCAGCACGCCGCCCATCGACAAACCGACCGCCAGCAACACCGTGTTCACGCTGCCGAAACGCTTCATCAGTTTGGCCGACAAGGGCGTAATGACCATACCGATTAAATACACGGCAAAAATATTTGCCAACGTGCTGCTGCCCAAGCGGTAAGGTTCGGCGGCCAAATGCAGGTTGATGTAGGTAAAGCAGCCCACCAGCGAAAACAGCACGCACATGCCCAACAGACAGGCGGCAACCACATAGCGGTTGCGCAGATGCGACTTGAGCGTAGCCAAGGCCGTCTGAACATTCGGTTTGGCCGCAAAATTCTGCGACTTGGGCAACTGTTTCCACACAAAAACCGCACAGGCCAGACTCAGCAGCCCCATCGCCACAAACGCTGCGCGCCAGCCCATCAGCTCGGTAAAGTGGCCGAGCAGGAAACGGCCGAGAAAGCCGCCCGCCACCGTTCCCGACACATACACCGCCATCAGGCGCATGATTTCGTCGGGCATAAACTCCTCGCCGATGTAGGCAATCAAGACGACGGTAATCCCCGGCACCGCCAAGCCCTGTAAAAACCGCAGCAGCGTGAAGATTTCAATATTCGGCGCAACCGCCAACAACACGGTCGGCACGGCCAGATACAGCAGCGAACCGACAATGAATACCTTGCGCCCGAACGCGTCGGAAAGCATGCCCATAAACGGCGACATCAAAGCCACGCCCAACACCGTCGCCCCCACCGACAGACCGGCCTGCACCGCCGTGGCGTTCAGTTCCGCCATCAACACGGGCAACACCGCCTGCACGGAATACACCTGCAAAAAGGCGGACATGCCGATCAGGAAAACGGCGGTTTTCAGGAGGGTATTGAGTTTCATGGTGTGGCTTCAAACATGGTTTGGCTGGATTTCGGCACAGTTTGCCGTGATATTTTTCAGACGGCCTCCGCCCACTTCGCGCCTGCCGCCAGCGTCTGCGCGTAAACCGGACAACTTTCGTCGTGCGCGCCTTTGAGATAGCCGCAGCTCATCAGAAATTCACCGACAATCTCGCCGCCGACAAATTTGAAATGTTTCTTAAACAGCTTCACCCACGCAGCCTTGTCGCGCGGATGGTGCGCGTCGAGCCAGTTTTTAAACGAACCGTATTCGGCCTGCAAACGCAAAATCTCACGCGCGTTGTAGATTGCGGCATGGATTTTCAGGCGGTTGCGCACAATGCCCGCGTCGTTGAGCAGGCGTTCGGTGTCGGCCTCGCCAAACGCAGCAACGGCGGCGATGTCGAAGTCTGCATAGGCCGTCTGAAACGCGGCCTGCTTCTTTAACATCAGCGTCCAACTCAACCCTGCCTGGTTGATTTCCAGCAGCAGACGGCCAAACAGGGCATTGTCGTCTTCAATCGGAAAACCATATTCGCAATCGTGATAGTGCTTATTCGGATTGTCGGTATCGGGCGGCAGGTTGTGTACCAATTCGCAGTAAGTCATTTCAGACGGCCTTTTAAAACTAAGACAGGGCGAAATCAACGGCAGCCTGGACATGCAGCCCGGTACTGTCGAACACGGGCAGCGTACTATCGGCCTGTGTGATCAGCAGCCCGATTTCGGTACAGCCCAAAATCACGGCTTCGGCTCCGGCCTGTTTTAAGCCGTCGATCTGCCTGCGGTAAAAATCGCGCGCCTCTTCCCTGATGATGCCGAGGCAGAGTTCTTCAAAAATAATGCGGTGGATTTCCTGCTGTGCCGCTTCATCAGGTACAAGGGTTTCAATGCCCGACTGCGCCATGCGTGCCGCGTAAAAGCCGTCATTCATGGTAAACCGCGTGCCGAGCAGCGCAGCTTTTTGCACGCCTTGCCGCTTAAGCGCAGCGGCGGTTACGTCAATCAGATGGATAAACGGCACGTCCAGCACGGCTTCGATTGCATCAGCCACTTTGTGCATGGTATTGGTGGCCAGCACCACCGCCCCTGAACCTGCATTCTGCAGCTTGAGCGCAGCCTGTGCAAGTATTCCGGCGGCTTCCGTCCAGCCCCCGGCTTTTTGCAGGCGCACGATACGTTCGAAATCAATGCTGTAAAGCAGGATTTCGGCGGAATGGTTCAACCCCAAACGGCGGTTGGTTTCGCGGTTGATAAGCTGGTAATAAACGGCGGTGCTCTCGGCACTCATGCCGCCGATGATGCCTATGGTTTTCATGTTCTTCCTACCATTTGTATCTGAATCTTTCTCCACCGTATTCAAAACAGGCCGTCTGAATTTTTCAGACGGCCTTTCACGGCGGATTACTTCACTTCTTCGGCGTATTGTTCGGCAGTCAAGAGACCGTCCAAATCGGCAGGATTGGCCGGTTTGATTTTGAAGAACCAGCCTTCGCCGTAAGGGTCACTGTTGGCGGTTTCGGGGGCAGACGGCAAATCTTCGTTCACCGCCACAACCTCGCCCGCAATCGGCGCGTACACGTCGGACGCGGCTTTCACCGACTCCACGACGCCCGCCTGCTCGTCGGCGACCAGATTCGCACCGACTTCGGGCAGTTCGACGAATACGATGTCGCCCAACAGCTCCTGCGCGTGGTGGGTAATGCCCACGGTAACCGTACCGTCGGCTTCGGGGCGCAGCCATTCGTGGCTGGCAACGTATTTCAGTTCGGCTGGGATATTGCTCATGGTGTGTTCTCCGTTAAAAAATGGGGGATAAAGATGGGAAATGCTTTATTTTTCGCACTGCTTGGTGGTCTCGTTATACCGGCCGCCCTCGTCGAGACAGGTATCTTTGGCGTCGCAGCCCGATAAAACAAGGACGAACGAAGCGGCGAGCACGAATACTGTTTTGCGCATAAATCTTCCTCTCAAACGGCGGTTCGGTTTTTCAGACGGCCTTTTCAGTTCAAGGTCGTCTGAAAAAGTTTTTTACTTAATCAAACTGCTTCTGCCCGTTGCGCACGAACGGCAGTTTCAACACGCGCACATCAACCTCTTTGCCGCGCATCAGCACTTTGGCTGTGTCGCCTTCAAAATCCTTCGGCACGCGGGCGATGGCGATGGACTGTTTCAGGCTGGGCGAAAACACGCCGCTGGTAGTCATGCCGCTGCCTTTATCGGTAACGACCTCCATGCCCGACCGCAGCACGCCGCCTTTTTCCAGCAGCAGGCCGACCTGTTTCACGGCCACGCCTTTTTCTTTTAGGCCAACAAGCGCGGTTTTACCGACGAAATCGCGGTTTTCGTCTTTCAAATCGACCGTCCAGCCCATGCCTGCCTCGAGCGGGCTGGTGTCGTCGTCCATATCGTTGCCGTAAAGGTTCATGCCCGCTTCCATGCGCAGGGTGTCGCGCGCGCCGAGGCCGCAGGGCTGAACGCCGGCGGCTTGCAGGGCTTTGAAAAACACACCGGCTTCGTCAGCAGGCAGAATCACTTCCACACCGTCTTCGCCGGTGTAACCCGTGCGCGCGACGAACCAGTCGTTGCCCAAATCCGCGCCCTGAAACGGTTTCAGGCCGTTGACGGTGTCTGCCCATTCGGGTTTGACGGACAATAATTTTTCCACGGCTTTCGGGCCTTGCACGGCCAGCATACCCAAATCGTAACGCGGGTTGAGCGCAATACCGAATTCCGCGCCGATTTTGGCGAACTGGACGGAGTCTTTTTCGCGGGTCGCGCCGTTGGACACGATGCGGTACTGCGTTTCGGTTTCATTGGTGCGGTAAACGATCAGGTCGTCGATAACACCGCCGTGGTCGTTGAGCATGGCGGAATAGAGGGCTTTGCCGACGAAGCCGAGTTTGGCCACGTCGTTGGCAAGCAGTTTTCGGAAAAAGGCTTTGGCGTTGTCGCCCGTTACGTCGGTAACGAGCATGTGGGATACGTCGAACATGCCCGCGTCGGTGCGCACGGCTTCGTGTTCGGCGATTTGCGAACCGTAGTGGATGGGCAGTTCCCAGCCGGCAAAATCAATCAGTTTGCCGCCGGCTTCCACATGGTTTTGATGAAAAGGGGTGGTTTTCAGAGCAGTCATTTCAAGTTCTCCGGTAAAAAGTGTCATCGGCGCGTTTGCTGTTTTTATCCGCGTGAATGACCCTATCTGTCCTTTGAACCTGAGATTTTCGGCATTCCGTGTTCTCCGAACCGCAATCTGCTCATTGCGTATCACTCGGCAACGGATGTCTGAATGGTGGTTCAGACGGCCTTCTCCCCTTCGGTGGGCATGAGCTTCATGCCGCTCTCCAGATGTTTTATTTCAACGTACAGTCCTTTTACCTGAGCGATTTAAGGGCATCTGCGCCTTCGGTGGCCGCCTGTAGTTGGAAGCAGCACTCTCCTGCACGTGCTTCGGATTATGGCTTGAATCCTTTTTTTGGGCAAGCCGTCTTTCGGATTATTTGTAGCCCGCCAAAATGAAAAATATTCATAGCATAAATAAATTAATTTGACCTAAACAGCGGTTTTTAACACAGATTATTTTTGAAAAAATTCTTTTACTGCACTATTGTATGTTAAATTTATTTAGCTTAAGATTATAAAAACCGTTATTCTTCGTTTTTTAACGTGCAGGTCACATGAAAAGGATAATAAATGGCTCAAATCACTCTGGATAAAACAGACCTCAAAATTTTGCAGGTATTGCAGGAAAACGGCCGTCTGACCAATGTCGAACTTTCCGAACGCGTCGCCCTCTCTCCCTCCCCCTGCCTGCGCCGTCTGAAACAATTGGAGGATGCCGGTATTATCCGCAAATATGCGGCCTTGCTGTCGCCGGTTTCCGTCGAGCTGGGGCTGCAGGCGTTTATCCGCGTTTCCATCAGCAAAGCCGCCGATGCGCGCGATGATTTCTCCCAAGCGGTGCAGAACTGGCCGGAAGTCTTAAGCTGCTTCGCGCTGACCGGCGAAACCGATTACCTGCTGCACGCCTTTTTTACCGATATGAATGCGTTTTCCCATTTCGTTTTGGATACTTTGCTGTCTCATCACGGCGTGCAGGATGCGCAATCGAGTTTTGTATTGAAAGAAATCAAAAACACCACCGCCCTGCCGCTGCAGCATTTGCAGCAAGACTGATGTTTCAACCGTTTGAACATGACAAGGCCGTCTGAAAATCCATTCAGACGGCCTTGATTGTTTATTTCTTTGCTATAATTGAGAATAACTCTTAAATTGACACGCCATGATGAATATCCCCGACATCCCGACCGTTATCGACCACACCAAACAATGGCTGGAAAAAGCCGTTATCGGGCTGAACCTCTGTCCCTTTGCCAAAGCTCCGTATGTCAAAGACCGCGTGCGGATCGTGGTCAGCGAAGCCAAGCATTTGGACGGTTTTTTAGAAGATTTGGACCGCGAGCTGCAGCTTTTGGGAGAAACACCCGCCGATGAATTGGAAACCACGTTATTGGTTCACCCGACCTTGTTCGGCGACTTTTTAGTCTTCAACGATATGCTCGATATTGCCGACGCGGCGGTGGCGGAAAACCGATTGGAAGGCGTGGTTCAGATTGCGCCGTTTCACCCTGATTTCCGGTTCGCCGACACCGAAGCCGACGACATCGGCAACTATACCAACCGTTCACCCTACCCGACGCTGCACCTGATTCGCGAAGACAGCATCGCCAAAGCCGCCGAAGCCTTTCCCGACGCTTCCGTAATTTTTGAACGCAATATCGCTTTGTTGGAAGACATGGGACACGAAGGCTGGAATCGGTTGGACATTCCGCGCTGCCCGTTTCACAAACCCGAATAACCATCATGCTGACCCGTTATTTTTTCTGGTGTTGCGGCGCGGTGGCACTGGCCTTGGGCATAGTCGGTATTTTTTTGCCGATTCTGCCGACCACGCCGTTTGTTCTGCTGGCGGCAGCCTGCTGGGCGAAAGCCTCGCCGCGTTTTCACCGCTGGCTGCACCGGCACCACTACTTCGGCCCGATGGTGCAAAATTGGGAACGCAACCGCGCCGTACCGCGCAAAGCCAAAATATTGGCGGTCAGCATGATGACGTTTTCCTGCCTGTTTTTATTCTGGCAGTTTCCCGAACGCTGGTGGATCGGCGCCATTTCCTCCATCTTCTGCGCCTGCGTGGCCATTTGGATGATCCGCTTGCCCGCAGCATAAAAACCGCCCTGTTTTCAGACGGCCTTAAGCCGATTTCTTGCAAAAAAGTGTTAAATTCAATTTAACAATCTTTTTTGATAGTATTTTAATATTCAATCAATGTTTCATTAAATTGCTGTTTTAAAGAATTTTTCTCTCCACGCATAAAAAATTGGGCAATTTCACAGAAAATTTTCAGCATATTTATTTGATTCGCACTAATACTTTAGCCTAGTTTCTGGCACTATTTTCCTTTACAATCGTTTGCGATAAGTTTCTCAACTTCCGCGCAGTGTCGTACATTTTCAGACGGCTCTGATTTACCACGATAAGAAAAAGGAAACACATATGCGCCTACCTCTTCTCTCCCTGCCCATGCTGTTGCTGCCGGCTTTCGCACAAGCCGCCGACTTCAGCGGCGACTCGCTGAGCCTGCTGTGGGGTCTGCCCTTCGCAGCCATTTTGCTTTCCATCGCCTTAGGCCCTTTGCTGATGCCGAAAGTCTGGCATCACCATTTCGGTAAAATCACCGCCTTTTGGACGGCTCTCTTTCTGATTCCGTTTATCCTCTATTTCGGCTTCACCGCCGGCGTTCAAGTCGTGGCACATGCCATGGTGGAAGAATACATTCCGTTTATCCTGCTGCTGTTTGCCCTGTACACCATTTCAGGCGGCATTTTGGTGTGGGGCAACCTGCGCGGCTCGGCCAAGCTCAACACCACCATACTTGCCATCGGCACCGTATTGGCGTCACTGATGGGCACGACCGGCGCGGCCATGCTGCTTATCCGCCCGCTCTTGAAAGCCAACGACAACCGCAAACATAAAGTCCACGTCGTCGTCTTCTTTATTTTCCTGGTGGCCAATATCGGCGGCGGCCTGACCCCGCTGGGCGATCCGCCTTTGTTCTTAGGTTTCCTGAAAGGCGTCGACTTTATGTGGACGGTGGTACACATGCTGCCGCCGGTACTCATCAGCGTGGCGGTTTTACTGACTGTGTTCTATTTCCTTGACCGCCATCTGTATTCCAAAGAAGACGAAATCGTACCGCACGACCCGTCGCCCGACAGCAAATTGCAGATTTTCGGCAAAGTGAACTTTATTTTGCTGTTCGGCGTAGTCGGTGCCGTATTGATGTCGGGCATTTGGAAACCGGATCATCCCGGCTTTGAAATCTTCGGCAGCCATTACCTGTTGCCGAACCTGGTGCGCGATTTGATTTTGCTGTCTCTGGCGGTGGTTTCCCTGCTCATCACACCGAAGCAGGTTCGCGCAGGCAATGAGTTCAACTGGGAACCGATTGCCGAGGTGGGCAAACTGTTTGCCGGTATTTTTGTGACCATCGCGCCGGTATTGGCGATTCTGAAAGCCGGAGAAAACGGCGCATTGCGCGGCGTGGTTTCGCTGGTGCACAATGCCGCGGGCGAACCGGTTAATACCATGTATTTCTGGATGAGCGGCCTTTTGTCGGCATTTTTGGACAACGCCCCGACCTACCTCGTGTTCTTCAACATGGCCGGCGGCGACGCGCAGTCTTTAATGACCGGCCCGCTGTTCCATACCCTGCTGGCCATCTCGATGGGTTCGGTGTTTATGGGTGCGCTCACGTACATCGGTAACGCGCCGAACTTCATGGTCAAAGCCATCGCCGAACAGCGCGGCGTAAACATGCCGAGCTTCTTCGGCTACATGGCGTGGTCGTTCGGCATCCTCGTACCGCTGTTTATCCTGCATACGCTGATTTTCTTCGTATTTGAAATTTTCTAAACCTTGAAACGCACAGGCCGTCTGAAAATATTTCAGACGGCTTTTCATATTCCATCAGCCCGTTCAGCCTGTCAGAGCAAAACGGGAAACATTCCTCAAATCTGCCCCGTTTCCCGCTCCCAAAACGGGAGCAAGCGGTGCAACACAGATTAACGCATTCGGGTCCCGCAACCTCTATCAAGTAATACCGAAACTTCAAGGCCGTCTGAAAACCGATTCCGTTTTCAGACGGCCTGTGCATTCGTCAAACCCGTTTTTCAGACGGCCTCGCGATTAAACCTTGCCGCCAGAATTTCCGCCAACATCTCAAACACCACCCGCACCCGCGTCGGTGTCACGCTGCGCTGCGGCCGGTAGAGATAAGCCGTCCATTGCTGCTTGCGGATGTCGGGCAGCAACTCCACCAATTCGCCGTTGCGCAAATACGGTTCGCACAGCCAATCCAATACATACGCCACCGCCCTGCCCGACCGCGCCGCCGCCAGCGTGTTCTGCACCGTATTGCTGACGAACACGGGCTTGGGCGGCAGCAGGCTTTGCTGGTCGTTGAAATACCATGCCCAATAACGGCCGTTGTTCAAATCATGCTCGACATTGAGCGGATAACGCTTTTTCAAATCCTCCAAACCGTTCGGCAGACCGTATTGCGCCACCAGTTCGGGCGCGGCCACAATCCGCTCCTTCACCGTGCCCAAATGCTTCACAATCAGCAGGCTGTCGGTCGGTGCCTGGCCGATGCGCACTCCGATGTCGATTTGCGCCTCCACCGCATTGACGCGCACGGTATTTTTCTGCCAGTCCAACACCAGCTTGGGATAGGCTTTCAGACGGCCCAACAATTCCAGCAACACATTCTCTTCATCGGGCAAATCCGGCACGGTTATTCGCACCATGCCGCCCATTTCGTCTTCATCGCGCTGTTTGGCATGGACGAACACGCGTTCGCTGTCGTCCAAAAGCTGCTGCGCCTGCGGCAGAAATTCGCGGCCGAAATCGGTCAGCTTGGTTTGGCGCGTGTTGCGCTGGAACAGCGGCTCGCCCAAATAATCCTCCAATTCCGCAATCACGCGCGTTACCACCGGCGGCGATACGGCCAAACGGCTGGCGGCTTCTTTGAATTGCAGCGTTTCGGCGGCGGTGCAGAAAATCCGTAAAGCCTCAAGTTTGTTCAACATGATTTCTGTTTCCGAAATTATCAAATGCAGTTTTATGAATATACATGAAATCATCCGGCTTTTACAATGTGTTCTGTCGAAACCGAAAAAGGTTTCATCCCAACTGTTTCAGACGGCCTCTGCGCACAAAAGGCCGTCTGAAAAACAGAAAGGCTCGATATGAAGACCCCTACCCTCACAATCCTCGCTTCCGCCCTCGTCGCAGGCTCGCTCACGCTCTCCGGCACGGCCTCCGCCGTTACCGTTACCCCGATAAAAGGAACCGCAACCATGCAGCTGACCCAAGAATGGGACAAAATCTTCCCGAAATCCGCCAAAGTCGAACACCATAAAGTTACCTTCAAAAACCGCTACGGCATTACCTTGGTCGGTGATTTGTATGTGCCGAAAAACGCCAAAGGCCGCCTGCCTGCCATTGCCATGAGCGGCCCATTCGGTGCGGTAAAAGAGCAGTCCAGCGGTCTGTACGCGCAGACTTTGGCCGAACGCGGTTTCGTCACGCTGGCGTTTGACGGCTCGTACACCGGCGAAAGCGGCGGCCAACCGCGCAACGTGCCTTCTCCCGAAATCAACACCGAAGACTTCAGCGCGGCAGTCGATTTCTTAGGCCTGCAAAACTTTGTCGACCGCGAAAAAATCGGCCTGCTCGGCATTTGCGGCTGGGGCGGTTTCGTGTTGAACGCGGCGGTTGCCGACACGCGCGTCAAAGCCGTTGCTACCAGTACCATGTACGACATGACCCGCGTAGCGGCCAACGGCTATGAAATCAAACTCGACCCGAACGGACAATACGACCGTACCGCACCGCAAACCGCCGAAGCACGCTACAAAATGAAACAGGAAATGAACAACGCCCGTTGGGAAACGGCGCAAAACGGCTACGCCACCCTGCTGCCTGCCAACAACTTGCGCAAAGAAGATTTCAAAGCCGACACGCCGAAATTTTTCCGCGAATATTCCGACTTTTACACCACCAAACGCGGCTTCCACCCCCGCGCCGTCAACTCCGATCCGAACGGCTCATGGACAGTTACCGGTATGCTGCCGCTGACGAACATGCCGATTCTGCAATACGCCGCCGAAATGCGCGCACCTGCCTTAATCGTGCACGGCGAAAAAGCCCACAGCCGCTATTTCAGCGAAGACGCATTCAAATCTTTAGGCAGCAAAAACAAAGAGCTGTATCTCGTGCCCGGAGCCAGCCACGTCGATTTATACGACAATCAGGCCGACAAAATCCCGTTTGACAAATTCGAGCAGTTCTTCAAAGCAAATTTGAAATGACAAAAGGCCGTCTGAAAGTATTTTCTTTCAGACGGCCTATGTCTCAAAAAATCCCAACAGGAGCAACCATGCGAAAACTGCTGTTAGCCGCCATCGCCATTTCAGGCATAGCCGCCTGCCATGCCGAAACGCCCCGCCATTCTCCCGAACAGGAAACACCCATGACCGCACAAACCGCCCCCGAGACCCGAACCGTCCGCCTGCTGATCGGCGGACAAGCATTTGAGATAAAAACGGAAAACAACCCTACCGCCCAAGCCTTCGCCCGACTGTTGCCGCTCGAACTTTCCATGCAGGACCATCTGCAAAACGAAAAATTCGCCGCCCTGTCCACACCGTTGCCGGCCGACGACAAAACCGCAGGCCGCATCCGTGCAGGCGATGTCATGCTCTATCAGGGCGATACGCTGGTGATATTTTATGAAACTTTCGACAGCAGCTACCGTTACACCAAAATCGGCACCATCGCCGAGGCAGGCCGTCTGAAAGCCGCTTTGGGGCGCGGTAAAATCACCGTCAGAATGGAGAAATAAACGGATGCACGATTTTCCTGTCAACACCCTGATTGCCGAAAATTCCGACCTGTTTGCCCGAATTCACGACATCGTCGCCGAAAACGCACCCAAAACCGCCGAACTGAGCGGCGCATTTAAAAACCAGGCCGAAATCCGCGCCGTTTTGGCGGACATCACCCGCAGCCGGATTGACGAAAGCCTGCACGTCAACCTGCCGTTTTACACCGATTTCGGCCGCCATATCCGCATCGGCAGAAACGTGTTTATCAACACAGGCTGCGTGTTCACCGATTTGGGCGGCATTACGATAGAAGACAACGTATTGATTGCACCGAGGGTAAACATCGTCACCGTCAACCACCCCGAAAACCCCGACGAGCGCAGGGGATTGATTTTAAAACCCGTGCGGATCAAACGGAATGCCTGGATAGGCGCAGGAGCAACCATTCTGCCGGGCGTAACGGTGGGCGAAAACGCGATTGTCGCCGCCAGCGCGGTCGTCAGCAAAGACGTTGCGGACAATACCGTAGTCGGCGGCATTCCGGCCAAGGTGTTGAAAACCATAGACTCCGCATCATAAAAAAGGCCGTCTGAAAACGGGAACGGCAAGTTTTCAGACGGCCTGGTTACAAATCAGCCTTTTAAAGCGTATCGGCGATTTCTTTCAGCATGGCAAACGATTCGGCCTGTTTGGCCTCGTCGTAAATATAGTTCAAGGCCATAATCTCGTCGGCCTGAACACGCGCTTGCAGATTGAGGATTTGTTCGCGCACGCTTGCTTTGCTGCCGACGATGTCTTCGGCCAGCATTTGTCTCACGGCAAATTCTTGGTCGGGACTCCATACCTGCGACATATCTGCAACCGGAGGTTGCAGCGGCTTCATCTGCCCGCTGACCACGCCGAGGAACTGCTGTTGCTGCGAAGTGTGCAGCAAATGCGCCTCTTCGTCGGTGTCGGCGACGATGATGTTCACGCAGATGATGACTTCGGGTTTGTCGAGATATTCAGACGGCTTGAAGCCGTTGCGGTAAATCTGCACCGCCATTTCCATCATGCGCGGGGCAAAATGGCTGGCGAACACATACGGCATACCGAGTTCGGCGGCCAGATACGCGCTTTCGGTGCTGGAGCCGAGAATGTAGAGCGGCACATTTTTATCCATCGCCAGATAGGCTTTGACGTAGCCCTGCCCGTCTGCGCTGCCGAAATAGCGTTGGATGGTTTGGATGTCGTGCGGAAAATTCATCGACACGTCTTGCGCGTTGCGGCGCAAAGCCAAGGCTGTGCGCGGATCGGTGCCGGGCGCACGGCCGACGCCCAGGTCAATGCGGTCGCCGTACATGGTCGCCAAGGTGCCGTACTGTTCGGCCACGGCCAGCGGGCTGTGGTTGGGCAGCATCACGCCGCCGGTACCGACGCGGATGGTCTGCGTGTTGGCCAAAGTGTGGCCGACCAGCAATTGCGTGGCTGAGCTGAGCAGGTTGGGCATATTGTGGTGTTCGGCAATCCAGTAGCGTCGGTAGCCGAGACGTTCGGCGGTCTGCGCCAGCGTTACCATCGATTCGATGGCCTGTTTTTGGGTTTGCCCTTCGCGCAAAGGTACAAGGTTGAGCATGGAAAGTTTGAGCATAATGTATTCCTGACTGAGTGATATTGCTTAGATGTGTACAAACCAAATAAGGCCGTCTGAAAAATTATCAATACAGCCGTTCCGATTTGGATGGATACAGCGTTGCTGCGCCTTGTCCCAATCTAAATCGGAACGGCTATGGTTTTTCAGATGGCCTTTGTCGGTTTGCCTGAAAATCGTCAACAAAACAGTCGGTTTTTTTTGCTACAATACCGCCAACGCAACCATCCGCACATTAAGGATCAACATGAAAGTAGCTGTCGTCGATTACGGCATGGGCAATCTGCACTCGGTGCTCAAATCCGTGCAGGCCGCGCAGAAACTCGCCGGCACGGATGCCGGTATTTTTCTCACCGACAAACCCGAAGAAGTGTTCGCCGCCGACAAAATCGTTTTCCCCGGCCAAGGTGCCATGCCCGACTGCATGGCCGCGCTGAACCGGAGCGGCTTGGGCGAGGCGGTTTCAGACGGCCTGAAAAACAAACCGTTTTTCGGCATCTGCGTCGGCGCGCAATTGCTGTTCGACCACAGCGAAGAAGGCGGTACCGCCGGTTTGGGCTGGTTTGCCGGCGACGTGAAACGCTTTGCCGCTAACCAACTCGACGCGCACGGCAACAAATTGAAAGTGCCGCACATGGGCTGGAACAGTGTGCGCCAAACGCAGCCGCACCCCCTGTTCAAAGACATCGCGCAAGACACGCGCTTTTACTTCGTCCACAGCTACTACTTCGCGCCGCAAAGCCCTGAAATCGTATTGGGAACCAGCGAATATCCGCACGAATTCGCCTGCATCGTCGGCAAAGACAACGTATTCGCCACCCAGTTCCACACCGAAAAAAGCCACGACGGCGGGCTGCTGCTGTTGCGCAATTTCTTAAACTGGCAGCCGTAAACCCTGCTGTCCGTGCCGAACGGATAAAGGTGTGCTAAAATCCGCTAAATTGTGTAAACCGATTGATACCTCATTATTTTTCAGACGGCCCCACCGATTGCAAAGGCCGTCTGAAAACCACTTGGAAATATTATGTTACTGATTCCTGCAATTGATTTGAAAGACGGCCAATGCGTGCGCCTGAAACAGGGCCTGATGGATCAGGCCACCGTGTTTTCCGACACGCCGGCGCAAACCGCCGAACACTGGTTCAAACAAGGCGCGCGCCGCCTGCACCTGGTGGATTTGAACGGCGCATTTGCGGGCGAACCGAAAAACTTCCCGGCGATTAAAGACATTCTGGCCGCCGTGGCGCAACACATTCCCGTGCAGCTCGGCGGCGGCATCCGCGATTTGGCCACCATCGAAAAATATCTGGATTTGGGCTTGACCGACGTGATTATCGGCACGGCAGCCGTGAAAAATCCCGAATTCGTGCGCGAAGCATGCAAAGCGTTTCCCGGCCGAATCATCGTCGGTTTGGATGCAAAAGACGGCATGGTCGCGATTGACGGCTGGGCAACGGTTACCGAACATCATGTCATTGATTTGGCGAAACAGTTTGAAAACGACGGGGTCAACAGCATCATCTACACCGACATCGGCCGCGACGGCATGATGAGCGGCGTGAACATCGAAGCCACCGTCAAGCTGGCCGAATCGATTAAGATTCCCGTCATCGCTTCAGGCGGCCTGACCGATTTGGACGACATCCGCGCCTTGTGTGCGGTCGAACAAAGCGGCGTGGCCGGTGCGATTACAGGCCGTGCGATTTATGAGGGCAGCATTGATTTTGCCCAAGCGCAGAAGCTGGCCGATTCGCTGGCTTAAAACCACCATTCACGCGGCGGCTCGGAGAAGCCGCCCGATACCGTTTTTTTTCCACGCCGCTTTGCCGCGAAATAAAACCAACAGGCAAAGCCGGTTTCTTTACTTTTTATCATTAGGGGTTTAAACATGCTGGAAGCATTCGTCTTAGGATTTTGGGTCATTTGGTCTGCCAACCGCGATATTTATCCGCTGACCGAAAGTCTTTGGTTTACCATACTCGCTGTCATCATGCGCCAACTGGTCGCCTTTTCCATACCGGAAATCGACGGCCAATGGGCTGCCGTCAACGGCGCGCTTTGGGCTTACGTAGCCGCCGTATTCGTTATCGTCAACCGTTTCAGCAACAGCTTCATGAGCACGATGGTCATGGCTGCCGCCGCAGGCGTCGGCTATTTCCAACTGCTGAAAGTCCTGCCCGGCTGGGTCAGCGGTTGGCTCGCTTAAATAAACACAGGCCGTCTGAAAACCCGATAATATTTTCAGACGGCCTCAAACCGGCCTGTTTCGGCAGACGGTACGGACTGGAAAGTTTCTCACATGGCATTGGCAAAACGCATTATCCCCTGTTTGGACGTGGACAACGGCCGCGTGGTCAAAGGCGTGAACTTCCTCGGCCTGCGCGACGCGGGCAACCCGATTGACGTCGCCAAACGCTACAACGACGAAGGTGCGGACGAGATTACCTTTCTCGACATCACCGCCTCTTCCGACGACCGCGACACCATTTTGCACGTCATCGAAGAAGTCGCCTCGCAAGTGTTCATTCCGCTGACGGTCGGCGGCGGCGTGCGTTCGGTGGCCGACGTGCGCCGCCTGCTCAATGCCGGTGCCGACAAAGCCAGCATCAACACCGCCGCCGTGACCAACCCCGATTTGGTCAACGAAGCCAGCGGTTTTTTCGGCTCGCAGGCGATTGTTGTGGCGATTGACGCGAAAGCCGTCAATCCCGAAAACACGCGTTGGGAAATCTTCACCCACGGCGGCCGCAAACCCACCGGTCTGGACGCGGTCGAATGGGCGGTGGAAATGCAGAAACGCGGCGCAGGCGAAATCCTGCTCACTTCGATGGACAGGGACGGCACGAAAATCGGCTTCAACCTGCCGCTCACGCGTGCCATTTCCGAAGCAGTCGATATTCCCGTCATCGCCTCGGGCGGCGTGGGCAACGTGCAGCACTTGATTGACGGCGTAAAAGAAGGCAAGGCCGACGCAGTGTTGGCGGCCAGCATTTTCCACTTCGGCGAAGTCAGCATCCGCGAAGCAAAATCGGCCATGCAGGCCGCAGGCATCGAAGTACGGCTGTAATACAGACGGCTCGAGACCTTCGTAAAATTGAGATTAAACCTGCAAATCTATATTCGTCATTCCCGCGCAGGCGGGAATCCAGACCTGACGGTTTCAGGAATATTTCAGAATTACAGTAAGTTAAAATTCCGGCTTCCCACCTGTACGAGAGAAGCCAGCGGACTTGCGCAGCTAATGACAGATTAGAGATTTTTTGAATATTTTTGGCTTTTGCAAAGGTCTCGTCCTTTTTCAGACGGCATTTTGTATAAACCGCGCGCTCTGCTTTAATTCGTAGGATTGACCATACCGTTACAACAAACCGCCCACGCGGCGGGATTGTTCTGTTTTTGACGACAAACTGAAAAACGCTTCCGCAAAAGGCCGTCTGAAAACGGGACAGCGGATTTCTGCAGAAACAGACCGAACCCCGCAAACACACAGAGCCATCATGGAACTTGATTTCACACTCGGACAATACGCCTTACTCGGCCTGCTCGGTATCGCCGCAGGTATCATCAACATGATGGCGGGCGGCGGTTCCAACCTGATTCTGCCGGTATTGATGATGTTCGGCGTGCCGGCCGACGTTGCCAACGGCACCAACCGCGTCGGCGTATTGCTGCAATCCGTCTCCGGCACCCACGGCTTTCACAAGGCGGGCAAGCTGCCCACCGGCGATTTGCGCGGCATTATGGTGCCGATGATATTCGGCGGCACGGCAGGTGCATTGTTCGCCTCGTTCGCACCCGTCGATATTTTGAAACCCTTATTGCTGCTGACCATGCTCGGCGTGGCGGCGGTCGTGGCCTTCAAACCCGATTTACTCGTACACGAGCCGGGCACGCAGCCGATTCGCGTGGCCGACAAGCCCCGTTCGCGCTACGCCCTGTTTCTGGTCGGCATCTACGGCGGTTTCGTACAGGCGGCTGCCGGCTTTTTGCTTCTGCCCGCGCTGGCCGGTTTGTTGAAATACGATTTGGTGCGCGCCAATGCGCTGAAAGTCTGCTGCACGCTCGGTTTTACCACGGTCGCCTTAGCGATTTTCGTCGCACGCGGCCAAGTGATGTGGGACGTGGGTTTGGTATTGGCCTTGTCCAGCGCGCTGGGCGCACGCTTGGGCGTGAAAACCGCCGTCAAGCTGCAACCCGAAACCTTGCGCAAGATTTTGTTTGCCATGACTTTGGCCGCCGTGGTATTGGCCTTTTTGAAATGATAGAAAAGGCCGTCTGAAACTTTTGATACCGTTATTTTATTTTCAGACGGCCTGTCAGGATATTCCGACATGAACAATGAAAACCTACTTTCCGCCGTCAAATTCGATGAAAAAGGCCTGGTCTGCGCCATCGCGCAAGATTGGCAGAGCGGCCGCGTGCTGATGGTGGCGTGGATGAACGCCGAAGCCCTGCAAAAAACCGCCGAAACCGGTTTTGCTCACTATTACAGCCGCAGCCGCCAAAAGCAATGGCTGAAAGGCGAAGAATCCGGCCACACGCAGAAAGTGCATGAATTGCGTCTCGATTGCGACGGCGATGCGGTGGTCATGCTTATCGAACAACACGGCGGCATTGCCTGCCATACCGGCCGCGGAAGCTGCTTCTACCAAAAATGGGACGGCAACCGATGGCAGACCGTCGATGCGGTATTAAAAGACGAAAACGAGATTTACGCCCGCAAGCAGCCGTAATATGCAGACAGGCGGTTGACGGATTTCAGGCCGTCTGAAAAGTTTCAGACGGCCTGCCATTCCCTTCAGAACGGAATTCTTATGAGCAACAATGTATTAAGCGAAATTCAAAACGTAATCGACTCGCGCAGGGGACAAAATCCCGAAGAATCCTACGTCGCGCAGCTTTTGCACAAAGGCGGCGACAAAATCCTGAAAAAAGTCATCGAAGAAGCGGGCGAAGTGCTGATGGCTTCCAAAGACGGTGAAAAAGAACACATCGTTTACGAAACCGCCGATTTGTGGTTTCACAGCATGGTTCTGCTGGCGCACCACGGCTTGCGCGTCGAAGATGTCGTTGCCGAGCTTGCGCGCCGTCAAGGTTTGTCGGGATTGGCCGAAAAAGCCGCTCGCACAGACGGCTGAAACTGTATTACAATCAGGCTATTCGATTTCATGCCGTCTGAAAACCAAGCGCAACAACATACTTTTTTTTCAGACGGCCTCAATACGGAGCAAATCATGAGCGACTGCATTTTCTGTAAAATCGCCGCCAAAGAAATCCCTTCGTCCGCCGTTTACGAAGACGAAAACATGCTGTGTTTCAAAGACATCAACCCTGCCGCGCCCGTGCATCTGCTGCTGATTCCGAAAGTGCATTTCGACTCGTTGGCGCACGCCGAAGCCGGACACGAAACGCTGTTGGGCAAAATGATGCTGAAAGTGCCGCAAATCGCACGGGAAGCAGGTTTGTCCAACGGTTTCAAAACCTTAATCAACACCGGCAAAGGCGGCGGGCAGGAAGTGTTCCACCTGCATATCCACATCATGGGCACGCCTGCATAACCACCACCGAATTTAACCGTTTAAAATTTAAAGGAATTTATTATGGGCAGCTTTTCTATCTGGCACTGGATTATCGTATTGGTCATCGTGGTTTTGGTGTTCGGCACCAAAAAACTGCGCAACGTCGGCAAAGACTTGGGCGGTGCGGTGCATGATTTCAAAAAAGGCCTGAACGAAGGCGATGAGAAATCCGCCAAAGACGAAGTCATCGAACACAAAAAAGAAGAAGACAAAGTCTGATCCATGTTTGATTTCGGTTTAAGCGAACTCCTGCTTATCGGCGTGATTGCGCTGATTGTGCTGGGTCCCGAGCGTCTGCCCAAAGCCGCACGTACCGCCGGCCAATTGGTCGGCAAGCTGCAACGCCTGGTCAGCAACGTCAAACAGGAACTCAGCGTACAGGTCGAGCTGGAGGAGCTGCGCAAAGCCAAGCAGGAATTCGAATCGGCAGCCCATCAGTTACGCAATGAGATGAAGGAGGTCGGCAACGAAGCGCAAAGCAGCCTGAACACCATTTCAGACGGCCTCAAGCCCTGGGAAAGGCTGCCCGAGCAGCGCACACCCGATGACTTCAAAGTCGATGAAAACGGTATTCTGCTGCCCGAAACCAAGGACGGCATCATCGGAGAAAATACCGCAGCCGTTGAAATTCTGGACGAAAACGGCCAGCCGGTTGCGCCGCCGGCACCCGACATTACCGAAGCAGTTCAAGCAAACGGTGAGGCCGATGCCGACAAACTGTGGCGCGATTACCTGACTTCAAGCCATACGCCGTATCAAGCCCCGGAAGTCAGCTATGTCGAAACCGCCCCTCCCCCCGATTTCGGCCTGCATACCGCCACCCTGCGCAAACAGGCCATGCAGCGCAAACGCGATATGCGCCCGAAATTCCAAGCCAAACCGAAACTTCGTGTCCGTAAAAAGTGAGTAAACGGTGTCTGATACGCCCATCCAACCATCCGAACCCACGACCCAGCCTCTAATCGAACATCTGCTCGAGCTGCGCCGCCGCCTGATGTGGATTGTTATCGGCCTGCTGGTCTGCTTTTTGGCGCTGATGCCGTTTTCCCAAACCCTGTATTCATTTGTCGCGCAGCCGCTGATGGCCAGTCTGCCCAAAGACACCAGCATGATCGCTACCGATGTGATTGCACCGTTTTTCGTGCCCGTGAAAGTCACCTTGATGGCGGCTTTCCTGGTGTCTCTGCCGCATACGCTGTATCAGGTGTGGGCATTCGTCGCGCCTGCGCTGTATCAGAATGAAAAACGCCTGATTACGCCTTTGGTGTTGTCGAGCTGCGTTTTGTTTTTCATCGGCATGGCTTTCGCGTATTACTTGGTTTTTCCGGTCATTTTCCAGTTTTTGGCCAGCGTTACCCCCGTCGGTGTGAACATGGCGACCGATATCGACAAATACCTGTCGTTTATCTTGGGCATGTTCGTCGCCTTCGGTACGACGTTTGAAGTGCCGGTAGTGGTGGTTTTGCTGGCACGCATGGGCATTGTGGACACGGAGCAGCTGAAACAGGCGCGCCCTTACGTCATCGTGGGCGCATTCGTGATTGCCGCCATCATCACGCCGCCTGACGTGATTTCGCAGATTTTGCTGGCCGTGCCGCTGATTATTCTGTACGAAGCAGGGATTTGGTTCAGCCGCTTTACCAAACCGATTGAACGCAACGACCCGGACAATGATGCAGCCCAACCGCCTGCCGGGATTCAATAGTCTTGCTTCGAAAATTCGTTTTCTGGCCGTCTGAAAGTTAAATTTTGAACTTTCAGACGGCCTTTTACGGTCTGATTCCGATATAACCGATACCGGGCATATTAATGTCCTGTTTTAAAGCCATTCAAATATGAAAAACTCATCCAGACATTGGTCTTATTATGCCGCCTCAGTCAGCCTGATTGCGCTGATCGTACTGTGCGCGGCATGGGAATTGTGGATTGCGCCGCTGCGCGAAGGCGGCTCGTGGCTGGCGCTGAAAGCCCTGCCCTTGTGCCTGCCGCTGGCCGGCATACTGAAAGGCAAAGTCTATACTTACCAATACAGCTGCATGCTGATTCTGATTTATTTTGCCGAAGCGGTTATGCGGATTTTCGATGCCGTACCGGCCAGCCGGATATGTGCGGCATTGGCGGCAGCCTGCTGCGTAGTATTCTTCATTGCCTGTCTGTTTTATATCAAAGATACCCAACGAAAGGCGGTGGCCTGATGCACCAACGTTTTTCAGACGGCCTGCAAAGCGAATGGAGTACCCGTCTGCTGCCGGTATGGCTGGCATTTTTATGGATAGGCATCGCGCCGTTTGTGTCGCTTTACCGGGTCGGGCCTTTGTCCAGCTTTTATCTGGAAGCCGCTTCCTTGCTGGGTGCAGTGGTGTTCGTATTGGCAACGGCGTGTTACGGTTTGCTGAACGTACGTTTGCCGACTGCCGGCGTCGCTTTTTTGGTATTGGCCGCATTCTGGTGGATTCAGGCGCGCGTTCTGAATCTGACCTACCCCGGCATGAGCGACATGGTGGTATGGACGTTTGTCATTTTGGCACTCGCAGCATGGGCTGTACGCGGCTGGATTGCGGAATACGGCCAGGAGCGCATCGTCACCGTATTCGCATGGTCGCTGCTGTCCGGCGCACTGATTCAGGCCGTAATTGCGTTCATGCAGTTCAAAGGCTGGGCCGGCGAAGAAATCTTCAAAGGCATTCTGGCCTACGGCGGCAGCAATAACGTCAGCGGCCAACTCGGCCAGCGCAACCATCTCGGCCATTATCTGATGTGGGGCGTATTGTGTGCCGCCTATTTGTGGGCAATGCGCAAAATGCCCGATTGGCTGGGTTTTATTTTAGTCGTATCGCTGACCGGCATCCTCGGTTTGGTCAACTCGCGCACCATTCTTGCTTATGTCATAGGTATAGGCATCTTGCTGCCGTTTTGGCGCATAGCGGCAGGCCGTGAAGCCAACCGTTTGCTGGGGATTGCCGTCTTTGCGCTCGCCTGCGTGGTGTTGTTCCAATTTTCCATGGGAACGATACTTGAATTTTTCCGCAACGCGAATTATGAAACAGCAGTCGAACGTTCGGGCAGCAGCGGTTTCGAAGGTTCCGCCCGCCAAATCGAATGGCGCAAAGCCTGGATTGCCTTTCAGTCGGCTCCGTGGCTGGGACACGGCTGGAACAGCTATGCCCTGCAAAGCTTCCTGATACATGCAGAGCAGAAACAATTCGGTAACAACATTCTCGGTGTATTGTTCACCCATTCCCACAATATCGTCCTGCAGCTTCTGGCCGAAGTCGGTCTCATCGGCACCTTGCTGGTGGGATTTTCGCTGCTGGCCGCCTTATGGCGTATGCTCATCCGTCCTTACCACTCTGCTTCATTCCTGCTGCTGGCCTTAATGACTGTCTCACTGTGTCACAGCATGTTGGAATATCCGCTTTGGTACATTTATTTCCTGGTTCCGTTCGGTTTGATGACCGTGCTGTCACCGGCGCGCTACCAAGACCTTTCAGACGGCCTCGCCCAAGCCAAACGCCGCAATTATGCAGGCGGCCTGGCCGCGATTGTACTGATTGGCGGCATCTTGAATGTAGGTTGGGCATATACCGATTTAATCGGTTACAGCCGCCAAGCGAAAACCGAATCCGCCAGCGAAGCCGGTCAAAAAATCGCCGGCCTGCGGCGCATCGCCGAACAGCAACCCATGCTGCGCTACTATGCCGAACTGAGCCTGACCCGCCGCGCCGATCCGACCGATGCGGTTGTCCAGCCTTGGGCGGAACAAGCCGCGCTGGATTCTCTGACCTACCGCCCTTACGCCAACGCGCATCAGGCCGGTCTTTACCGATACCGCAAAGGCGAAAAGCAGGCAGGCGGGCAATGGATGCAGGCCATGTATTATTACTATCCGTACACCATGCCGTTTTACGAAAGCAAAATCCGCGCACACCAAGCATTCAAGCCACTCTTGCCCGACCTCTTGGCCGCTTGCCGGACTTTCCAATCCGACCCGAAACACAGCACGGCCAAACCTTGCGGAAAAGCAAATTAGCGTATATTTCTGAATTTCAGACGGCCTCTGTTCCGACAAGGCCGTCTGAAATGTAAAGGCCGTTGCACGCATTGCAAAAAAGCGCAAAAGCATAGAAAAAGAAGCTATCAACATTCCCGTGATGCGTGTTAAGATAACCGACAATACTGACCGGCTGCCGGGCAACCCGCCTTTTTTTCCGCCTCTGCCCGACAGCTTACAACCACCGAAAAGGAATTCTCATGAGCCGCGTATTACTGGTAGATGACGACGCTTTATTGACCGAACTGCTGACCGAGTACCTGACTGCGGAAGGCCTGAACGTACACAGCGTTCCCGACGGCGAAGCAGGCGTACAGGAGATTTTGTCCGGACAATACGATGTCGTGGTATTAGATTCCATGATGCCGAAAATGAACGGCTTGGATGTTTTGAAAAACGTCCGTACCCAAAGCACCATTCCGGTGATTATGCTGACCGCCAAAGGCGACGACATCGACCGCATTATCGGTTTGGAAATGGGTGCCGACGATTATGTACCGAAACCCTGCACACCGCGCGAACTCTTAGCCCGCATCAATGCCATTTTGCGCCGTGCACAAAACAATACCGAACAGGCCAACACACCCAACAGCATTTCCGTCAGCGACGTCGTGCTTTATCCGGCCAAACGCCAAGCCACCATCAAAGATACGCCGCTGGAATTGACCAGCACCGAATTCAACCTGTTGGAAGTCTTGATGCGCCATGCCGGCCAAGTGGTCAGTAAAGAGACACTTTCTTTGGAAGCCTTGGACCGCAAACTGGCCAAATTCGACCGCAGTATCGACGTACATATCTCCAGCATCCGCCACAAACTGGGCGATGCTTCGCTGATTCAGACCGTGCGCGGCTTGGGCTATCTGTTTGTCAAAAACTAAGACTCAGGCCGTATGAAACTTTTTCAACGCATATTCGCCACATTTTGCGCCGTGATTATCTGCGCAATCTTTGTGGCGAGTTTTTCGTTTTGGCTCATGCAGAATACTCTGGCCGAAAACCAGTTCAACCAACGCCGCACCATTGAAACGACGTTGATGAACAGCATCGTTTCCGCATTCCAGTCGCGGGGCGACGCAGGAGCACGCGAAATTCTGTACGAATGGAAAGACAGCCCGGTTTCCAACGGCGTATTCGTCATTCTCGGCGACAACAAGCGCGACATCCTCGACCGCGATGTCGACAGTAAAATGGTCGAGCGCGCCCGCGCTTTCGCCATCAACAATCCGAAATCCGATCTGGCACACATCGAATATGACCGTTTCGGCGAAGAGTACCTCTTTTTCGTGCGCGGCTGGGATAACCAGCAGGTTCAGCGCCTGCCCAGCCCCTTGTTTATCCCCGGCCTGCCCCTGCCTCCGATTTGGCATGAATTCATCATCTTATCCTTCATCATCTTGGTCGGCCTGCTCACCGCCTACATCCTGGCTTCAAACATTACCAAGCCGATTCATATCTTAGGCAAAGGGATGAACCGCGTCGCCAACGGCGATTTGGAAACCCGTATTTCGCAACAAGTCGACGACCGTGACGACGAATTGTCCCATCTGGCGCAGCAATTCGACAAAATGGCGGAAAAACTGCAAAAACTGGTTGCCAAAGAGCGCCACCTGCTGCACCACGTCTCCCACGAAATGCGCTCGCCGCTTGCCCGTATGCAGGCCATCGTCGGCCTGATTCAGGCGCAGCCGCAAAAACAGGAGCAATATCTGAAACGTCTGGAAGGCGAGCTGACCCGCATGGATACCCTGGTCGGCGAACTGCTTACCCTGTCGCGCCTGGAAACCTCCAACATCCCGCTGGAAAAAGAAAACCTGAAGCTGATTCCGTTTTTAAGCAACCTGGTCGAAGACAGCCAAAGCGTGGCGCAGCAAAACCGGCAGTCCGTTACTTTACAGATACAGGGCAAAATCCCCGAAACCGCCACCCTGTCGGCCAATGAAAGTTACTTATACCGCGCCTTTGACAACGTCATCCGAAACGCCATGAATTACAGCCCCGAGGGCAGCGTCATCAAAGTCAATATCGGCCAAGACAATAAAAACTGGGTCATCAATATTACCGACAACGGTCCGGGTGTGGACGAAATGCAGCTGCCGCACATTTTCACGGCCTTTTACCGCGCCGATTCCAGCGCAAGCAAACCCGGCACCGGCTTGGGGCTGGCTCTGGCCAAACACATCGTCGAACAGCACAACGGCAAAATCATCGCCGAAAACGTCAAGCCCAACGGCTTGAACATGCGCTTTATTTTTCCCAAAACCAAACCTTCCGGCGACAAAGACAAAAACGCTGCGGCAGCATAAGCCGACGGAGGCCGTCTGAAAGCACATTCGCCTTTTCAGACGGCCTTTCAGTATGAAATCACACGATTGCAAACGGAAAAAACCATGCATACCCAATCCATGCCCGGCTATTTCTTCATGCCGCAGCACATCATTCTCATTGGCGCCAGCGAACGCCCGCACAGTTTGGGCGAACGCATTCTGACCTCGCTTGTCGGCTCCTCATTCCAAGGCAAAGTCACGCCCGTCAACTTGCGCCACAAAACCGTAGCCGGCCTGCCGGCCTATGCCAACCTGGGTAAAATCGAAACACCGGCCGATCTAGTGATCGCCGTTACCCCGCCCGACAGCTACGAGCCGCTGTTCAAAGCCTGCCGCAAAAAACAGCTTCACCACCTGATTCTGATTCAGGACTGGGAAAGCCTGAGCGAAGAAGACCGGCAAACCGCCCGCCAAGCCATTCAAAAATATCACGGCCCGGATTTGAACATCAGCGTCTGCACGCCCGCAGGCATCCAGTTGCCCACGCAAAGCCTGAATGCAGGCGTGCTGCCCGACTTCCCTGCCGGCCATGTCGCGCTGCTAACCGGCCAAGCTTCCGTCAGCAGCGAAATCGATGCCATACTGCAACGCATGAAACAAGGCGTTTCGCGCCACATCAGCCTCAATTACGGCCTCAGCCCCACTTCCGCCGCCGACTGGATTAACCGCTTCGGCCACAACCGCCACACGCGCATCGCCGTGGTGCATCACAACCCGGCAGAAAACCAGCGCAAACTGTTCAGCGCGATACGCCATTTCGCCCGCCATACCCAGATTATCGTCCACTGCACCCATGCCGTGGACGATACCGAACGCGCCATTTTGGAAAGCCTGAGCCGTCATTGCAATTTCTTATTGACACTCAACCACAACGAACTGACCTCCGCGCTGCATGCCCGTCTATCCGACCTCAAACCGAGCAACCGGCTTACCGCTTTGGGCAACACCCCCATCGGTTGGCTGCAACCTGCTGCCGCCCGACTGGGCATCCGACTGACCCTGCCGTCTGAAAAACCAAGCCTGCAAGAAGGCTATCTCGGCAGTATGCCCACCGCCGCACACTACCGCAGCATGGCCGCGCAGCAATTACAGCAAGACAACACCCAAGCCTTACTCGCCGTCATCGCACCGAGTGCAGAACACAACGAAACCGCCATCGGCAAGATGCTGAACCACTTGGCGCAGCAGACCGACAAACCTTTGCTCATCAGCAGCCGCGTTTCAGACGGCCTGCTGCATTTTCCCAACCCCGAACAAGCCCTGCAAACCTTGGCTTTGCGCAATATTGCCGCCCGTTTGCAGCAGATTCAAAACGAAATCGCCCCGCCCAAGTCAGGCCGTCTGAAAAACATCGACATTCATGCCGCAACCGAAGCCGCCGCACAAAACGATTTAAAACGTCTGGCTTCAACCTTGCATTTACCGGCCTTCCAGAGCAACAACACCTACCCGCTGGTCAAATTGACATTCAGACGGCATCCCCAATACGGCGCCGTCATCAGTGCTGCCGATTCAAGCCGTACCATTGCCGTGCTTCCGCCGTTTACCACGCTCGACACCGCACGTCTGCTGCGCTTTGCCGACTTGAACCGTTATCAGCAAGCCGTCGAACAATTCGTCCACAGCATGAATACCGTGGCACAACATCCCGAAATCTTAGACGGCGAAATCATCATCAACATCAGCAGCAACCAAATCAGCAGCGATTTCAGACTGCCTGCCAAACCGTTGCCCGCATCCGGAAAAAACAGCAGGCCGTCTGAAAAAAAAGTTGGAAAAACAAACCCAACCGTACCAGAAGGCTTCAACCAAAAAATGCAGGCCGCCGCCGAATTCCTGCGCCACAGCAATGCACGTGCCAGCGAGTTCATCCGCACCACCGGCGAAGCCGCCGCCGAATTCTGGCATCAAAAAAACAACACCGAAAAACCCATGCCTGCAGAAAACGTACTTGCCCCCTACCCGGACGATTACCCTCGCGAACTCCGTCTTAAAAACGGACAAACCGTATCCATCCGCCCTTTCGAACCCGAAGATGCCGAAGCCAAACAACAGTTTGTCCGCCGGCTCTCACCCCAATCGCGCTACACCCGTTTCATGACGCGGACCAACGAATTGCCGCAACCTACGCTTGCGCGCTTCAGCAAACTCGACTACCACAGCGAAGGCGCATGGATTGCCGAAAATTCAGAAGGCCTCATCGTCGCCGTCAGCCGTTTCAGCCGCCTCAGCCGGGACGAATGCGAATTCGGCATCACCCTGTCCGAAAACATGCGCGGCAGCGGTTTGGCACACGAAATGATGCAGCTGATTATCCGATTAGCAACACAACAAGGCTACCAAAGCATGAGTGCAGAAATCCTCAAAGAAAACACCGCCATGCTGAAATTGGCCGAAAAATCAGGCTTCAGCCTGATTCCTTCCGACCAGGACAGCAGCCTCTGCCAAGCCAGACTGAGCCTTCTGCCGCCCGAAGAAAAAGACCAAGAGAAGTTTAGGCAACAAATACTTGCCTAAATACCGAAAATTAACCTAAAATAAGCAGTTTCCGTATATCCGAATATCTCAAAAGGACTCAAAAATGGTAGTTATCCGTTTGGCTCGCAGTGGCTCTAAACACCGCCCTTTCTACAACATCGTCGTTGCCGATTCACGCAACCGCCGCGACGGCCGCTTCATTGAACGCGTCGGCTTCTACAACCCGGTTGCCAATGAAAAACAAGAGCGCGTACGCTTGACAACAGACCGCCTGAACCACTGGATCGGCCAAGGCGCGCAAGTCAGCGACGCCGTTGCCAAATTGATTAAAGAGCAAAAAGCCGCCGCATAATCAACCCGCATTGCCATGACAAACACGCAACAATGGGTAGCCATGGGCTACATAAAAGGCGTATTCGGTGTCAAAGGCTGGCTGAAAATCGCCGCCAATACCGAATACACCGACAGCTTGCTGGACTACCCGCAATGGCAGTTACGTAAAGACGGTAAAACCCTTACCGTCAGCATCGAAGCCGGCAAAGCCGTCGGCGATGAGTTGCAGGTCAAATTCGAAGGGATTGACGATCGTGACCACGCGTTTTCATTACGCGGTTATACCATTGAAATCCCCCGCTCCGAATTTGCCCCTACCGAAGAAGACGAATTCTACTGGGCGGATTTGGTCGGCATGACCGTCACCAACCGGGAAGCCCTTATCTTGGGTACTGTCAAAAACCTGATGGAAACCGGTGCCAATGATGTCTTGGTTATTGACGGCGAATACGGTCAAAAACTGATCCCGTTTGTGTCACAATATATCCAACACGTGGATACCGAACAGCAGATCATTACCGTCGACTGGGGCTTGGATTACTGATGTTGATTCAAAGCATCACTCTGTTTCCGGAAATGTTCGAAAGCATTACCGAATACGGCGTGACCGGTCGGGCAAGAAAGCAGAATTTATGGCAATTCAACGCCATTAATCCACGCCGGTTTGCCGACAACAAACTCGGCTACATCGATGACCGCCCTTTTGGCGGCGGCCCGGGCATGATTATGCAGGCGCCTCCGTTGCAAGCTGCAATCGATGAAGCAAAAAAAAACAGCCCAAGCTGCAGCAAAGTCATTTATCTCAGCCCGCAAGGCGCATTGTTCAACCATCAAAAAGCGGTTGAATTGTCGCAATCAGACAGCCTGATTTTATTGTGCGGCCGCTACGAAGGCATTGACGAGCGCTTGTTGCAACACAGCGTTGACGAAGAAATCAGCATGGGCGACTTTGTCGTTTCCGGCGGCGAATTACCGGCAATGATGTTGATGGATGCTGTATTAAGATTGATACCCGGTGTATTGGGCGATATGCAGTCTGCCGAGCAGGATTCGTTTTCAGACGGCCTGTTAGACTGTCCACATTACACCAAACCTTTAGAATTTCAAGGCATGGCTGTGCCGGATGTTTTGCGTTCGGGAAACCATGCATTGATTGCCAAGTGGCGGTTGAAACAATCGCTGCAACGCACTTTGATGCGCAGACCGGATCTTCTGGAAAAGCGCAGTTTAATCCCAAAGGAAACCCGCCTCTTACAAGAAATCTTGGCAGAGCAACGGGGAATCCAATCATAATCTAGGAAAAAACAATGAATCTGATCCAACAATTAGAGCAAGAAGAAATTGCTCGCCTGAACAAAGAAATTCCTGAATTTGCACCGGGCGATACCGTAGTCGTTTCCGTACGCGTCGTCGAAGGTACACGCAGCCGTCTGCAAGCTTACGAAGGTGTAGTGATTGCCCGCCGTAACCGCGGCTTGAACAGCAACTTCATCGTACGCAAAATTTCCAGCGGCGAAGGCGTTGAGCGTACTTTCCAACTGTACTCTCCAAATGTTGAGAAAATCGAAGTTAAACGCCGCGGTGACGTTCGTCGTGCGAAATTGTACTACTTGCGTGGCCTGACCGGTAAGGCAGCCCGTATCAAAGAAAAACTGCCTGCACGCAAAGGTTAATTTATCTCAATCAACCCGCTTTTCCATAAGCGGGTTTTTTATTTGGCTGTACTTTTTTGCATTGATAGTTTCCAATTTCAGCCACCCTAAATAACGGGAACCAAAACATCAACAGAATCCAAACACAGCTTGTTATTTTATTCTTCCTCCACTGATTTTTCCGATACTGCATAAAGCTGATTTGGGTAGATTCAATTTCATATTTTCCCGCTCTACCGTTCATTTTATCACCGTGTATTTACACCATCAGATTACTGCAATATAGAAAATATGCCTGATTTTTCAGCAAAATCCGCACCAATTTTACAAAAATAGAATAATTTGCTATAATAATTAAATACTTATATAAATAACCAATTAAATTATCCCTTAACTGCCCGTTTTTCAATACGAAAGGCCGTCTGAAATTCACATCATTTTACAAACATGGAGAAGTTAATGAATCTTCACTTACTCATCCAAAGAAAATCCTCTTTCAACCCTACCGTCATTTTTGTCACTTTACTATTTGTCATTCTGCTGTTGGCCGCTACGCTCATTTTCCCGAGCGGCATACAAAACACCCTAAATTTCCTGAAAGAAGGCATTTTCCGGCACTTCAGCTGGTTTTATATTTTAACCTTTTCGGTTTTCCTGTTTTTCCTGATTTTCCTTGCCATCAGCAACCTCGGCAGCATCAAACTGGGCACAGACGAAGAAGAACCTGAATTCTCATTCATGTCATGGCTTTCTATGCTGTTTGCCGCAGGCATGGGGGTTGGTTTGATGTTCTTCGGTGTAGCCGAACCATTGTCACACTATGCCGATCCCATCAGTAACGGCAACGCGGAATCCGCCATGCTCCACACCTTCTTCCACTGGGGCATTCATGCTTGGGCGATTTACGGCGTCATTGCCTTGGCTTTGGCTTATTTCGGCTTCCGCTATAAGCTGCCGCTGGCCTTGCGTTCCTGCTTCTATCCGATTTTGAAAGACAAAATAAATGGTCGGATGGGTGACGCCATTGAAGTGATGGCCTTAATCGCCACATTATTTGGCATCATCACTACATTAGGATTCGGAGCCGTTCAGATGGGTTCCGGTTTACAGCAAATCGGCTGGATATCGGAAAACAGCTTCAGTATGCAGGTTATCGTGATTATCGCAGTGATGACGCTGGCGGTGACTTCAGCTGTATCCGGCGTGGGGAAAGGCGTTAAAATCCTGAGTGAAACCAATTTGGTATTGGCCGTATTATTGATGCTGTTTGTGCTGTTTACCGGTCCTACTTTGCACCTGTTGGGTGCATTCAGCAACAACTTGGGCGACTATATCAGCAACCTGGTCGAACTGAGTTTCAAAACCTATGTTTACGAACCCGGCAATACCGACTGGTTTAACGGCTGGACCGTGCTTTACTGGGCATGGTGGTGTTCGTGGGCACCGTTTGTCGGCCTGTTTATCGCCCGCATTTCACGCGGCCGCACCATCCGCGAATTTATTTTCGGCGTGTTGGTGATTCCAAGCCTGTATTGCGTATTGTGGTTTACCGTTTTCGGCAACAGCGCGATTTGGCTGGATGCCAACGTAGCCAACGGCACATTGGCCGGCCTGACTTCCTCGCCGGAAAAATTGCTGTTCGCCTTCTTAGACTATCTGCCCTTGCCAACGCTCAGCAGCATTGTCGCGCTCATCATTATTGCCCTGTTCTTCATCACTTCCGCCGACTCAGGCATCTATGTGTTGAACAGTATCGCATCGCGCGACAAAAGCATGACTTCGCCAAAATGGCAGGCCGTCATGTGGGGAATTTTGATGTCGGCGATCGCGATTGCCCTGCTCAACTCAGGCGGCATGAGCGTTTTGCAGACCATGACCCTGATTACCGCTTTACCGTTTGCATTTCTGATGATACTGATGGCTTTCAGCCTTTGGAAAGCATTGGAAGCCGACCAGAAATACTTTGCCGCCAAAGTGACACCGACCAGCAGCTACTGGACCGGCGAACGCTGGAAAGAGCGTTTGCAAACCATGCTCAACCAGTCTCAGGAACACGACATCCACAGCTTCCTGAAATACACCGCCCTGCCCGCCATGCGCGAACTGAGCATGGAGATGAGCAACGGCTACGGCCTGACCGTACAGGTCAACACCGAAGCACTGACCGATGAAGAACCGTCGCTCGAATTGGTGATTGAAAAATCCACCATGCGCAATTTTGTATACGGCATCAAATCCGTGCGTTACGAAATCGCCGAGCAGCTCGTACAGGAAAGCAACCTGCCGCACATCCGCCGTAAAACCAGTTACGCACCCGTCACTTATTTTTCAGACGGCCGCACCGGTTACGACGTGCAATACATGACACGGGAGGAGCTCATCGCCGACATTCTGAAAAATTACGAACGCTACCTGAGCCTGATGGAAGACGTGGGACAAGAAATCATGTCGCACGAGCAGACCGAATTGGCCGAATAAAGGTATCGGAATCAAAAGGCCGTCTGAAAATTCAGACGGCCTTTATTATTGAACGGCATTGAATTTTTTCCCAAACTTATCGGATTACGCCCAAAACGGAAAACTTTCAGCGCAATCTGTGCCACGCCCGTTTTTCAGACGGCCTCAAACCACTTACTCAACCGAGGAATCTATCAATACCTAAAATCTGTCCAAACGCCCGTCTCCCCGACAAAGGCCGTCTGAAAACCCTGTTTTCAGACGGCCTTTCATGCTTTACAACCGCGTTTACTTCACGCCAAAATCTTGCCGACAATCTCGCCCACGTCTTTCGACAAGCCTTCCTGCGCCTGAATGCGTTGCAGTTGCGCGGTCATCACGGCACGGCGGTGCGGTTCGAGTTTGTCGCAGAGGTTGAACGCCTGCACCAGGCGGGCGGCGACCTGCGGATTGAAGCGGTCGATTTCCATCACTTTATCGGCGATAAAGGCGTAGCCGCTGCCGTTTTCGGCGTGGAAATGCGGCACGTTGCGGCTGAAGCTGCCCAACAGCGAACGTGCTTTGTTCGGATTTTCCAAGCTGAATTTCGGATGCTGCAAGGCCGTCTGAACTTGCGCGAGCGTGTCGCTGCGGTGGCTGCTGCCGATGAGGATGAAGTATTTGTCCATCACCAGCGCATCGTCGGCGTAGCGTTCGGCGAAGCGGTTGAGCAAGGTGTTGCGACCGTCTTCTTCCAAATGGTTGACCGTATTCAACACGCTGATTTCATGGGTCATATTCGGCGTGAGCTGCTCGTAGCGGTTGAGATAATACTGCAAACGCGCAGAGGCGGCGGCTTCGCTGTCGGTGCGTTTTTCGCCTTCGTAATTGCCCACTTGGATGGTCTGGTGACGTTCGACGCGGATGGTCAACAGACGCACCGCCGCCAGCAGCGCGCGCACGGCGGCCAATTCGGGATGGTATTCGTAAGGCTGCCCGATGCCGCTGGCGGCCTCCTGCTCTTTTGCCCACTCGCGCACGGGCACCAATTCGTTCATGCACGCGGCGGCCACGGCATCCAGCAGGGCTTCGCGCGCCTGGTGGTAATGCAGCGGATGAATGTTGTCCGCACCGTCCCACAGCTCGCTTTCAGACGGCACTTGCAGCAGCAGGGCTTTAAACGCAGGGTTTAAATCCGCATTCTCCAACACCTGTTTCACCGCCGCAATCAAACCCGCGTGTTCCGGCAAAGGTTCGCCTGCTTCGATGGCGGCCAGATTGGCGGCAACGGCGCGGCGGAAGAGCGTCTGCCCCGCTTCCCAGCGGGCAAACTCGTCGGAATCGTGCGCCAGCAGCAGAGCCAAATCGTCATCGCTGTACGGATAATTCAGGTGAACGGGCGCACTAAAGCCGCGCAGCAGGCTGGGAACAACGTCTTCCGTGATGCCGTGGAGCGTGAACGTCTGTTCGGCTTCGGTCAGCACCAAAACGGTTTCGGTAACGGTTTCGGCGTTTTCAGCGTGCGCAGCCTGCCCGTGGTGCGGCCTGAACGCCACCGCTTCGCCTTTGCGGTTCAGCAAACCGATTTTCACCGGCATCATCATCGGCTGCTTGTCCGCCATGTCGGGCGTAGGCGGAACGGTTTGTTTGATGTTGATTTCAAATGCGTTTTCACCGGCTTTCAGACGGCCTGTGATGTCTAAGGTCGGCGTACCCGCTTGGCTGTACCACAATGCAAACTGGTCGAGGTTGATTTCATTGGCATCGGCCATCGCATTGCGGAAATCGTCGCAGGTTACGGCCTGCCCGTCGTGGCGTTTGAAATAGAGCCGCATTCCTTTTTGGAAGCCTTCTTCGCCCAGCAGCGTGTGGTACATCCGCACCACTTCCGCGCCTTTTTCATACACGGTCATGGTGTAGAAATTGTTCATTTCCTCATAGCTGGCGGGGCGAACGGGGTGCGCGGTCGGCCCTGCGTCTTCGGGGAACTGGTGCTGGCGCAGCAGGCGCACGTTATCAATGCGGCGCACGGCGCGGCTGGCGCGGTCGCCCGAAAATTCCTGATCGCGGAACACGGTCAGCCCTTCTTTGAGCGAAAGCTGGAACCAGTCGCGGCAGGTTACGCGGTTGCCCGTCCAGTTGTGGAAATACTCATGTCCGATCACCGATTCGATGCCCTCGAAATCCGAATCGGTGGCGGTGCGGCTGTCGGCCAGCACGTATTTGGTGTTGAAAATGTTCAAGCCTTTGTTTTCCATCGCGCCCATGTTGAAATCGCCCACGGCCACGACCATGTACATATCCAAATCGTATTCCAAACCGAAGCGCGTTTCGTCCCAAGCCATCGCGTTTTTCAGCGACTCCACCGCAAACGGCACTTTCGGCTTGTCGGCTTCGGCAGTGTAAAACTCAATCGCCACGTTTTTACCGCTGCGGGTGGCAAATGTGTCTTTCGTTACCGCCAGATTGCCCGCCACCAGCGCAAACAGGTAGCTCGGCTTGGCAAACGGGTCTATCCATTTCACCCAATGGCGGCCGTCTGAAAACTCGCCGCCGTCCACCTTGTTGCCGTTGGACAACAGCACGGGATAGCGTTTTTTGTCGGCCACGATGGTGGTGGTGAATTTCGACATCACATCGGGGCGGTCGGGATAAAACGTGATTTTGCGGAAGCCTTCCGGCTCGCATTGCGTGAACAGGTTGCCGCCCGATTCGTACAGCCCCATCAGCGATTTGTTTTCAGACGGCCTGATGCGCGTTTCGATTTCCGCCACAAAACTTTCAGACGGCATCCCGTACGCCGTCAGCTTTTCGTCGGCCAGCTCGTAATCGTGCGCTTCGCCGTCGATTTTGAACGACACCAGTTCCGCCGAACCGTCCAATACCAGCGGCGCATTGCCTGCCGACGGCTCAATCAGCAGACGCGATTTCACGCGTGTTTCGTTTTCCTGAATATCGAAATGCAAATCGGTTTTGCGCACGAAAAAGGCAGGCGCGGCATAGTCTTTGAGATAATGTACGGTTTTGCTCATGGCGTTCGGCTTTCACAATCGGAAAATAAAAATGAGGCCGGACGGCAAGCCCGCCCGGTATCATGGCAATTTTACCCGGTTATATGGGTTTCAGACGGCCTGAATTCAAGTAGCCTAAACCCACAAAGGCCGTCTGAAAAACGATTTTCAGACGGCCTTTATTTTGGCTTCCGGCACTATGCCTTCACAATATCCGACAGCGGCCAACGCGGTTTGACATTAAAGCCGCCTGCTTCTTGTCTGTCCTGCAAGCGCATGGCACCGGCAAAGGCAATCATCGCGCCGTTGTCGGTGCAATATTCCATAGGCGGAAAATATACGTCAACCGCTTCTTCCTGCGGCTTAGCCTTGCCTTTTTCATACGGCCTTTTCACGGTTAAACGGCTGAACTCGTCGCGCAGCTTCCAGTTCGCCCCCACGCCGCCGGCCACGACCAACGTGCGGAAACCCGTGTCCAGCAGAGCCTGTTTCGATTTGGCAACCAATACATCCACCACCGCGTCTTGAAACGCGCGGCAAATGTCGTTGCGGGTTTGCTCGGGAATGTCGTCGCTGCCGCTTTCGGCACGGACTTTCTCCACCGCAGTCAGCACGGCTGTCTTTAAACCGGAAAAGCTCATCTGTAAATCATGCGAATGCAGCATTGGGCGCGGAAAAGTAAAGGCATCGGGCGCACCGAGTTTGGCCAGTTCCGACAGTTTCGCTCCACCCGGATACGGCAGCCCCAACAATTTGGCGGTTTTGTCGAACGCCTCTCCCGCCGCATCATCGACGCTTTCGCCCAACAGCGTGTAATCGCCGATACCGCGCACCGCCATGAATTGCGTGTGTCCGCCCGACACCAATAAGGCCACAAACGGAAATCCGGGTTTCTCCTCCGCCAGCAGCGGCGAAAGCAGATGGCCTTCCAGATGATGCACGGGAATAACGGGCTTGCCCAGCGCAAACGCCAGCGCGTTCGCATAGCTGGAACCGGCCAGCAATGCGCCGCCCAAACCGGGCCCCTGCGTGAAGGCCACGGCATCAATGTCGCCGTAACCCACCCCTGCTTCATTCAATGCGCCTTCGGTCAACGGCACAAGACGGCGGATGTGGTCGCGGCTGGCCAATTCGGGCACAACCCCACCGTACTCGGCGTGCATGGCCATTTGCGTGTGCAAATGATGCGCCAGCAAACCGCGTTCCGTGTCGTATAAGGCAACACCGGTTTCGTCGCAAGAAGATTCGATTCCCAATACCAACATATCTTAAAAGACCGTCTGAAAAAAACGTTATTTTAGCTGATTTTAATCCTGATTGCCGCCTGCATTGACAACCGCTATACGGCTTTTAGGAAAAGCAGTAATTCAACTGCATGGATTTGCATGAGTTCTGCATTTCTTTGCAAAGAGCCGTAAATCCGACCACTGAAAAACCGAGATAAGTAAAACCCGGTTTAACCGCTTGCCTTCTGTTTCAGGCAACCGCTACAATGCGCCGCATGAACGTTATCCCCTAAAAAGGAAGCCATCATGAACAAAACCAAATCTTTGATGCTGACCGGCGTATTGGCATTGTTTTCCGCCAGCGCGTTTGCCGCCAACCTGCCGTCTGAAATCTACAAACCTGCCGGTGCCAAAACCGTGAAAGCCGACCGCCAAGGCAACGGCGAATTCGAATATGTGGCGGAATTGTCCGCACGCGGCACCTCGATTCCTTCGCTGGCTAAAAAAGTCATTGCCCACGCCAGGAGCAAAGGCTTCAAAGTGGTGGAATCGGAAATCAAACGGGATGATGCGGATCTGAAATTCAAACGCGGCCGGCAAGAGCTGGACGTTTCGATTGAAGACAAAGACCACGGCCGTATCGAATACAAAGCCGATTTGGACTTGGATAAAAACTGATTTGACTTGAAATAAATGAAACAAAGGCCGTCTGAAAAATTCAGACGGCTTTTGTTATCCGATCTGAACCCGACAGCCAGAGGCCTTTGCAAAACTGGTAAATTTTTAGAAATCTTTAAACCGTCATTCCCGCGCAGGCGGGAATCCAGACCTATCAGCTTCAGGAATATTGAACTATTTCAATAATTTGACGTTCTGGATTCCCGCCTGCGCGGGAATGACGAGTATAGTTTTCTTAGTTCAAATTGAGTTTTGCAAAGGTCTCAGCCATTGTGCCGCCCGGCGCACACTTCCATACCAGCCAAGCGTACGGCGATTTGGTGTCCGCCGTCAGTCGAATTTTTGCCGCTCAGACCGGCAATGTCCGAATCCATGAAGAAGGCCGTCTGAAAATCAAATTTCAGACGGCCTTTGGGCATTTGTCAGGCTTACAGCGTACCGTACGAATGCAGGCCGCTTAAGAACATGTTCACGCCGATAAAGGCAAATGCGGTGACGAACAAGCCGATAATCGCCCACCACGCCAGCACTCGGCCGCGCCAACCGGCCACCAGCCGCAGGTGCAGCCAGACCGCATAGTTCAGCCACACGATAAACGCCCAGGTTTCTTTCGGATCCCAACTCCAATAACGTCCCCACGCGTCCGCCGCCCACAGCGCGCCCAGAATCGTGGCGATGGTGAAAAACAGGAAACCGACGGCAATCGCTTTGTACATCACTTCTTCAATGGTTTGCGACGCAGGAAGCCATGATTTACGGCCTTGTTTTTCGGCACGAATCGCCCACAGTTCGGCCACGCCCAGCATCGCGGCGATACAGAATGCGCCGTAGCCGATGAAGTTGGCCGGAACGTGAATCTTCATCCACCAAGACTGCAGAGCGGGAATCAGCGGCTGAATGGTGTGCGCTTCGCGCGAAATGCTGTACCACAACACAAAACACACGACTGCCGCCATAAAGGTATAGACGAATCCGCCCAGTTTCTGCACGGCAAAGCGGCCTTCGTAATAGACATACATCAGTCCGGTAATCACCAGGAAGAGGATAAACACTTCGTAAAGGTTCGACACGGGAATGTGCCCCGCATCGGGACGCAGCAGATAGCTTTCGTGCCAGCGCACCAGCAGGCCGGTAAAGCCGGCAACGGCGGAGATCCAACCGAACACCGTGCCCATGCCGAGCAGGGTATTGGTTTCCTGTTGTTGGCGGTTAGCCAAAACGGCTCCGGCAATATAGGCAAACCACGCGAAAAATACAAACGCGCATTGCCACATAATCGCCGACTGGCTGCTCAGGAAATATTTCAGCAAAAAGCCGTCCGAATGCTTGATGTCGCCTGCGTAAAGATTGACCGCACCGTAGGCCAAAGCCAGACACAACACGGTATACCAGCGCATCGGTTTGAAGAACCAGCCCAAAAACACGGCAATGCCGACGCTTGCCCACAAAATCACCACTTCGTAGATATCCATGTGATGACCGACATGGGTTTGCGCAAAATAGGCGATAGCAGCGATGATTAAGGCAAATACCCAATCGACAGCATTGAGGCTGCGCATGAATGATTTGTGTGTTAACAGCTCGTGTTCGGGCACGGCTTTATTTTGAATGGTCATGGTTTAAATCCTTCGCCAGCTGTTGCAGACGCTGGGTGTGTTGCGGAAATTCTTTCTGTAAATCGCGCTCGTTGCGGCTGGATGACATGGCAAAACGGATACGGCCGTCTGAAAACAGCAGCCATGCGCGTTTTTCACGGATATAAAACATGAAAACCGTACCCAAAACCAATAATACCGAGCCTAAATACACCAATGAAGCCCCCGGCGAACGCGTCATCTGCAAGCCGGAGGAGCGCACTTCGGTGTAGCTGTCCAATTGCAGCAGCATCGGTGCGGGGTACTCGGTCAGGCCGGTATAGGCATCCATGCTGTGCAGAACAAAACGGTTGCGCGCTTCGTCTTGCGGCCAATCGGGTAAATTGTATTTTTTCAGCGTCTCGTCAACAGCGGCATTCATCACACCGAACAGCATTTGATAAAAATAACCCTGCATTTTTTCCTGCTGCTCTTTGGGGATATTCTGCGTGACGAACTGATCCAAAGCCAAATAGCCGCCCTGTGCAAAAATACTCAAGGTATTGCCTGCAGCCTGCCTGAATTGCGCACTGATTTCAGACGGCGCACCGAGCGTGGCTTGTGCAACCACTTTGTTGCGCGCAGCTTCGTCTTTCAGCAATTCCCGCAAAGCCATAAAAGTATCGGCTTTACCGCTTTTATCCGCCGGAATCCGAAGCCAGCGGTATTGCTGTGCCAAACCCGAACGCGTACCGGTGATGAAAAAATAGTCTTCTTCCTGCTTAATCGGCAGCATGTAGTTTTTATATTCTACGGCCTGCCCCGCGCTGTCGCGCAAACGGTAGACGACGGACGGGCCGATATTGGTAAATTTTTTGTTTTCCTGCGAAACCGCGCGGACATCATTAATCGTATCCTGCAATCCGGCATCCGCCTTTTCAGACGGCCTGCTCATGTCTTCGACATTCATCGCCGTAAACTGATCGAATTCCAAACGGTAGGAAGTGTCGCCGACATTGAACGGAAACTCGCGCATCGATGTGGCTTTCAATGCAACCGGCTGACGGCTCGGATCGCTCAAATTCCATGCCTTGAATTTCAAATCCGAACCGCCGTCGGCAAAGCTGGCTTGGTAAATCGTGATACCGTGCAGAGTCAGCGGATGGTTGACGCGGATGGTTTGCTCGATTTTTTCACCGGTAGCCTTGTCGGTGACTTCCAAATCGCTGGCAAAATCTTTCGGCATACCGGTATCGTAAAAATCGATATGAAATTTTTTCAGCTTAACTTCAAACGGCAAATCCTGCACCAGCATACCGCTATCCGCGTTCACAAACACCACGTCGGCACTTTGCCCTTCGTTGATGTTGACGTTGCCGCGAAAAGACGGATTGGCGGTGCTCAACACACTTTCCGGCTTGAAATCTTTGGCATACATGGCATTGTTGTCCGGCACGATACGCCCCGTCAGCATACCGACTTTCAGCAGCAGATTGCTGTCAATCAAACCGCCGAGACAAATCACAATCAAGGCAACGTGGGCAAAAATATAACCCCATTTGTTCATTGCGCCTTTTTTGGCCGCCACCAAAACCGAACCGTCCTCACGTTGCACGGTTTTGGCAGCAAAGCCTTGCACTTCCAAATAACGCTGCACCACTTCAGGCGGAATATTTTGCGGCAGTTCAATCGAATGGCGCATGGCGGCCAATGATTTTTCTTTGGCATTTTCGCGGAACGATTTAATCTCACGCAAAAACGGCGGCACATTGCGAATCAGGCACAGGCTGGTGGAAATCACCAAAAACAGCATGATGATGACGAACCAAACCGACGCATATACATCATACAAGCCCAGAAAACCGAATATCTGCGACCAAAACGGGCCGAATTTGACGACATAGTTCACTTGCGGCTGGTTTTGCTGCAAGACCGTACCGATAATCGAAGCCACCCCCAGCAAGCTGAGCAAGGCAACGGCAAACCGCATGGAACTTAAAAATGCGAACCATGGCCGGCGGATAAACGGAACAGTTTTTTGAGTAACGCTCATAAAATGTGGATTCTCTACAACAGCTTTAACTATAGAGTATAAATCACCCAAACCAATTAATCAGAAAACATCGATTATTATTTTAAATGATTTGTTAGTGTATGTGCTTAAGGCCGTCTGAAATCAAATTCTTTCAGACGGCCTTAATTATAGAATTGCGTAATCGTGCAAATTAATGCAAACCTTGGATAAAGTTGGCCACGGCATCCAATTCCTCGGCCGACATGCGTTTGGCAATATCCTGCATCATGGCGTTTTCACGCTGACCCGATTGGTAGGCCTGCATTTGCGCCACGATATATGCCTTATGCTGGCCGCCGATACGCGGATAAGCGACAATATCCGCACCGCCACCCGGCATACCTGCACCGCTCGGGCCGTGGCAAGACATACAGGCCGGTACTTTTTTATCCGCCAAACCACCACGGAAAATCTTCGCGCCCAATTCCGGATTTTCCTTCGGATTGGTTTCACCCGGCTTGGCCTGCTGTTTGGCATAGAATGCGGATACATCACGGATGTCTTGTTCGGACAACCCCATCACCAACGGCTTCATCGCCGCAGCCGAACCGTGGACGCGTTTGCCTTCTTTAATATCCATCGTCTGTTGGAAAATATAGGCTGCGTGTTGTGCCGATACTTTCGGATACATGGCAATGCCGCTGTTACCGTCGGCAGCATGGCACGCCGCGCAAACATTGTTTGCGATTTCCTTGCCTTTTGCCACATCGGCCTTCGGCGCCGCAGTCACTGCCCCTGCCGCCAAGGCCAAAGCCAATAAAGTGAATCGTTTCATGGAGTGCTCCTGATTGCAGCATTGCGTACCGAAACAATGCCTTTTTTATACTCAAATACCGGATATTTCGAACCGATCAAAACCGATGATCCTATAAACATGGTATTCTATACTAAATTTACATTAAATTACTACTATGAATCTCTTCCAAAACGCAAAATTCTTCACCACCGTTAATCATTTGAAAGATTTACCGGACACGCCGGCCGAAATTGCCTTTGTCGGACGCAGTAATGCGGGCAAATCCAGCGCGATTAACACCCTTACCAATCATGTGCGCCTGGCTTATGTTTCCAAAACACCCGGTCGTACCCAGCATATCAATTTTTTTGAGCTGGCGAACGGTAATTTTATGGTCGATTTGCCCGGTTACGGCTATGCCCAAGTTCCTGAAGCCATCCGTGCGCACTGGGTAAAACTGCTGGGGGACTATTTACAGACGCGCAGACAACTCATCGGTTTGGTGTTGATCATGGACGCACGCCATCCTTTGAAAGCCTTGGACATCCAAATGCTGGACTTTTTCCATGCCACCGGCAGACCGGTACATATTTTGTTGTCAAAAGCCGACAAACTTTCTAAAAACGACCAAATCAAAACCTTAGGGGAAGTGAAAAAGGCACTCAAACCTTACACAGAACGCCAAAGCATCAGCATTCAATTGTTCTCCAGCCTGAAAAAACACGGCATCGAAGAAGTAAATCAAGTCATCGGCAAATGGTTTGCCCGCCATCAGGCAGAAATATCCGGCCTGCAACAAAATGATTGAATCATTGTAACCAAGCGTAGGCGGTATAGTTTTGATAAACCGCAAATCGCCGCCGAATAGAAAACAAAGGCCGTCTGAAAATTTTCAGACGGCCTTTTCCTGATGATTTAGAACAACGAATCCAGTTGTCTGTTGCCGCCGCTATTACTATTGGTTGGCGGCAACGGTGTCTCTACCGGAGCTGATTGCGGTGCTTCCGAATCCTGTCGTCGTGTTGCACTTTCACGATTAGGAGTAGTGGAACGCTGGCGGCGTGGCGTATTATTTGCCCTAGGCACACTACCACTGTTATCCAAAGCCAAATCGCTGCTGGTAACTTGACGCTCCTTCATGTAATACTCCCCGTTCTTGGTGACCATTCCTTCCGGAGCCTTCATACCGGCCACTTTCGTTCCTTTCAATGCATACCGCATGTATTCAACCCAAACCGGCACAGCAATTGTGCCGCCGTAACCCGCACGCCCCATGCTTTTCGGCTTGTCAAAACCGATATATACCGCCGTCACGACACTCGGGTTAAAGCCGATGAACCATGCGTCTTTGTTGTCATTGGTCGTACCCGTTTTACCGGCAATATCCGAACGCCCGACCGCACTTGCACCACGAGCCGTACCCGACCGGACGACATCCTGCATAATTTTATACATGATATAGGCATTACGGGGATCAATTGCCTGAGGCGCATTCTCACCTGCCACCAGAGGCTGCATCTGCGCACGCAGGCGACCCTGGCTATCGTAGATTTTATCAATAACATAAGCAGAAACACGATAGCCACCGTTGGCGAATACTGCATAGCCTTCCGCCATTTTCAGAGGTGTGGTCTCACCCGTACCCAAGGCCATCGACAAAGTAGCCGGAATTTCAGACGGCCTGAATCCGAACCGCTGAACATACTGCTGCGCATAGCCTACACCGATCGACATCAAAATGCGGATGGAGACCATATTCTTAGATGCAGTCAATGCCTGACGCAAGGTAATGTAACCCGAATAACGGCCGTCTGAATTTTTCGGTGACCATACCGTACCGTTCGGACCCTTTCCGGGAAGCGAGATCGGTGCATCGTTAATCTGCGTCGATGCAGTCATCCCCTTAGCCAAGGCTGCCGAATACACAAAAGGCTTAAAGGTGGAACCCGGCTGACGCATAGCTTGGGTGGCACGGTTAAAGGTTTTACTATGGTAATCATATCCGCCAACCAAAGCACGCACCGCACCGGTCTTGGCATCCAATGATACCAGCGCACCTTGCAGCAATGGCTCTTGAACCACCGTCCAACTGTCACCGCTGCCCTTCACTCGGATAATCGATCCGCGCCGGATACGGTCATCACCCATATTCTTATTATTGACCGCACGCGCGGCAAACCCTAAAGAACGGCTTCCCAATGTCGCTTTCCGACCGCTGGGCAACTGAATCTGTATGCTTTGCTTTGCCGTATCCAACACAACAGCAGGCACCATTCCGTCTACGGTATAGAGCGTAGAAAGATGCTGGCTGACGGTTTCCTCAATATTGTCAGATTTCGACAAATCGATATAATTTTCCGCTCCACGGTATCTGCTCCCACGGTCAAAATTCCTTAAAGCACGACGTAAAGCGGCAGTTGCGGCTTTCTGATGCTCGGTACTGACCGTTGTGTAAACCTTGAAACCCTGTGTGTACGCATCTTCACCATATTTTTCATAGAGTTCCTGACGTACCATTTCGGCAACATAAAGGGCATTTTGATCGATTTTCTGAACAAAGCGTTCATAATGCAATTCTTCCTTAATTGCTTGGTCACGTTGCTGCATAGTAATCATTCCTTCATCTAACATGTTGTTCAAGATGTAGGTTTGACGCATTTTTGCACGCTCCGGATTGACAATCGGATTATAAGCGGAAGGCGCTTTCGGCAATCCTGCCAGCATCGAGGCTTCAGCCAGCGACAAATCTTTAACGCTTTTATTGAAATAAATTTGGGCAGCAGAAGTAAAACCATAAGCACGCTGCCCCAAATAAATCTGGTTGAAATACAGCTCCAAAATCTGATCTTTACTCAGAGACTGTTCGATTTTATAAGCCAGCAATGCTTCGTTGAATTTACGGGTAAAAGTACGCTCGCTGCTCAAGTAAAAATTTTTGGCTACTTGCTGGGTAATGGTACTGGCGCCGGACTGAACCCCCCCTGCAACCAAATTGCCGACAGTCGCCCTGGCCACACCGATAACATCCACACCCCAATGTTCATAAAAGCGTTTGTCTTCAGCAGCAATTACCGCATCTTTCAAAACTTTCGGGAAATCTGCAATTTTCGTAAACTCACGGCGCTCTTCGCCATAAAGCCCAATCACCTGGCCATCTGAAGAATATACCGTCAACGGCATCTTAGGCTGATAGTGTTGTAAAGTATCCAGCGAAGGAAGCTTGGGATAGGTCACTAAAATCGCTATTGCAATCAATCCGATACCGAAAAGAACCAAACCCAAAAGCAACCCGATACAAGTTGTTATAATCTTTTTAATCATGACTAATTAATATTTTGCCATCAAATGCATTAAATAAAGTAAAATAGCTAACGGTTTCTACAAGACACAGTTACAAATGTGTAAAGAAAAAGAATTCGTTAAGAATATCGAAACCGTTACTCACTCGTAATGATACAGGGAAGTCATATGATGCGCTTATCAAAAAGCACTAAAAATACAACGACAAAAACCAATAAAGCCGCTACAAGCCTAAGCAACCGTGCTGCCATTGGGGTAGATATCACGCAGCACGCCATCAAGATGGTTCAGCTGTCAGGCCGTAGTTTAAACCAAATCCAGTTGGAAAAATACGTTATTACCAAACTGCCTAAGAATATTGTCAAAGGCAATAAAATTCAAGACTACGAACAACTTGTCACATATTTGCAACACAGCTATACCCAGCTGCGTACATCATGCAAAAATTTTGTAGCCGCCATTCCCCAAAGCGCTGCTACCGTAGAACAAGTTATCTACAACACCAAAGATACTGATTTGGACTTGGAAGATTTCGCTGAAGCCGAAATTACCCAAATCGGCCCCATCGATGAGATGAGCTATGACTATCAAGTCACTGGCACTTCCGTTTCCCCTGCAGGTCAGCAAGTGCTTTTGGTTGCATCAAAAAAAGACGACATCGAACCTCGCATTGAAATGTTTGAGAGTGCCGGTATGGATTTGTCTGCGATGGATTTGGATCTCTTGGCTCAGCGCAATGCCTACACTTATTGGATTAACCATCACGCACCCGAATTGACCAACGAAAAAATTGCCGTCTTCGGTATCTATGCCACTCAAATGTATGCTCTGATTATGCAAAACGGCCAGATACTGTATAAGCAGGAAACACCGGTCAGTACCGAGCAGTTAAACCAACTAATCCAGCGAACTTATCAGGTTACCGAAGAAAAAGCAGCCCAGATGATGATTGCCGACACGCGCCCGTCTGATTACCAAACCCAAGTCGCCGATCGGTTCAATGTACAGGTTGCCCAAGAAGTGCAGCGTGTCCTGCAGTTTTACTATACCACGCAGAATACGGAAACATTCTCGAACATCAAGCACATCTTGTTAACCGGCGCATCATCCCAACAAATCGGCTTGGCCGAGAGCATTTTCTCGCAGACCAATACACCGACACAATGCGTCCATCCGGTGACTTACACCGAAAGAAACAGCAAGATAGATTTGTCACAATTACAAATAGATGCGCCATCTTTAACCATGGCTTTCGGATTAGCTTTAAGGGGATTGTAATATGATTGAATTAATTAAAATCAACCTTCTTCCCTATAGGGAAGAAATTAGACAGCGGAAAAAGCAACAGTTCAAATTACTCATGCTGACCGCTTTGCTTACGGGGTTGGGGTTATCCGTTCTCACTTATTTGAGTATTGAAAACGCCATTGGCAGCCAGCAAGGTAGAAATGCTTTTTTAGAATCCGAAATCAAAAAATTAGATGAAGATTTAGGCGAAATTAAAAAACTACAGGCTGAGAAAGAAAACTTCTTGGCAAAAAAAATCAAAGTGGAAGAATTGCAGGAAAAACGCTCACAAGCTGCATATATCATCGACACTTTAAATGTTTTAACGCCTGATAATACCTATCTGACCTCGCTCGAAGCAGAGAGCGCAACCGCTTATAAAGTCACCGGACGCGCCATCAGCGACAATAAGATTGCCGTATTCATGCGCGCTTTGCCAAGCACAGGCGTTTTCTCCCAACCTGAGTTACTGAGCATTAAAAAAGTAGACAACTACCAAGAATTTACCTTGCGCGTGTTACTTTCGCAAACTGTTGCTCCTGCTGCCAATGCTTCAGCCTCAGAAGTTGCCTTACCAACCGTACAAGAACAGGAGGCAAACTAAATGGCTGCTAAAAAATTAAAAGATATCGACGTTCAAAACCTCTACCTGCTCAATAATCCTGCAAAATGGTTCTTAGCCATCTTAGCCGTATTGGCAATTTTGGTTGTCGGTTATTTTGCCCTGTTCCGTACACAATTGGAAACCTTAGCGCAGCAAGAAGAAACCGAGGTCAAGCTGAAAGAGACTTACACTCAAAAAAGCATCGAAGCCGCCAGCTTGAACAATCTGCAAGCGGAATTAACATCCATCCGCTCTGCATTTGATGTATTGCTGAAACAGTTGCCGACCGATGCCGAGATTCCAACATTGATTCAGGAACTGCATCAAGCCGGTTCGACAAACGGTTTACGTTTGGACAGCGTGATTCCTCAGCCTCCGGTAAATGACGGGCCGATTCAAAAACTTCCTTACGACATTGCCGTAACAGGAAAATATAACCAAATCAGCCAATTTACCCGTGATGTCGGCGAACTGTCCCGCATCATCACATTGGAGTCACTGAAAATTGTCCAATCTTCGGAAGACAAAAACAGCAAAGACGGTAAAGGCAGCCTGCTGACCTTAAGTGCAACAGCAACCACTTACAAAGCACGTCCTGCCGAAGAAGTTGCCGCAGAACAAAAAGCTGCACAGGAAGAAGCCAACGGCCAAGACACTTCCGAGCAGCCGAAAAACTAAAAAGTAATATAGGGAAATCATGAAAAATACTATCTTACTCTTGGGTATCTTAGGTATTACGGCCTGTACGCCGACCTATGATGATTTAAATCAATGGATGGCGCAGACACGCAAGGATGCCGAAAAACACGTTATTCCTTTTGAAGCGCCTACCGTAATCCCTCCCAAAGCTTATACACCACCGGGTTATAGCGGCCTTAACGCTTTCGATTCCCGACGGTTGCAGACCATTATATCCGGCAACGGCAACGCACCTAACCTGCGTCGCCAAAAAGAAACACTGGAAGCATTCAGCCTGGAAAACCTGCGCTATGTCGGCAGCTTGAGAGGCGGCCAAAAAGTCTCCGGCTTCGTTCAGGCTGAAAACCACGTCTATACCGTCGTACCAGGTAACTATATCGGACAAAACCACGGTAAAATCCAAAAAATTACCGAAGATAAAATTGTCATCACCGAAATGGTTGAAGACAGCTACGGAAACTGGGTATACCGGACGGCAGAATTACCGCTGAGCAATCAGTCAGATGGAAACGGCAGCAATAATCTGCCGCAATCCGCGCCAAGCACTGCAGCGCCTCCGCCCGAGTCTGACAGCAATAATACAGCTATTGTTCCAAATTAATTTAAGGGGTCTCACTTTATGAAAACCAAACGCATGACAAGATTATTTGCCGGCCTGAGTATCGCGATGGCTGTTCAGACGGCCTTTGCCGGTAACATTACCGACATCAATGTATCTACTTTGCCCGACAATCAAAAAATCATCAAAATCCGATTTGACAAAGACATAACCAGCCCTACCGGCTTTGTGACTTCTACACCTGCCCGCATCGCTTTGGATTTTGCCAATACCAACATCCAACTGCCTCAGCCTGTTTTGGAATATTCTGATCCTCTGTTGAACCAGATTACCGCAGCTCAGAATAACGACCGAGCCCGCATTCTGCTCGGTCTGAATAAAGCAGGCCAATACAACACCGAAATCCGTGGCGATGAAGTATGGGTATATGTCAGCGAATCTGCAGATCAAAATGTGGCTGCACCGGCTGCCACTTATTCCGCCTCTGCGCCCGCTGCCGCACCGCGCGCTACCCAGGCCGGCCAAGTTGCCACCAGTGCCAACATTGACTTCCGCAAAGGTTCGCGCAATTCCGGCATCGTAGAATTATCCGCTCCGACCTTCTCAGGCAGCCCTGAAGTCAAACAAGAGCGCGACCGCATGGTGATTACTTTAAAAAACCATCCGTTACCTACCCAGGCGCAACGTAATCTGGACGTAGGCGACTTCAATACGCCGGTACAAAACGTCACTTTGAAACGTATCGGCAACGCCACCCAACTGATTATCCGCACAAAAGGCAACTGGGATGTCAGCAGTAAATCTGCTGCCGGCCGCCATACTTTTGAAATCGTACCGAAAACTGCGGCTATCGAAAGCCGCGGCTTGAAAAACAATGCCAACAAATCCTTTAACGGCCGCAAAATCTCTTTGGATTTCCAAGATGTGGAAGTCCGTACCATTTTGCAGATTTTGTCCAAAGAATCAGGTGTGAACATTGTGGCCAGCGATACGGTTAACGGCAAAATGACCTTATCGTTAAAAGATGTGCCTTGGGATCAAGCATTGGATTTGGTGATGCAGGCGCGCAACTTAGACATGCGCCGCCAAGGCAATATCATCAATATCGCGCCGCGTGACGAACTTTTGGCCAAAGACAAGGCTTTCCTGCAAGCAGAAAAAGAGATTGCCGAACTCGGTCCGTTGCTGTCACAGACCTTCCAATTGAAATACAAAAACGTCGAAGAATTCCGCAAGATTCTGCGTATTGACGAGAACGGCGGCAGCAGCGGCAGCAACAACCGCAACACATTGCTGAGTGACCGCGGCAGCGCCTTGATCGATCCGGCTACCAATACCCTGATCATTACCGACAACCGCACCGTCATTGAGAAATTCCGCAAGCTGATTGAAGAATTGGACGTAGCGACACGTCAAGTGATGGTAGAGGCGCGTATCGTGGAAGCCGATGAAGGCTTTTCACGCGACTTGGGCGTAAAATTCGGCTATAACGGTGTAAGGGGTCGCAACACTTGGGGTTCGAACCTGTCAAACGCACTGAAAAACAATTCCACCAATTATGACAACAACGTCACTAGAGCCAATGCTATCTTAAGCGGCTCTGCGACCATTCCGACCTTAAATGCTTTGGAATTCAGCCCGAACATCAGCCTGCCGACTACCAACGCAGCGGCCACATCGATTGCCTTGGTACGCTCGGTTGCTTCCGGTGCATTAGGATTGGAATTGTCTGCGGCAGAAGGCCAAAACAAGAGCAAAACCATTTCCAATCCGCGTGTACTCACCCAAGACCGCAAAGAGGCAACGATTGAAGCCGGTACGGAAATCCCTTACCAGGAAGCCAGCTCCAGCGGTGCGACTTCGGTATCGTTCAAAAAAGCGGTATTGGGCTTGACGGTAACGCCGAATATCACGCCTGACGGCCAAATCATCATGACGGTGAAAATCAATAAAGATACGCCGCAACCATGTACCGTGGATTCTTTGAGCACCATGTGTATCAGCACCAAGAGCCTGAATACTCAAGCCATGGTGGAAGATGGCGGCACCTTAATTGTCGGCGGCATTTATGAGGAAGAATCCTCCAACAATGTCAATAAAGTACCTTTGTTGGGCGATATCCCGGTAGTGGGCAACCTGTTCAAATCACGCGCCCGCGAAGAAAACCGCCGTGAATTGCTAGTATTCATCACACCGCGCATTATGGACAGCGTAGGAAATAATTTGCGCTACTAACCCAACCAAACGGGCATACATATTTTCAAATGTATGCCCGTTTTAATATTTCCTTGCGTAAAAACCGACTGATACTCACCATAAAACATTTTCCTGCCAATTTCGTATAGAATGCCGTTATTATGGAAAAAATCAACGGCAACTTAATCTTTATCGGACTGATGGGCGCAGGAAAAACCACTTTGGGCAAACACATCGCCCAAATGCTCGACCGCCCTTTCTACGACAGCGACCATGAAATATGCGTCGCTTCCGGCGTTTCTATCCCCACCATTTTCGAGATGGAAGGCGAACAGGGCTTCCGTGACCGTGAAAGCAATATGCTCAAAAAATTGTGTGCTCTGGAAAACATTGTATTATCGACCGGAGGCGGCGCGCCCCTGCGTGAAGAAAACCGCAAATGCTTGAGAGAACACGGTACGGTTGTCTATCTGCATACCCGTCCCGAAATCCTGCTGGAACGCACCCGATACGACACTAACCGCCCGTTGCTGCAGGTTGAAGATCCGTTGGCCAAGCTGCAAGAGCTTTACGACATCCGCGACCGCATCTACCGCGAAACCGCGCATCTGGTCATCGAATCGGAAAATTATCAAAAAACCGTCAACCGTCTGCTCAATGTCCTTCAAGCCGGTTGAGACCAATGACCATCCCATGTCAGAGGCCGTCTGAAAACAGAGTTCCTTCATGTCTTTCAGACGGCCTTTAACGCAGACAGACCCCATTAGGAACCATCATGTACACCCTGAGCGTCCAAACCCCTTCGCATCAATACCCGATTTTCATCGGCCAAAACCTGTTGGTGCAAGCCGATGAATTGCTGCGGCCTTACCTGACCAACAAAGCCGCTGTCATTACCAATGAAACCGTTGCCCCGCTTTATTTGGAAAGTTTTCAGACGGCCTTGGACAAACTCGGCATTGCGCATTTCAGCATCATTCTTCCCGACGGTGAAGAACATAAAAACTGGCAAACTTTAAACCTGATTTTCGACGGTCTCATGCAAAACCGCGCCGAGCGCAAAACCACCTTAATCGCACTCGGCGGCGGCGTCATCGGCGACATGGTCGGTTTTGCCGCCGCAACCTACCAGCGCGGCGCGCCGTTTATCCAAGTGCCCACTACCCTGTTGAGCCAAGTCGATTCTTCCGTCGGCGGTAAAACGGCCATCAACCACCCTTTAGGCAAAAACATGATCGGCGCGTTTTACCAGCCGCAAGCCGTACTCGCCGACTTAAATACGCTGCACACCCTGCCGCAGCGCGAATTGTCCGCAGGTATGGCTGAAGTCATTAAATACGGCGCGCTCGGAGACATCGATTTCTTTGCCTGGCTGGAACAAAACATGTCCGATTTAATGGCACAACATCCCGAAAAACTCGCTCAAGCGGTTTACCACTGCTGCAAAATGAAAGCCGGCATCGTGGCGCAGGACGAAACCGAACAAGGCATCCGCGCATGGCTGAATTTGGGCCACACATTCGGCCACGCCATCGAAGCCGAAATGGGCTACGGCGTTTGGCTGCACGGCGAAGCTGTGGCCGCCGGAATGGTATTGGCGGCGCGCTTGTCTGAGCAGCTGGGCAAAACCACCGCAGCCGACACCCGGCGCATCGCCGCACTGCTCGAGGCCGCCAAACTGCCGTCCGCACCGCCGAAGTTTGCGTTTGAAAAATGGATCGGACACATGAGCCACGACAAAAAAGTCAGCAGCGGCGTGATGCGTTTTATCGGTTTGAACCGTTTAGGCGAAGCCAATATCACGGAAATTACCGATATGGCTGTCCTGGAGCGCACGTTGCAGCCTTATTTGTAGAAACCGGATGGCGTCAGCAAAAGGCCGTCTGAAACCATTTCTTCATTAAAAAACGTGACGGACAGCAAACTTTCAGACGGCCTCAGACTTTGCAAAACCTGATTCAAGCCTGAAAACCAATGTCCGTCATTAGCTGCACAGGGGAAGCTAGCGGACTTGCGCAGCTGATGACGGATTAGAGATTTCTGAATATTTTCGGGTTTTGCAAAGGCCTCGGGATAAAATCATACCGGCATTCATTTAACCCAAATCAGAATGAAGCCGGACTGAAACCCCGGACTGCACCCATGTCTTTTCAGACGGCCTCAAACCACATGCCCATTCACGCTGACCATCACACCGCAAAACTATTGAAAACCCTTTTCCGATATACCATAATTCAAGCATCCCGTTCTTATCATAAAGGTTTTACCCCATGTGCCAACTGCTCGGCATGAACTGCAACACCCCCACCGACATCACGTTCTCGTTTGAAGGTTTCAGACGGCGCGGCGGCATTACCGACCACCATGCCGACGGTTTCGGCATCGGTTTTTTCGAAGACAAAGGCGTGCGCCTGTTTCATGACGACAAACCGAGCGCAAATTCGCCGGTGGCGGACTTGGTGCGCGACTACCCCATCAAGTCGGAAAACGTCATTGCCCACATCCGCAAAGCCTCACAGGGACAGACCTCTCTGGCCAACACCCACCCTTTCGTACGCGAAATGTGGGGCGAATACTGGCTGTTTGCCCACAACGGCCATCTGATTGATTTTTCACCGGAACAAGGCGGATTTTACCGTGCCGTCGGCTGCACCGATTCGGAACGCGCATTCTGCTATATTCTCAACAGCCTGCGTCGGCAGTTTGAAGAAAAGCCCGACGAAGCCGCTTTATTTACCGCCGTCAGCGAACTGACCCACGAAATCCGCGCCTACGGCCTGTTTAATTTTGTCATGTCCAACGGCGACTGCCTGTTTGCCCACGCCAGCACGCTCCTGCACTATATCGTGCGCAAAGCGCCGTTCGGCAAAGCCCGTTTGTTGGACGACGACGTAACCGTCGATTTTGCCGAAGTCACCACCCCCGACGACAAAGTCGCCGTCATCGCCACCCTGCCCCTGACCCGTGACGAAACTTGGCATCAGTTGGCAGTCAACGAATTGGTGATGTTCCGGCAGGGCGACATCGTCCGTTCGGACAAACCACATACCTCGCTTTATATGAGCGTCGAAGAAGGCTTGGCATTGGCGCGGGCGGTCGGCGTATCCTGCTGAAATCGTGCCTCAGTCTCGGTGTACACCCGAAATCTTTTTTCTAAAATATTTTTCAGACGGCCTGGTCATGGTGTGCACTCGCTGCCCACGCGGTTTTATTCTGTCGGTTCCGTCCATAAAATCAGGCCGTCTGAAACCCTTACCGTTTCAGACGGCCTGATTTGATTTCCGCTATACGGGCATACGGCTATCAGTTACAATAACTATTTACAAACAAACGATTTAGCTGCATATGAAATGTCCGTTCTGCCAACACGCCAACACACAGGTTACCGACTCGCGCCTGCTGGAAGAAACCAACAGCATCCGCCGCCGCCGCCGCTGCGTGTCTTGCGGACAGCGTTTCAGCACTTTCGAAACCGTTGAAATGCGTATGCCGCAAGTGTTGAAAACCAACGGCAGCCGCGTCAATTTCAATCCCCACAAACTCCACACCAGCCTTTCCCGCGCCCTGCACAAACGCCCGGTTTCTCCTGAAAAAATCGACGAAACCGTTGCGCTGATTGAGCAGCGGCTTTACCAACTGGGCAGAAAGGAAGTCCCTTCCCAACTGGTCGGCGAAATGGCGATGGAAGAATTGGCCAAAATCGACCAAGTGGCCTATGTACGGTTTGCGTCGGTTTATAAGAGTTTTAAAGATGTTTCGGAATTCACCCAGGCGATTGCCACCCTACCGCAATCGCCGCAAGCCAAATAAGGCCGTCTGAAACCGCCGCACAGCCCTGCCCGGACAATGAGCACACATGTCATGAACACAAAAATTTTATGGTCTATTCCCGTTTTCCTCATCCTGAGCGCATGCAGCAAAGTCAACGACACGCCTGCCGAAGCGGCTTCCGCAGTTTCCGAAGCCCCGGCAGCCTCCGCTCCGGCCAAACAGGAAAACACGATACAGACGCTCAACAGCCAAGACGGTAAAATCCGTATCGTGATTGAAAACGGCCGCTTCGCCGATATTATCGGAGACAAAAGCTGGCATCCCGACGGCATCGCCGCTGACGAACTGACCCTGTTGCAGCGTGATCCCTCGTCCGACATTACCCTCTACGCCGGCAATTTGGGCAAGGCCAAAACCGATGCGAAAGCCTATTTTTCCCATCTGAAAGAAGCCCTTCAGTCGGCTCCGGGCATGACTGACATGCGCGTCGGCATCGCCACCGACAACCGCATGAATTATCAATTTTCACAAACCGATGCAGACGGCGGCACACTCTCCGAAAATTGCATTGCCATTCACGAAACCGATATTTATACCGTATGCGCCAGTTCGCCCACCGCTTCGGCCGAGCAGCTGGCTGTTGTCTTAAAAGACGTCAATCTTGTCAAATAAAAAGGCCGTCTGAAAACATGTTTAGCGAAACAGATACTCTGATGATGCAAAACGCCCTTGCCCTTGCCCGGTTGGGGCGTTTTTCCACCTCACCCAATCCCCGTGTCGGCTGCGTGATTGCACACGGCGGGCAAATCGTCGGCCAAGGCTATCATGTCAAAGCAGGCGAACCGCACGCCGAAGTACACGCTTTGCGTCAGGCCGGCAACATGGCAAAAGGGGCAACGGCCTATGTCACGCTTGAGCCTTGCAGCCATTACGGACGCACTCCGCCCTGCGCCAAAGCCTTGATCGAAAGTGGTGTCACGCGCGTCGTGGCTGCCATGACCGACCCCAATCCGTTGGTGGCGGGAAAAGGTTTGGCGATGCTGGCCGAAGCAGGCATTCAAACCCAGAGCGGTCTGCTCGAACAGGAAGCGCGCGAACTCAACCGCGGTTTCCTGTCACGCATCGAACGCAAGCGGCCTTATGTGCGGCTCAAATGCGCCACCAGCTTGGACGGCAAAACCGCGCTTTCAGACGGCCAAAGCCAATGGATAACCGGCGAAGCAGCAAGAAACGATGTGCAGCAGATGCGCGCCGAAAGCTGCGCCGTATTGACCGGAATCGGCACGGTCTTGGCCGATAATCCGCGTTTGAACGTACGCGCTTTTCCTACCCTGCGCCAGCCTGTCCGCGTGGTTTTGGACAGCCGACTGCAAACCCCGTCGGACAGCCATCTGGTTTCAGACGGCCTCAGTCCGACGCTGATTGTCACCTTGGTCGAAGACGAAACGCGTTGGCAGCCTTATCTGGCTTATCCGCATATCGACATCATCAGGCCGTCTGAAAATCACCGGCGCATTGATTTGAACCACCTTTTGGAAATGCTGGCTGCAAGAGGCATCGGCGAATTGATGGTGGAAGCCGGTGCCACGCTTAACACTGCCTTTCTCCAAGCGGACTTGGCCGATGAAATCGTGCTCTACCAATCGCCGAAAATTTTGGGCAATCCCGGAAAATCTCTGTTTGAAACGGCGGAAAATCCGGACGCACTGAAGCACCCTCCGGCATGGCTTACCCGCAGCGTGGAACAGTTGGGTCCGGATATCAAATGGACGTTGATTCGTTAAAAAACGTTAAATTGCAATCGACGCAAAACAACCGGAAGGATTAGATAACCAATACTGCGGTGTAAACATTATCCCTCATAAAAAAATTCCATCCGGTTATACTCAAATTAATTGGCCTTATGACTAAAAAATGTTAATAAACGCAAACAAGTTTGAATTTTATTTTTCAGAAACAGACACGCCCTTCAGTCGATAAAAACAATTTATCCATTAAATATCATATATCTATAATCATTTATTCCATTATGTTATACCTAATGGTTTTCAATAATCATGGAATGGCCGGATAACTCCATTCTCTCCCGACAAAACTTTTTCAGAAAAAAAGAATCTTAGAAAAGCTTATGTTCGCTTTGCCTGCGAATCTTTAAAACCGTAAAGCCGACCCGCCTTCTCGCAAACCGTGCCGTATGACGGCAAAACAGGTCACGAAAGCCGTTTCGGACATCGGTTTTATTACCCGTTTCTATCACTTACATGAGAATTATCATGAAAAATATCACCATCCAAAAATTTGCCGATAAAACTGCAAAAATCGGTATCGTCGGTTTGGGTTATGTCGGTCTGCCGCTGATGCTGCGTTATGTCGACATCGGCTATCAAGTCGTGGGTTTTGACATTGACGAAACCAAAGTCAGCAAACTCAACAAAGGCGAAAGCTATATCGAGCATATCCCGTCTGAGAAAATCGCCGCCGCCAGCCAATCCCTGTTTGAAGCAACCACCGATTTTTCCCGCATCGGCGAAGTGGAAGCCATCATCCTCTGCGTTCCCACCCCGCTCAACAAATACCGCGAACCGGACATCAGCTATGTCATAGACACCACCGATGCCGTCAAACCGTACTTGCGCGCAGGCCAAGTATTGTCTTTGGAATCGACCACCTACCCCGGCACCACCGAAGAAGAATTGCTGCCGCGCATGGAAGAAGGCGGTCTGAAAGTCGGTGAAAACGTATTCTTGGTTTATTCGCCCGAGCGCGAAGATCCGGGCAACCCCAATTTTGAAACCCGTACCATTCCCAAAGTCATCGGCGGACACACGCCTGCGTGTCTGGAAGTGGGCATCGCGCTGTACCAACCCGCCATCGATAAAGTCGTACCGGTGAGCAGCACCAAAGCCGCCGAATTGACCAAACTGCTGGAAAACATCCACCGCGCCGTCAATATCGGCCTGGTAAATGAAATGAAAATCGTCGCCGATAAAATGGACATCGACATTCACGAAGTCATTGCCGCGGCAGCAACCAAACCGTTCGGCTTCGTTGCCTACTATCCCGGCCCCGGCTTGGGCGGCCACTGCATCCCGATCGATCCGTTCTACCTGACTTGGAAAGCGCGCGAATATGGCGTCAATACCCGCTTTATCGAGTTGGCGGGCGAAGTCAATTCATACATGCCGGACTATGTCATCCAAAAAGTCGGCTTGGGCTTAAACGAGCACAACCGTTCCATCAAAGACAGCAAAATCCTGATTTTAGGCATTGCTTACAAGAAAAACGTCGACGATATGCGCGAAAGCCCGTCGGTGGAAGTGATGGACCGTTTGCAGAAACTGGGCGCGCAAATCTCTTATGCCGACCCGCACGTTGCCGAATTTCCGCATATTCCCGGCCACCACTACTTCGATTTGAAGAGCGAAGCCCTGACACCGGAAAACATCGCACGCTTTGATTGCGTGGTGCTCACCACCGACCACGACAAATTCGATTATGAAATGATTGCCGAACACGCGAAATTAATCGTGGATACGCGCGGCAAATTCTCTGTAAAAAATCCGAAAGTCATCAAAGCGTAATCCAAAGGCTGGCTGGTTGTCATCCAGCCGGCTTTCTTGGGCGGTTTGTCTTTTCAGACGGCCCAAGAAAGCTGAAAAACTGCTGACAGACTGATATGATGTCTAAATAGCAGAAAATTTCGGCCAAGGCACAGCGAGGCCGTCTGAAACGGTTATTTTATGAACGCACGCAAAATTTTAGGTTATGCACTGGGGCCTGTCGGCAGTGCTGCATTCGGGCTGGTTTCCCTGCCGTTAATCTCATGGTATTTCCCTGCCGACGACATCGGGCGTATTGTGTTTCTGCAAACCGTATCAGGCCTGATTATTCTGGTTTTGGGCTTAGGTCTCGATCAGGCATATATCCGGGACTATTATGAAGCGGACAATAAAGCTTCTTTGTTTAAGTCTCTGGCAACACTGCCGTTTTTACTGGTTACACTCGGCTCTGCGGCTATTGCATGGTGGAATCCAGCATGGCCGTCCGGTTTGGTATTCGATTTGGCCGACGGCACTTTGGGCTTGTTGTTTCTGCTCTTTTTAAGCACTGCCCTATTTGCCAGGTTTCTGTCGCTGATTTTGCGTATGCAGGAAAAGGCTTTTGCATTTTCAATCAGCCAACTGATACCGAAATTTTTTATTCTGGCTTTTGTGTTGCTTTTTGTCGCACTCGGTCTCCCCAAAAATACATTCGGATTGGTCGTGTCTTATACCGCCGCTCAGTTTGTCACGGTCATGATTTTGGTTTACCAAACCCGGAGGGAGCTGAAATCGGCGGCTCAAGTCCCTTGGTCGAAAGAATCTTATGATAAAGCCTTGCGCTACGGCCTGCCCTTGGCATTCGGTAATCTGGCTTATTGGGGATTTACATCGGTAGACCGCTTTGTTTTGAAAGAAATGGCCAGCCTCGAAGAATTGGGGATTTACTCGATGGCCGTCAATTTCGGCGCGGTTGCGCTGATCTTCCAAAGCATTTTTTCCACCATTTGGGCACCGATGGTGTTCAAATGGGTAAAGGATAACGAAAATTTAGACAAAATCGGTCACATTGCCGTCTCGATGACCGTATTAATCAGCGCGATAGTCTGTATCGTCGGTATTTTTTCGCCGGTGGTGACATGGATTCTGCCGCCGAAATATGAACCGGTTCAGTTTATTCTGCTCTCCAGCCTGTTGTTTCCGCTGTTTTATACGCTCACCGAGGTCAGCGGCATCGGTTTAAACGTGATTAAGAAAACATGGGTCATTACGGTCATTAATTTTTTGTGCCTGGCCGTAAATCTGACGCTCTTGAGATTTCTGGTTCCTGCACTGGGAGCCAAAGGCGCGGCAATCGCCAGTGCGGTGTCGTTCTGCGTATTCTTCATCATTAAAACGGAGCTTTCTTCCAAACTCTGGCAGCAAATGCCCCGTCTGAAACTGTATACCAACGCCGTTTTCTGTTTGGCGGTGTGTATCGGTTACACTTATTTCGGCACCCGGAGCAATTATTTTATTTTTGCGCTGATTTGGGCAGCCGGTTTGGCCGGACTGGTTTTCTTCCACAAGAACCAATTGTCGGCTGCGTTGAATACGGTAAAAAACAGATTGAAGAAATAACCCTTAAGCATCAAACGGTGTTCGCGGCAGACAATCATCCGGATGATTTCGTGTACACCGTATTTAGGAATGAATGTGAAAATAAAAGCACTAAAAATCTATACCGCTCTTTTCTACCTGATGATTTTTTCATACATGCTGGGGCCTGCGCTGTCGTATCGTGTCGGCATTCCCCGCATTGACAACCCATTGACGGTGTTCATCGTTTTGGCTACGGCCGTTATTGCGGTATTTGAAGCAAAACGTATTCCGAGAAACGTGTTTTATACTTTATCGGCCGTATTCGTCATGGCTTATTGGGGCGGAATTCATCTTTGGATTTCAACGCTTTCGCGCATCCAATTTATGGATACGCTGTTTTTCCTTTCTCTGCCGAGCCTGTTTTACCTTTTATATTTAATCATCAGCAGACATGAAGAACCTTTGGTCTTTATCCGCCGGACATTAATATTCTTTGTGGCATGTATGGTCATTCCGCCGGTTATCGAAGTAGCGACAGGGTTTCAATTCGTACAGTCCAACGAAGTATTGGCGGTCGACTCGGGGATTATCAAAGGCTTTTTCTTCAATCCCAATAACTTGGGAACCGCCGCACTGTGTTTCGCACCTGCGGTGTTGCTGTTTTTTAATGTGGACGCGCGACCGAAAGACAAAATCATAGGATGGCTGCTGTTTTTATCCTTAGGAGCCGTGATTTTTGCCAGCGCATCGCGAACGGCGACGCTTTGCTACATTATTCTGTTTTTATTGAATTTGATTTACCGAAACAATGCGGTCATTACGGCTTTGATGCTTTTAATCAGCGGTATCGTGCTGTCTCTGATTCCCAAAGAGTGGATTGGAAACTTTTTATTGTCTCTCAACGAAAACGTATTCCTGGAAAACATTTCCTCCCGTCTGTATCTGTTTCTTTTTGATTTGGAAAGCGACAATTCGGTGGGATACCGGCAGGAAATCTACAATTATTTCTGGAACAATCCGCCGCTTTTGCTGTATGGCTACGGACCGAAAAATTTCCGCGAATATTTTGCCGGACATCTGAGCGGCAGTTTGGGATTTGAAAATCCGCACAGCTTCATCATCGAGCTGTATTTGGGCTTCGGTATCATTTCCCTGTTGGCTTTTGCGGCTTATGTGCTGTACTACATGCTGCAAACCGTTGCGAGCGGCGGTTTGCGTTCCAAACAAAAATTCATCGCATGGCTGGCGATGGGACTGTTTTTATTGGCGGGCTTTATTCCGTCGACCATTTTCAGGATGCCGTTTATTTGGTTCCCCTGCTTTATGATATTTATTTACAGCACGCTGCCCTTATTCAGTAAAAAATATGCGGCTGCCTGATTGGTCAAAATAGACAAAGAAGAAACGATTATGACGAAAAAAATTGTTTTAACCTCTGCGATGGACGGACTCGGCGGCACTGAAAACGCCACCTTCCGTTTAGGCCGCTTACTGAAAGCGCGCGGCCACGACATCATTTTGGCCTCTTCAGACGGCCCTTTGATTAAAGAGGCAAAGGAACTCGGCATCCGTTGGTTTCCCATCGATTTTTACCAAGGCGGAAAAGCCGGATATATCAAAGCGATGTTCGCCTACATGAAGATGCTGCGGCAGGAAAAACCCGATGTGGTTCACTGCCAAATGGCGCGTATCGTCCCTGCCTGCGCCGTTGCCGCCAAAATCGCATCGCCGAAAACCAAGGTGTTCTACCACGCCCGCGGCCTTGACCCGCAAACCTATCCGAAAATCGCCAAATTATTCGACAAATTGGGCGTGTACATCATCGGCAACTGCAAACACGAGCAGCAGAAACTCATCCGCCACGGCTTCCCTGCCGAACGCGTTACCTATACCTATAACGCCTTGCACAAGGTGGATTATGTGCCTGAAAAAACGCAGAAAGACTATGTCATGCTGGGTACTTTGTCGCGTTTGGATACTGTGCGCGCCGTTCATCTGATGCTGGATATTTTCAAAAAAATGATCGACCGCGGCCTGCCTGTCCGCCTGAACATCGCCGGCATCGGCGAAGAAATGGAAAACCTGAAAGCACAGGCCGAGCGTTTGCAGATTGACGACAAAGTAACGTTTCTCGGCGGCGTGCGCGACTTGACCGGCTATTTCAAGGAAGTCGACATTCTGGTCAACACACCCCACTGCATCGGCGATCACGGCGCGGGCGTGGGCAACAACATTTTGGAATCAGGCTTATACGACACACCCGTCGTTACTTACGACATGGCCGGCATTTCCGAAATGGTCATCAACGGTCAAACCGGTTTCTGCATTCCGTTCGGCGACGAAGAACAGTTTATCGGCGCTGTGGAACAATTGGTTCACAACCCGGCTTTGCGCCAGCAAATCGGCAAAGCATTGCACGAACACGTCGCCCGCCTGTGTTCCGATGACGAAATCTACCGCACCACCATGGCTGCTTATGACATGTAAGGCCGTCTGAAAAATGAAGATTACCATCGTCGCCCCTTACTGCTCCTTACCGACCGAACCGCATTTCAACCGCTTTTGGTATTTGGCGGAACTGCTGGCGCAAAAGCATGACGTATTGCTGATTACCAGTAATTTCAAGCACTACGACAAATCTTTCAGACGGCCTCAAGATGCCGAAACCGCTTCTCAAGGCCGTCTGAGAGTGATGCTGCTGGAAGAGCGCGGCTACCGGAAAAACGTTTCGGTCGCACGCCTGCAAAGCCATCATGTCTTTGTGAAGAATTTGGAAAAATGGCTCGAAAACCAAAAAAACGGCAACATCGATTTGGTTTATTCCGCCTATCCCTTCATCGCCAGCAACCTGGTTTTGGGGAAATTCAAGCAGCGGTTGGGATACAAAATGGTTATCGACGTGCAGGACGTGTGGCCGGAATCTTTCTCTGCCGTGCTGCCTTTCATGAAGAAAATCGGCCACCGGAATTTTCCGTTTGCCGCACGCGCCGACAAAGCGTATGCCTATGCAGACGGTTTGGTGGCGGTTTCCGAATCCTACCTGCGGCGGGCGCGTGAGGCCAATCCCGATGCGCCGGGCGAAGTGGTGTTTATCGGCGCCGACTTCGAGGCGTTGGAATCGGCACCTGCCAAACAGTTCGACCCGACCGCAACGCGCTTTTTTTACTTGGGCACATTGAGTTTCAGCTACGACATGGAAACCGTCTGCAAAGGCATCCGCCAATTGGCGGACGAAGGTCTGAATGTAGAGCTGCACGTCATGGGCGGCGGCCCGGATTTGGAGAAACTCAAACAATATGAAAGCAAAGCCATCCGCTTTTACGGCTATATCCCTTACACCGAAATGATGTCGGTGGCCAAAGGATGCGATATTGCGGTCAACCCCATCCACGCCCATTCGGCCGCTTCGATTACCAACAAACTTTCGGACTACATGGCTTTGCAGAAACCTGTGTTAAACAGCCAGATTCATCCCGAAGTCGCCGAAGTTTTGACGCTGGTTCCGCATGAAAACTATGAGTCAGGTAATGTGAAGGATTTTGTGCGTGCGGCCAAAGCCCTCCTGAATCAGAAAAACGGTTCCGTACAATCCGAAGAAATCATCCGCCGCTTCAAGCGGGATGTTTCCTACCGAAAAATCGTCAACCTTATTGAAAGATTGGGTAATGAAAAAACTGATTAAACGGCTGTTCGACATCACCGCTTCGGCAGCCGGCCTGATTATTTTGTCGCCGGTATTCCTGATTCTGATTTATCTGATTAGGAAAAATCTGGGTTCACCCGTCTTTTTCACCCAAGAGCGGCCGGGTGAAAACGGCAGGCCGTTCAAAATGATTAAATTCCGCTCGATGCGCGATGCGGTCGATTCAGACGGCAACCCCCTGCCCGACAGCGAGCGTCTGACCCCGTTCGGCCGCAAGCTGCGCGCCACCAGTTTGGACGAACTACCCGAGCTTTGGAATGTCTTAAAAGGAGACATGAGTCTGGTCGGTCCGAGACCGCTTTTGATGCGCTATCTGCCCTTGTACAACGACTTTCAAAACCGCCGCCACGAAATGAAGCCCGGGGTAACCGGCTGGGCGCAGGTCAACGGCCGCAATGCTCTGTCATGGGACGAAAAGTTTGCCCACGACGTTTGGTATATCGACAACTTCAGTCTTTGGCTGGACATTAAAATTTTGTTTTTAACCGTTAAAAAAGTATTTATCAAAGAGGGCATTTCCGCAGAAGGAGAAGCCACCATGCCGTTTTTCACAGGAAATGACACCGATGAAAAAAAATAATGTTCTGATTTTGTCCGCCGGCCGCCGCGTCGAGCTGGTTCAGGATTTCAAAACGGAAGCCGCCAAGTTTTCAGACGGCATCAAGGTATTGACCACGGATATGTTCCCGCACATGTCTTCGGCCTGCCATGTTTCAGACGGCTCTTTTGCCGTACCCGCCATTAAAGCGGACGACTACATCGACAGCATTTTCCGAATCGCCGTCGACAACCATGTCGGTCTGATTATTCCGACCATCGATACCGAATTGCAGAAGCTGGCGGACGCACGCCTGCGTTTCCAAGAGGCCGGTATCCACATCATTGTGTCCGACAGCGAACTGATCGCCCTTTGCCGCGACAAGCGCAAAACAGCCGACCTGTTCGCCCGATACGGCATTCAGTCGCCTGAAATTTACGACCGCCATAATCTGACGCTGCCCTGCTTTGTCAAACCTTACGACGGCAGCCGCGCCATCGGTGCGAAACGGATCGATACTCAGGCGGACATTTCCGACGACATGATGGCCGATCCCAAACTGATGTTCTGCCAACTGATTGACATCGTGAATGAATTTAAAGAATTCACCGTCGATATGTATTACGACAATCAAGGCCGTCTGAAATGCGTGATTCCTCGCGAACGCTTGGAAGTGCGTACCGGCGAAGTGAGCAAAGGCATTACCCGCCGAAATAGTCTGTATGACGTATTGGTGGAGAAAATGGCCGTTTTGGAAGGCACGCGCGGCTGCATTACGGCGCAGTTTTTCTACAACGACAAAACCGGAGAATTTTACAGCGTCGAAATCAATCCGCGCTTCGGCGGCGGTTTCCCTTTGACCTATGCGGCCGGCGGCAACTATCCGGGCTGGCTGATTCGGGAATATCTGACAGGTCAGGAAATTCCGTTTTTCGACCAATGGGAAAACAACCTGATGATGCTGCGTTACGATGCCAAGGTGCTGGTTCATGAAAACCGTTAATCCTGCGGATACCGTATTGGTTTTTGACTTAGACGATACTTTGTATTCGGAATACGAATACAAAGTATCCGGTATCCGTGCCGTCATACGGGCGATTGCCGCGCTCTACCCTGAGTACGACGCAGACAGTTTGGAATCGGCAGTGAATTTTCAGGACAACGGCTGGTTGGATGCCCTTTGCCGGTTATGCCGTCTGAACGAATCGGAAAAGCAGTCACTATTGTGGCAATACCGTTTGCACCAACCCGTTATCCGCCCTTATTTGGACAAGGAATCACTGGCTGACCTGACGCGGCACTTTGCCGCAACCGCCCTGATTACCGACGGCCGGAGCATGACCCAACGCCTGAAACTGCAGGCTCTGGACTTAGCGGATTTGTTTGACGACATTCTGATTTCGGAATCATACCAATCAGAAAAACCCGCTGCGGAACGCTTCGTTCATCTTCAGGATAAGTATGGCGCAAAGCGTGAATTTATTTATGTCGGCGACAACATCAAAAAAGACTTTGTCACCCCAAAAGCAATGGGCTGGCTGACCGTCGGGCTGAAACCGTCGGCACAAAACATCCACAGGAATCATCCTGACGATTTTGCCGAAAGCCATCATCCGCATTGTTGGATTGACACTTTAAGCGATTTGCACGGTTTGTTCGACATCTGAGCCGACCGCTTCTGATTTTTAAAAACTTCAAACCTGCCGTTTTGCAGGACAAGGACAAATATCATGCTGAACACCTCTCTCTCTCCGTGGCCGAGCTTCACCCAAGAAGAAGCAGATGCCGTATCGCGCGTCTTGCTGTCGAACAAAGTCAATTATTGGACGGGCAACGAATGCCGCGAATTTGAAAAAGAATTTGCGCAATATATCGGAACCGAATATGCCATTGCGTTGTCAAACGGTACATTGGCGTTGGATGTTGCTTTGAAAGCCATGGGCATCGGTGCGGGCGACGACGTGGTGGTGACTTCACGCACCTTCCTGGCTTCTGCGTCCTCGATTGTGACGGCAGGCGCGAATCCGGTGTTTGCCGATGTGGATTTAAACAGCCAGAACATTACCGCCGAAACCGTCAAGGCCGTCTTAACGCCGAACACCAAAGCCATTATCGTCGTGCATTTGGCCGGCATGCCTGCCGAAATGGACAGCATCATGGCCTTGGCAAAAGAACACAATCTGTGGGTCATCGAAGACTGCGCCCAAGCGCACGGCGCGAAATACAAAGGCAAATCCGTCGGTTCCATCGGTCATGTCGGCGCATGGTCGTTCTGCCAAGACAAAATCATGACCACCGGCGGCGAAGGCGGCATGGTGACCACCAATGACAAAGATTTATGGAACAAAATGTGGTCGTACAAAGACCACGGCAAAAGCTACGATGCCGTTTACCACCGCGAACACGCACCCGGCTTCCGTTGGCTGCACGAGAGCTTCGGTACCAACTGGCGCATGATGGAAATGCAGGCCGTCATCGGCCGCATCCAAACCAAACGCATGCCGGATTGGACGGCCAAACGCCAGGCCAACGCCGCCCTGTTTTCCGAAACATTCGGCAAATTCAAGAGCATCCGCATGGTCGAAGTACCCGACTACATCGAACATGCGCAATACAAATATTATGTTTTCATCAAGCCCGAAAACCTGAAAGACGGCTGGACACGCGACCGCATCATCGATGAACTGAATGCGCGCAAGGTTCCCGCCTACCAAGGCAGCTGCTCTGAAGTTTATTTGGAAAAAGCATTTGACGGCACGCCGTGGCGTCCGAAAGAACGTTTGAAAAACGCGGTCGAATTGGGCGAAACCAGCCTGATGTTTTTGGTACACCCTACCCTGACCGCAGAAGAAATGGCATTCTGCTGCAAAAACATTGAAGCAGTCTTAACGGAAGCAACTGTTTAACATGTCTTTCAGACGGCCTCGCAGCCTGAAGGCCGTCTGAAAACAGATAACCGGCAGCTTATTGATAGAAAATACCAATATGAATTTGGAAACCTTATTAGCCTTGCCGCGCAACATGAAAAAGACGCTTTTCGTCGTTCATGATGTGCTGATGATTTTCATCGCCTTTTGGTTTGCCCAAAGCCTCAAATTCAATTATTCGGACGAATGGCTGAACCCATCCAACTGGCTGGCTTTTGGTGTGACTGCGGTTTTAAGCATCGTCGTCTTTACCCGATTGGGCCTTTACCGTGCGGTGACGCGTTATGTCAGCACGCGCGTACTGGCCTCCGCAGTCATTGGCAGTGCCGTTTCTGCCGCCGTCTTTTTCATCGGGATTTTGATTTTCGAGCAGCGGCTGAGCTTTGCGCTGCCGTTGGTTTACTTTTTGTTTTTAGTGGTTTTGGTGACCAGTTCGCGGATGATTCTGCGCACCATCTTATCCGACAGCCATGCCAAACAGATGACGCCGGTGATTATCTACGGCGCGGGACGTTCGGGGCGGCAGTTGCTGGAAGCCATCAAGCAGGTGCGCGAATACAATGCCGTGGCTTTCGTTGACGACGACAAAAGCATCCAGCGCAGCGTCATTTACGACCTGACTGTTTATTCGCCCGCCGAAATCCAAACCCTAATCGACCGTTACGGCGTTGAAAAAATCCTGTTGGCCATTCCGAGTTCTACCCTTGAAGAGCGCAAAACCATCATCGAGCATTTGGAAAAATACAAATGCGAAGTGCTGACCATCCCGGGCATGAAAGATTTGGTCGACGGCAAAATCAAAGTCAGCTCGCTGAAAAAGATTTCCGTGGTGGATCTGCTGGGACGCGATCCGGTCGAGCCTCATGCCGAGTTGATGCAGGCAGACATCAGCGGCAAAGTCGTCCTAGTGACCGGAGCAGGCGGTTCGATCGGCTCCGAATTGTGCCGTCAAATCCTGCGCTGCCGTCCGGCCAAACTGCTGTTGTTTGAACTGTCCGAGTTTTCTTTATACAGCATCGATAAAGAATTGCGCGAGAAACAGGCTGAATCGGGGACGGACATCGAGGTAGTGCCTTTGCTGGGTTCGGTGCAGAACAAAGAGCGTTTGCTCAGCGTCATGCACGCCTACCGTGTCGAGACCGTTTACCATGCCGCAGCCTACAAACATGTGCCTATGGTGGAATTCAACACCATCGAAGGCATCCAAAACAATATTTTCGGCACTTTGTTCTGCGCACAGGCCGCAGTAGAAGCCCATGTCGATACCTTTGTTTTGATTTCCACCGACAAAGCCGTGCGACCCACCAATACCATGGGTGCCAGCAAACGGATGGCCGAACTCTGCCTGCAGGCCTTAGCCGCCGAACCCGGCCAGCACACGCGTTTCTGCATGGTGCGCTTCGGCAACGTATTGGGTTCGTCGGGTTCTGTGGTGCCGGTATTCGAGAAACAGATTGCCGAAGGCGGCCCGATTACCCTGACGCATGAAGACATTACCCGCTACTTCATGACGATTCCCGAAGCGGCGCAACTGGTGATTCAGGCCGGCGCAATGGGCAAAGGCGGCGATGTATTTGTGCTGGACATGGGCGAATCGGTCAAAATTATCGATTTGGCCAAGCAAATGATCAACCTGAGCGGCTTAAAGATTAAAGATGCGCTTCATCCCGAAGGCGACATCGAAATCAAAATCACCGGCCTGCGTCCGGGCGAGAAACTGTATGAAGAACTCTTAATCGGCGACGAAGTGGAAAAAACCACTCATCCGCGCATCATGACCGCTAACGAAGTGATGCTGCCTTGGGATAACTTACATGACATACTGACCCGGATGGAATCCGCCTGCCGGCAAATGAACCAACCTGCCCTGCGCGCGCTGCTGCTGGAAGCGCCGACAGGTTTTAACCCCAAAGACGATATTTGCGACTTGGTTTGGGCGCAACACCGACAGGCCGTCTGAAAACTTAAAACCGTGTTTACCGGTTTCAGACGGCCTCCCAAACCCTGTTTGAGTTTTACAAGGATATTCCGACACATGAAAAAGCTTACCCTCATCAGCTTGTCATTCATCATTTTCGCCACCGGTTGCAGCACGACGACCATCATCCCCGGTTCGTCGCTGAAAACCAGAAACAAAACCATTGTTTACGGTGAAAACGAAACGGCGGCCGATACGAATTTGAACAGCCGAGTAGCTGTGTTTCCCATTACCTTGAATCTGATTGAACGTATGCGCGAACCGGCCGTCACCGCCCGGCCGAATCAGACGCTGGCACAACAGAAATCAGCTTACCAATACCGCTTCGGCAACGGCGATGTTTTGAACATCATGGTATGGGCGCATGCGGATTTGAATTCCCCCATCCAGCAAAGCAGCCCGCAAGACCATCAGGTCAGCCGCGGCGCATGGGTGGACGAGCGCGGTTATATTTCCTACCCCCTTATCGGCACGATTTATGCCAAGGGCAAAACCATCAATGAACTGCAAAACATCCTGACCTCCCGCTTGCGCCGCTATCTGAAAAACCCGCAAGTGGTGATTAACGTGACCGAATTCCGTTCGCAGCGCGTTTCCGTGGCCGGTGCGGTCAAGCAGGCCGGCCAACTGCCGATTACCAATATACCGATGACCATCTTGGATGCCATCAACCAAGCCGGCGGCATGGCCGAAAATGCCGACACCCAAAACATCAAATGGACGCATAACGGCGTCGACCGCACCGTTTCGCTGCAAAATATGCTGCAATACGGCGATATGTCGCAAAACCATATGCTGAGCAACGGCGACATCGTTTATGTGCCGAACAGCAGCAACAGCAAAGTGTACATTATGGGTGAGGTCGGCCGACAAACCTCCCTCCCCATCGGCAACCACGGTTTGAACCTGACTCAGGCATTGGGTGACGTAGGCGGCATGAACCAAAACTATGCCGACGCAACCGGCGTATTTGTCATCCGCCGTGCGCCGCAGGATTTGGAAAAACCGATTCATGTCTATCAGCTGAACCTGCGTGATGCCACCGCCTATGCCTTAGGCAGCGAATTCAAGCTGCAGCCCGAAGACGTGATTTATGTTACCGCTGCACCGGTTGCCCGTTGGCACCGCGTGGTTTCATTGATTACCAACTCCGTGAGCAACGTCAATACTTTGGATAACACTTTCGGTAATTAATCCGTTTTTTACCGCTGACTGCTTATGTTTAAGAATATTTTAGTCGTCTGCCATGCCAACATCTGCCGATCGCCGACTGCGGAAAGGATTTTGCAGAAAAAGCTGCCCGACCACCGCGTCAGCTCGGCGGGTATCAAGGCTTTGGCGGGAAAAAGCGCTGACCTGCAGGCCATTAAAACCGCGCTCAAGCATGGCATTGTGGTGGCCGGCCATACCGCCCGCCAGCTGACTGCCGAAATGTGCGACGAAGCCGATTTGATTCTGGTGATGGAACCGGAGCAAATCGACAGAGTGGCCGACATTCTTCCGTCGGCGCGCAGTAAAACCATTTTGTTCGGCCAATGGCTGCCTAAAAAAACCGTGCCCGATCCTTTCAACCAAAGCCCGGAAATGTTCGAAGCCGTCTTCCGGCAGCTTGACGAAGCAGCGCAAAGCTGGGAAGAGAAATTGACGGGATCCAGCCTGTGAGAGCCGCCTGCCGTTGTCCGCACTTACTAAGAAATTTATGTTATCTATTTGATTTAGTTTAAAAAAGAAAGTTTTGCAATGACGAAACAGACCCCATCCGCTACGGCCGCCAACGACGATATCGATATCGGCCAACATATGCGCCACCTTTGGACGCACCGGTATAAAATCGCCCTTGCCGTTCTGGCAGGCGGGATACTGGGCGCCGTATACAGCCTGGCTGCCACGCCGGTCTACCGTGCCGATGCCATGCTGGAAATCGAGACCAAGCAAAACCAGATTCTGACCGAAATCAACAGCATCTTTTCAACCGAACCCCTGCCTTCGGACGCAGAACTCGAACTGGTTCAATCCCGTATGGTCTTGGGCAAGACCGTTGACGATTTGCAGCTCGACCAGCAAGTTTCGCCGCAATTTCTGCCTATTGTCGGCAAGCTCATGCATAACTTGAGCGGTGAGGCGAAACCGGAATTGAAGGTTGGCTCGTTCACGGTTCAGGAAGAATGGTTCAACCAACCATTCATATTGACCGTACGCGACAGCAAATCCTTCATACTGACCCTGCCCGACGAGCGTTCTGTGGCAGGCAGCGTCGGCAAACCCGTTCGCATCAACCAAGATACGGTTTTGAAAATCGACCGGATTTTGGCCAACCCGCAACAGGAATTTGTGCTGACCAAATTCTCCCGACCGATGGCGATTCAAAATGTCAAAAGCAAGTTGGCCGTGTTGAGCAAAGGCAAAACCAGCCCGATTATCAACCTGACTTACACCGGCACCAATCCGAAGCAGACCAGCCTCGTCCTGAACAGCATTGCCGATAACTATGTCGCACAAAACCGCGAGCGCGACGTGCAGGTCGCCTCAAGCGGTTTGGCCTTTATCAGTGAAGAGCTGCCCCGTCTGAAAGAAACCCTGCAAGAAGCGGAAAACAAGCTCAATGCCTACCGCCAGAGTTCGGGTTCGCTGGATATTCCTTTGGAATCCAAAGGCGCATTGGAGAGTCTGACCAGCATCGAAACGCAAATCACCAACCTGCGTACCGAAGAAGCAGGTTTGGCCGAACTCTACACGCCGGAGCACCCTTCCTATAAAGCCGTGCTGGACAAACTCGCGGTTTTGGAAAACGCCAAAAACAAAATCAACCAGCAAATCGCCAACCTGCCCAACACCCAGCAGGAAGTCATCCGACTGACCCGCGACGTGGAAACCAATCAGGCGACTTATGTCCAATTATTGAGCAAGCAGCAGGAATTGAACATCATGCGCGCCAGTGCGCAGGGTAACGTACGCGTGATTGACCATGCCTATGTTCCAGAAACACCGATTGCGCCGCGCAAAACGATTATTACCCTGTTAAGCGCATTGGGTGCCGGCACCTTGGCCGCACTCTGGTTGCTGTTGCGCCGTAATGCGTTCAACGGCATCACCTCTTCCGAAGAGGTGGAAGATTTGGATTTGGAAGTGACTGCCCTGGTACCGCATTCGGAGGTTCAGCAAAAACGCGATAAAGCGGCAGACAAATTCAAATCCCTCGGCAAACACCCGAATTATCTGCTGGCCCGGGAAGAAGGCACGGATATGGCGGTGGAAGCCGTCCGCGCCTTACGCACCAATATTTATTTCTCCATGTTGGGCGCACGGAACAACATTTTAATGATTACCGGCGCCGCGCCGGAAGCCGGCAAATCGTTTATCTCCTCCAATTTGGCGGTGGTCATGGCCCAATCGGGCAAGCGCGTGCTGCTGATTGATGCCGATATGCGCAAAGGCTACTTGGAGCAGACATTCGGCTTACAGCCGGAATACGGCCTGAGTGACATCTTGTCCGGCCATGCCTCCGGTGCACAAGCCGTCCAAGCCACCTCGGTTGAAAACTTGAGCTTCATCGGCAACGGCGGCTATCCGAAGAACCCGTCGGAATTGCTGCTGGACAGACGTTTCAACGAACTGCTCGCCTATGCCCGATCGCATTTTGACTATGTGATTATCGACACCCCGCCGGTATTGGCGGTAACCGATGCCTCGATTGTCGGCCAACATGCCGGAACCACACTGTTGGTTGCCCGTTACGGCCATACGACTGCAAAAGAGTTGGACATCAGCACCGACCGACTCAAACAAAGCAACATCGGCATCAAAGGCGTCATCCTCAACGGCATGAAACGCGAACACAACAACAGCCACGATTACTATGCCTATGCCGCTTACGGCTACAGCAACCGCGACAGCGGCAAAAAGTAACGTTGCATCATGTTCAAAGGCCGTCTGAAAATTTTTCAGACGGCCTTTGCTTCATACCATACCTAAAAAACATAACGGATTAACCTAAATCAGATACACCCCCAACGCTATCCCATTTTACAGATCATCCGCCAATGTTATTAACTTTCCGACTTTTCCCTGCCCAAAATCATCGCATCGCCGTAACTGAAAAAACGGTATTCCTGTTCTATCGCATGGCGGTATACCTCACGGATATGCTGCATACCCGACAACGCGCTCACCAGCATCAGCAGCGTCGATTTCGGCAGGTGGAAATTGGTAATCAGGCGGTCGACCACATTGAATTGATAACCCGGCGTAATGAAAATGTCCGTATCTCCCTGCCCCGCTTTCAGACGGCCTGTCTCGCGTGCAGCCGACTCCAAGGCGCGCATGGACGTCGTACCCACCGCCCAAACCCGATTGCCGCGTGCTTTGGCCGCCTCAATCGCGGCCACCGTTTCAGACGGCACATCAAACCATTCGCTGTGCATTTTATGGTCGGCGATATTGTCCACGCGCACCGGCTGGAACGTACCCGCACCGACGTGCAGCGTCACTTCCGCCGTCTCCACACCTTTGGCTTTCAAAGCCGCCAGCAATTCGTCGGTAAAATGCAGGCCGGCCGTCGGCGCGGCAACCGCACCCTGATGCTTGGCGTAAACCGTTTGGTAGCGGCTGTCGTCTTCGTCGTCCGCCGCACGCTCGATATAGGGCGGCAGCGGCAGATGGCCGTTTTGTTCCAATAATTCGTAAACCGTTTTGTCGCTCTCAAAGCGCAGGCAGAACAACTCCCCCTGCCGCTCGACCATCACCGCCCTGATTCCGCCTTCAAACTCCAGCTCCGTCCCCGGCTTCGGCGACTTCGACGAACGCACGTGTGCCAAGGCAGTCTGCCCGTCCAATACGCGCTCGACCAAAGCCTCGATTTTGCCGCCGCTGGCTTTTTGGCCGAACAGCCGTGCCTTCATCACTTTCGTATTGTTAAACACCAATACATCACCGCGTTCAACATAATCCGACAAATCGGCGAATCGTGCGTTCTTTATCGGCATTTCGGGCAACGCAACCAGCAAGCGGCTGCTGCCGCGCACTTCGGGCGGGTGCTGCGCAATCAGTTTCTCGGGCAATTCAAAGTCGAAATCGGAAATATCCATGATTTTTTTCATTATTCAAAACAGCCGTTATTATACGCATGTTTTCTTTTTTCAGACGGCCTGTTTGCCTATAAAACCAACCGATTAGAATATGTACTCTTATTAACAAACCACTCTACCCCCTTATTTCAATTCCCGTCATTTAACGTCAAAACCTGCGTTTTTCGATATTTTGCTAGACATTTTCCTGCAACTTCGGGAAAATAGCTTGGTTAACTGCCGTCTTCAGACGGCCTGTATCCGATTCCCAACCTCCCCGCCATTGCGAAAGCGGCGCGGCAGGAACATCCTATTTTAGTCATACAACCATGCAACAAAACACGGCTGTCTCACAAGCCGCCTCTATAAGGAACCAAAATGGATTTGCGCAAACTGAAAAAACTGATTGATTTGGTTGAAGAATCCGGTATCGCCGAAATCGAAGTCACCGAAGGCGAAGAAAAAGTCCGTATCACCCGCACCACCGCAGCCGCCCAGCCTGTCTATGCCGCTCCGGTACACGCGGCTGCACCTGCTGCTGCGCCTGCTCCGACTGCGGCGCCGGCAGCCGCTCCTGCCGCTGCACCGGCTTCCCGTGATTTGGCCGATGCCCAGAAATCACCGATGGTCGGCACCTTCTACCGCGCCCCCGGCCCGAATGCCAAACCGTTTGTCGAAGTCGGCCAAACCGTAAAAGCCGGCGATACTTTGTGCATTATCGAAGCCATGAAGCTGATGAACGAAATCGAAGCCGAGAAATCGGGCGTCGTCAAAGAAATTCTGGTGGAAAACGGCACTCCTGTCGAATACGGCGAACCGTTGTTTATCATCGAATAATCCGCTTTCAGACGGCCTGATTGGAGACAAAGGCCGTCTGAAACTTTTTCGGAACATTTGAAGCATAAACATTTTCAGACGGCATGGCCTTTAAAATGCTGTCTGAAAAATACAGGAAAATCATTATGTTGAAAAAAGTATTAATCGCCAACCGCGGCGAAATCGCCCTGCGCGTGCTGCGTGCCTGCCGCGAAATGGGCATCGCCACCGTCGCCGTGCATTCCGAAGCCGACAAAGACAGCCTGCACGTCAAGCTGGCCGACGAATCCGTGTGCATCGGCCCTGCCAATTCCGCACAAAGCTACCTGAACATTCCCGCGCTGATTGCCGCCGCCGAAGTGACCGGTGCCGACGGTATCCACCCGGGCTACGGCTTTTTGGCCGAAAACGCCAACTTTGCCGAGCAGGTCGAGCAATCCGGCTTCGTGTTCATCGGCCCCAAAGCCGACACCATCCGACTGATGGGCGACAAAGTTTCCGCCAAACACGCCATGATTGAAGCCGGCGTGCCTTGTGTACCAGGTTCGGACGGCGCACTGCCCGATAATGACGAAGAAATCCTGAAAATCGCCGATAAAGTCGGCTTCCCCGTGATTATCAAAGCATCGGGCGGCGGCGGCGGACGCGGTATGCGCGTGGTCGAGAAAAAAGAAGACCTGATTCGTTCCGTCGAAATGACCAAAACCGAAGCCGGTGCCGCATTCGGCAACCCGATGGTGTACATGGAGCGTTACCTTCAAAAGCCGCGTCACGTCGAAATCCAAGTTTTGGCCGACGAACACGGCAACGCGATTTACTTGGCCGAGCGCGACTGCTCTTTGCAACGCCGCCACCAAAAAGTCATCGAAGAAGCCCCTGCTCCGGGCATCACGCCGGAAGAACGCGCCAAAATCGGCCAGGCCTGCGCCGACGCGTGCAAACGCATCGGCTACCGCGGTGCGGGTACGTTCGAATTCCTGTATGAAGACGGCGAATTCTTCTTCATCGAAATGAATACCCGCGTACAGGTCGAACACCCCGTTACCGAACTGATTACCGGCGTGGACATCGTGCAGGAGCAAATCCGCATCGCCAGCGGCCTGCCTTTGCAATACACTCAAGACGACATCCGAATCGAAGGCCATGCCTTTGAATGCCGTATCAACGCGGAAGACCCGTACAACTTCATTCCAAGCCCCGGTTTGATTGAAAGCTGCCACTTGCCCGGCGGTCTGGGCATCCGCGTCGACAGCCACATCTATCAGGGCTACCGCATTCCGCCGAATTACGACAGCTTAATCGGCAAAATCTGCGTCGTCGGCAAAAACCGCGAACAGGCGATGGCGAAAATGCGCGTGGCGTTGGCAGAGTTGGCCGTTACCGGCATCAAAACCAACACGCCGCTGCACCGCGATCTGTTTCAAGACCCGGGCTTCGCCGAAGGCGGCGTAAGCATCCACTATCTGGAAAAATGGCTGGAACAGCGCAAAGCCGCATTGGCCGATAAATAACCGGCTCACAGCATCAGGCCGTCTGAACAAGGTAAAAGAAATCTCCGGTTTCGTTTTCCGTTCAGACGGCCTTTTTCAAGCCGTGCGCATCCGTTACAATAAACGCATTCCATTCAATGCCGTCTGAAAATAGTGAACGAAAATAAGAAACCTGTACCGTTGGCTGCGGCCTGCCGTACTATGTGTACTGTCCGCGCCTTGCTGCCTTGTATCTTTCTCATTTGATTTCACTATATTTTTCAGACGGCCTATCCGACAGAAAGCCCACCATGCCATACCAACAAATTACCCTTGCCGTAAAAGATACCGTTGCCGAGCCTTTGGCCGATGCGTTGATGGAACACGGCGCACTCTCCGCCGCCATCGAAGACGCCTACGCCGGTACGGAAAACGAACAGGCCATTTTCGGCGAACCCGGTATGCCGACCGAACAAATCTGGCAGCAAAGCAAAGTCATCGCCCTCTTCGGCGAACACGACGATGCCGCCGCCGTGATTCAGGCTGCCGCACAAGAATGCGGTTTGGCCGCCCCGGCCTACACCACCGAAATCCTGGAAGACCAAGACTGGGTACGCCTGACCCAAGCCCAATTCGACCCGATTCAGATTTCCGACCGCCTGTGGATTACCCCGTCATGGCACGACGCACCCGACGGAAACGCCGTCAACCTCCAACTCGACCCCGGCTTGGCCTTCGGCACGGGCAGCCACCCGACCACACGCCTGTGCCTGCAGTGGCTGGACAAAGAACTCAAAGGCGGCGAAAGCGTGCTGGATTACGGCTGCGGCTCGGGCATTTTGGCGATTGCCGCACTCAAACTGGGTGCAGGTTCGGCGGTGGGCGTGGACATCGACAGCCAAGCCATCCGCGCCAGCAAAGACAATGCCGAGCAAAACAATGTCCAAGCGCAATTCTACCTGCCAGACGCGCTTCCCGAAGGCCAATTCGACGTCGTCGTCGCCAACATTCTCGCCAATCCCTTGCGTATGCTCGGCGAAATGCTGGCCGGACGCACCAAACAGGGCGGACGCATTGTGCTGTCGGGATTATTGGACGAACAAGTTGATGAATTAAGCGGAATCTACAGCCAATGGTTCGACATCGAACCTGTCGAGATTGACGAAGGATGGGCACGCTTAAGCGGCGTGAAACGCTGATTCCCCGTTTGATTCCGTTGATAGCACATATACAAAGGCCGTCTGAAAACACACGCAGTAAGTTTTCAGACGGCCTTTGCCGCTGGTAGGATGGCGCGTTTACGTCCGCTAAAAACGGAATATCGACGACCACATCCAACCAAAAATAACGCGGGCAGCGATTACCCGCCCTACCGGTTCCGTGTCCGTCATTCGCTGCGCAAGTCCGCTATGCTTAAGGCCGTCTGAAAAAAGTTTGCCCAACTTTTTCAGACGGCCTGAGACCTTTGCAAAACCCCGGATTTGAGTACAGTTCGAAGTTATAGCAGCACAGAAAGCGCAGACATATCATTTAGATAGGCAAGCTTTCGAGCAGCGCATAACGAAGAAATGTGCCAAAGATGGGGATTTTTCAAAGGTCTCGGCCTTTATTTGAATGTAATCAGGAATGGCTGTTCAGCGGCCAGCTTTGGTTGCCGAGGCGGGTGCTGCCGAACACCACGTCGAATTCACTGGTTTCCAATTGCGCGCGGATGGCGGCAACGGTTTCGTCATCCAACACAGGTTCGTCATATTGGGCGATAAACTCGTTAAAATCGCCCGTATCCAATACGTTATCGGGCATCATGGTTTGGAAACGGCAGTTTTTGGGAAACACCACCACCGAGTAAAACACTTTTTGCGAAAGCGACAGCTGCTCGGCCAATACCTCGATATAACGCTGGTTTTGAACCAAAGGGTTCATAAATTGGGCTTGGCTTTTGTGAAATTCCTGCGTCCACATTCCTTTGCCGTCGTCCCCCCAAATCCGCCCCTGCTGGTTCGGCGTGCTGACCACAAAAATCCCGAAGCGCGACACATACACGCAGTCGATTTGTTCGTGTCTGCCACCCAAGCGGACATCCAACTTGGGAAAAGCGTGATAAACGCCGGCATCCAACTCGCATTTTGCCCGTACGTTCACGGCAAAGCGTGCGGCAAAATTTTTCAACCAGCGTGTTTGGGCGAGAAAAGCCGCCGCTGCGACGGGAATCATCCACCAAAGATAGGCGAAAAGGCCGTCTGAAAAGTCAAAAGAAGAATTCATGATATTTTCCACGTAATGTTATTTTATTGGTTTGCGCAACTTTATTCATGTTGCATTTTCTGATTATTATAACCCAAATGACATTATTTACAATAGAAAATACCGTTTATCTGTTATTTTCACCCTTAATCGATTATTTATGCAGTTAACGCTCTGTCCAAGCCGAACTCAAAGCCCAATCCGTCGGGCTGTAATATTTCGGCAAAACGGGCGGAATGCCGAGATTGTCGCGGTAAACCACGCGGTAACGGTCGCTGAACCAATTGGGCACGATAATGTATTGATGACGCAACACACGGTCAAGCGCGCGTGCCGACACGGTCAATTCTTCGCGGTTATTGAAATGTTCGAAGCGTTTCAGCAGCGTTTCCACCGCCGGATGGCACACGCCCGCCCAGTTGCGGCTGCCCTCGGTTTTCGCCGCTTCGCAGCCGAAATAGTTGAACTGCTCGTTGCCCGGGCTTTCGCTGTTGGCGTACACCACGATGGTCATGTCATAATCAAACGCATTCATGCGTTTTTGGAACACGGCAGGGTCGGCGATGCGGATGGTCATGCCCACGCCGATTTTGGCCAAATCGCGCTGCCATTTGGCATTCACGCGCTCGTAGGTTTTACTCGGGCTTAAAAACTCAAACATCAGCGGCCTGCCCTGCTTGTCCGCCAGTTTTCCGTTTTGATAGCGGTATCCTGCCTGAAGCAGCAAGGCACGCGCTTTGAGCAGATTCGGGCGCACGCCGGTTTGCAGATTTGCCGTCGGCGGCTGCGGCACGTTTTGCGTGAACACAGCCGCCGGCAATTGCGCTTTCACCGTGTTCAGCAAGGCAAGCTCCGCGCCCGACGGCTTGCCCGTCGCCGCCATCGTGCTGTTGGTGAAAAAACTGTTGCTGCGCCGATACGCGCCGTAAAACAGTTTGGCATTGGCATTTTCAAAATCAAAACTCTCCACCATCGCCTGACGCACCAGAATATTGTCGAACGGTTTGCGGCGCAGGTTCATCACAAAACCCTGCATTCCGGCGGTGCTGCCCTGCGTCCACTCGTGCTTGCTCAAGCCGCGCTTTTTCAGCATGTCGTCGGGGTAAGCACGCGCCCAGTTGCGGGCGATGTTCTCCTGCACGAAATCATACCGTCCGCCCTTGATGCCCTCGATGCGCACGCTGTCGTCCTTGAAATAGCGGAAACGCACGGTGTCGAAGTTGTAGCGGCCTTTTCTCACGGGCAAATCCTGCGCCCAGTAATTTTTATCGCGGCGGTATTCGCTCAGGCGGCCGCCGTCGGCTTTGGCAAAGCGGTAAGGCCCGGAACCGACGGGCGGTTTATTGGCCGCAGCCGCCAAGCCTTGCGGGTAGCTTTTGTGGGAAAACACCGGCAGTTCGCCCAAAATCATGTGCAGCTCGGCGTTTTTCTTTTTGAAGCGGAACACCACCGTGCGCGCTTCGGGCGTTTCCACTTTCGCCACGTCGCTCCAATAGAATTTATACATCGGCGCGGCGGCTTTGTCCTGCGTCAAAGTGTTGAACGAAGCGGCCACGTCTTTGGCCAACACCGGATCGCCGTTGTGGAAACGCGCTTTCGGGTTGAGCCTGAACGTAACCGACAGGCCGTCTGAAGCCAGACTCACGTCTTGCGCCAGCAAACCGTACACCGCAAACGGCTCGTCAAGGCTTTTCTCCATCAGCGTGTCCAGCGTCAAGGCCGCCACGCCCGCTTCATGGTCGCCCTTGAGCGTAAACGGATTGAGCGTGTCGAATCCGCCCTGCACGGGGAGCGTGAACGTGCCGCCCTTCGGGGCATTCGGGTTCGCATAATCAAAGGCTTTGAAATGCGGCGGATATTTAGGCGGCTGCCCCAGGCTCAGGGCGTGGGCGGCAAAGGCCGCAGGCGCGGCCAGCATGAGCAGAACAAAAGCGGTGGTTTTCATAAGCGGCACGACGGATAAAACGGGGAAACCATTATAGCAAAGGCCGTCTGAAAACTTTGCTTTTCAGACGGCCTCACGGCTTGCGGATATTTTTTCAGACGGCCTCACCGTGTTTATCCGTATGCACGCGGAACTCGGCCAGCGTCATGTTCATCGTTTCGACGCAGGGCTGCATGATGCGGTCAACCGCAAGGTTGACTTTGTCTTTTTTCATGTACGAAGGGCTATAGACGAAGATTTTAAACAGCTCGCCCAAATCGATTTTGTCCGCGCTGGTTTTCAGCACCCAGCCCTGTTTGCCCGAATACACATAGCCGTGACGCGCCAGTTTTTCCAAAAGTTCGCCCAACTCGTCGTAGCCCATATTGATGTGGCCGCGCAACTCCTGCACCAACATGGCTCTGCCCTGCTGCTGCGCCGCTTCAAGCAGCAACAGGATTTTCAGCACATCGTCAAAACGGCCGGCCGAATCGAAATTGCGGCGGAACGCATTATCCTGCCAATACGACAGCGAAGAAGTCAACACCGCACCGGCCAACACCGTCGACCAGAGCAGGTTCAGCCACACCAGGAAAAACGGAATCGCCGCAAACGTACCGTAAATCGATTTATAGCCGTCGAAATTGGTCATGTACAAAGCAAAAATATAGCGGGCAACCTGCAAAGCAAACGCCGTAACCAATGCACCGATTAAAGCATGTTTCGCGGGAACGAAGCGGTGCGGCACAAAGCGGTATAAAGCCCACAGCAAAGCCGTGCTGAACGAAACCGACATTAAAAAGCGCACCGCTTCGGCCAAATAAGGCGAAATATGTTCCAAGCCCAAACCGTTGAGCGCACCGAGCATCAGCGACAAGCCGATACCCAGCGACAGCGGGCCGAACGTCAGCAAAGCCCAATACACCAGCAGCTGCTGCACAATCGGCCGCTGCGTATGCACGTTCCAAATGCGGTTGAACGCACTGTCGATGGTCTGCACCAGCATCAGCGAGGTCACAATCAGCATCACGCTGCCGATGGCGGTCAGTTTGCTGGCTTTGTCTTTGAATTGGTTGAGGTATTCGAACACCACGTCCGCTCCTTGCGGCACAATCATGCGGTTGACGAACTCCACGAACGAAGCGGACCAGTCGTCGAATACCGGAAAGGCCGACACCACCACCAGCATGACCGTCAACACCGGCACCAAAGCCAGCAGCGTGGTAAACGTCAGGCTGGAAGCCACCTGCGGCACGCGCTCGTTGTTGAACCGCTTGAACACAAACATCAAAAATCCGGCGGTTTTATTTTCCGACAAGCCTTGCCACCATGTTAAAAACGGCATACTCTTTTCCTTAATGTATTGTATGATTGCCATATTTTCAGACGGCCTTATCCCGAGGCCGTCTGAAAATCAGTCTGATTAAAGCCATTGTAACGGAAAATCACGTCATGAACCCGAATCCCCTGAAAATACTGGTTTTGTTTTACAGCCAAAACGGCAGCACGCTCAACCTCGCGCGCCAAATCGCCCGCGGCATCGAAAGCGTCGCCGGCTGCGAAGCCGTGTTGCGTACCGTGCCGAAAGTCTCCGCCGTCTGCGAAGCGGTCGAACCCGGCATCCCCGACAGCGGCGCACCCTACGCCACCGCCGATGATTTGAAAAACTGCGCAGGTTTGGCCTTGGGCAGCCCGACCCGTTTCGGCAACATGGCCGCCGCGATGAAATACTTCATCGACGGCACGATTCCGCAATGGCTGGGCGCGGAATTGTCCGGCAAACCGGCCACCGTGTTCACCAGCTCGAGCTCCCTGCACGGCGGCCAGGAGTCCACCCTGCTCACCATGATGCTGCCGCTGCTGCACCACGGCATGGTCGTCAGCGGCATCCCGTTCAGCGAAACCGCCCTGAGCCACACCCAAACCGGCGGCACGCCCTACGGCGCATCGCACGTCGCCGGACACGACGGCCGCGCGGCATTGAGTGCCGACGAAAACGAACTGGCTTTCGCGCAGGGCAAACGTTTGGCCGAACTGGCATTGAAATTGGCTTAAATCAGTTGACCGCCCGCTCAACAATCTTCATGCTTCCACCATCCGTCCCCTCTCCCTAAGCAAGGAAGAGGGCTAAGGAGAGGGTTTGAGTCACAACCGCCTTCCCTCTACAACACAACATCAAGGCCATCTGAAAATCCGTTTTCAGTTTTCAGACGGCCTGACAACATCAAACAAAATAGAAAGGAAAATCATGACCTTATCAAGCAAACCCGTCATCGAAACCGCACTGGCGCACCGCTCCATCCGCAAGTTTACCGACGAACCCATCAGCAGCGAACAGCTCACCGCCATCTTAAACGCCGGACGCGCCGGTTCGACTTCCAACTTTTTCCAATCCACCCACATCATCCGCGTAACCGATCCCGAAGTGCGCCGCCAAATCCGCGACATCGGCCGCGCCTTGAGCAGCATCGACACCTGCGCCGAGTTGCTGGTTTTCTGTTTCGATTTCGCCAAACACCAATCCTTCGCCCCCGAATCGCAACTGGATTGGACGGAAATGGTGTTAATCGGCGCCGTCGATTGCGGCATCATCGCGCAAAACGTCATGCTCGCCGCCGAATCCCTGGGCTTGGGCGGCGTGTATCTGGGCTACATCCGCAACGACATCAACCGCACCGCCGAAATTTTGCAGCTCCCGAAACACGTCGTCCCCATGTTCGGCATGGCACTCGGCCACCCCGCGCAAGACCCCATGCTGCGCCCGCGTCTGCCGCTGGAAGCCATGGTTTCAGAAAACCGTTATCAGCCGGTTGACGACAAGGTGCTGGCCGACTACCGCACCCTGACGCGTGCATATTACAAAGAGCGCAGCAATATGGATACCGACTGGGTCGAACAGATGACCGAATCGCTCAAAGGCGAAATCCGCCCCGAAATCCTGCCGTTTCTGCACAAACAGGGTTTTGCGGAAAAATAATGTCCGATGATCGGAAAGGCCGTCTAAAACGTTTCAGACGGCCTTTCCAACTGCTTCAGCCATAACAATTCTTTACAATATTTTTAAAGCAATCCGGCCGAAGCCCGTGGATTTGGTGTTAAACTCAATCAAAACAAGCGGTCTGGAATCGTGATAAACGGAAAAAGAATGACTATCTTTTTAATTTTCCGACCGCTCCGACCATTTCATCAGACACAAACACCATCATGGAAAACCAGCGTCTCTCAACCCTTCTGAAACTCATCGCCCACCCCGAACGGATGGCCATCCTGTTCCTGCTGCTGGAGGGTGAATACAACGTCAGCGAATTATGCGCCGCCACCGGCCAGCATGCCACTACCGTTTCCAACCATTTGGCCAAACTGCGCAGCGAAGGCCTGGTCGAATTTACCCGCTACCACCGCGTACTCGAATACCGCCTGATTTCCGACGAAGCCGCCGTCATCCTGCACACGCTCAAAAGCCTGAAGCAGGCCGGACAGCAGGCCGCCTGAGTTTAAACCCGGCCGGAATCAATGCTAAAATAGCGCGGTTTACCAACTGGCCGCGCTGTTTTTTTGCTCAAATTTTCAGACGGCCGCACACACGGAATCCCCATGAAAATCACCACTTGGAACGTCAATTCCCTCAACGTGCGCCTGCCGCAGGTGCAAAACTGGCTGGCCGACTGTCAGCCCGACGTACTGTGTCTGCAGGAACTCAAGCTCGACCAAGACAAATTTCCTGCCGCCGCGCTGCAAATGATGGGCTGGCAAACCGCATGGAGCGGCCAGAAAACCTACAACGGCGTCGCCATCATCAGCCGCCGTCCGATTGAAGACGTCCACACCGGCCTGCCCGCCCTGCCCGACGACCCGCAACGCCGCGTCATCGCCGCCACCGTGGGCGGCGTGCGCGTCATCAACGTGTACTGCGTCAACGGCGAAGCACTCGACAGCCCGAAATTCCAATATAAAAAAGAATGGTTTGCCGCGCTCACCGAATTTGTGCGCAGCGAACTCGCCCGCCATGACAAACTCGTTCTGCTCGGCGATTTCAACATCGCCCCCGCCGACGCCGACTGCTACGACCCCGAAAAATGGCGCGAACAAATCCATTGTTCATCCGTCGAACGCGAATGGTTCAAAAACCTGCTCGATTTGGGCTTGACCGACAGCCTGCGCCAAATCCATCCCGAAGGCGCGTTTTACACATGGTTCGACTACCGCGGCGCGATGTTCCAGCGCGGCTTAGGGTTACGCATCGACCACCTGCTGATTTCCCCGGCCTTGTCTGCGGCGTTGCAAGACGTGCAGGTCGATTTGGACGCACGCGGACAGGAACGTCCGAGCGACCATGCACCGGTGACGGCAACGTTTGATTTGTAACCGAGCCGCTCAAAATCAGGCCGTCTGAAAAAATATTTCAGACGGCCTGAGACTTTGCAAAACTCAACTTAAACCAAAAAATCTATTTCCATCATTCCCGCGCAGGCGGGAATCCAGAATTTTAACCTGCTGTCATTTCTGAATATTTCCGAAACCGATAAGTCTGGATTCCCGCCTGCGCGGGAATGACGGATTAGAAATTTTTGAATATTTTCGGGTTTTGCAAAGGTCTCGGCCTTTGTGTACCGAAAATCAACGGAATCAAAAGAATCGGCAGGATACTCGCTGCCCGGATACCGCGGCGTTATCTTGTTTTCGATGGTTTCGGTGGGCATAAATGCACCGCCCTACAAGGTCAAAAGCCGTCTGAATCCGTACGCTGCCCACATGATTAGTCCGCACTATGGCCTTATCCGCTAATGGCCTTGTTAACGTTCTCAGTAAAAACCCATGTATTTTCCGCCACGATAAAGGCCGTCTGAAAAAAACTTTTCAGACGGCCTTTATGTATATTCCACAAGCACAAAAGTTCAATCCGCAAACACGCTGAGAATTTTGAGAACCCGTAAATTTTCAAAGGCTGAGACCTTTGCAAAATCCCCATCTTTGGCACATTTCTTCGTTATGCGCTGCTCGAAAGCTTGCCTATCTAAATGATATGTCTACGCTTTCTGTGCTGCTATAACTTCGAACTGTACTCAAATCCGGGGTTTTGCAAAGGTCTCAGGCTTCGATGCTTTTAATCGGTTTCCACCGTTTCCCCGTCGTCAAACACCAGCGTTTTCTCCGGCCAGCGCAAAGCCGCCAGACGGAATTGCTGCGGCGGATATTTTTCGGGAAACTTGCGCGCGCGCCAGCTTGCGCCGATGGAAAAGTCCACGCAGAACACGTTCTTTTTCGCGCCGTGCCACGCGTTCGGTTCGCGCGGAAACAGATTGCGCTCGGCGGCAACGGCTTGTTCAGACGGCCTCCACGCGCGCCAATAATGGCCGATGACGACGGGCACGTCTTCCCGATAATCGTCCCACCACGGGCAACGTCCCGTGCCGCGCCAACGTCCGCCGGCATAAAACCGCTCCGACACCGGTTTTTCCACGCCGCTGGTCAAGGCGCGCAGCGGATGCGCTTTGCTGCGTGCAAAATCATATTGCGCGGTCGCAGGCATGGGCGGCGGCAGGCGGTCGGGATTTTCCGCCGCTTCGGCATAAAGCTGCTGCTCACGGCGGTAACCGCCGTACCAAGCGGCCGTCTGAAGCTGCTGCGCCAATTCCCGGTCAAAACGGCGGTATTGCGTCACCAAATCTTCGCCGCGCGCAGACGCTTCGTCCAGCTTGGGGAACATTTCCGGCAGCCATGCTGCATGGACGACGCGGATGTCGGCGCGTTCGCAAATCACCGGCTGCCGCGCCAGCCATTCGCCGAACTCGGCTTTTTCCTGTTCATCGGCCCGCCGCCAGGGTGCATAGTTCGCGCCGTCTTTTTCCGCGCGCGAATCGAAAAACCAACCCGAACCGTCTTTGCGGTCGTCAACCAAAATATTCAATTCGTGGTTGCCGAGCGCGACATAGGCCAAGCCCCGCTCCTGCGCACGTTTTACCCACTTCAGCACCGCCGGACTGTCCGGCCCGCGGTCGCACAAATCGCCGACGAACACCAGCCTGCGCCCTTCGGGGTGAACGCCGTCCGAATCATAGCCCAGATGGCGCAACAGCTTTTCCAGCGCGGCAAATTCGCCGTGTACATCGCCGACGATGTCCAGCGGCGTATCGGGTAGGGTTTGGCGGTATCGGTAGCTCATGATTGATGTTCTCAAGATAAAAATCGGGATTTTAACGGGGTTTATGTTGAAAAAAGATGAAAGGCCGTCTGAAAACGCAAATCATGTTTCAGACGGCCTTGTCCATACAGGGCTTGCCAACGCAGGATAAAACACGCCGGCTTTCTTTTCAGACGGCCTCAACCGTGAAACCGCCCGCCTTTGACCTGCAAACCGTTGCGGTTGATTTGGTTGGCCAAGCCGTGATTGCGCAGGGCGTGGGTGAGCGCGACGGCCAAACCGTCGGCGGCGTCGGCCTGCGGCGTACCCGACAAACCGAGCATCCGCACCACCATGTGCTGCACCTGCTCTTTGGCCGCCTTGCCCTGCCCGACCACGGCCTGCTTGACCTGCAGAGCGGTGTATTCGTAAACGGGCAGACCGCGCATCACCGCCGTGGCAATCGCCGCGCCGCGCGCCTGACCGAGCATGAGCGTGGCCGCGGGATTGACGTTGACGAAGACCTGTTCGACGGCGGTTTGGGTGGGGCGGTACACGTCGATGATTTCGTTGATGTGTTCGCAAATCACGCCGATGCGCCCGGCCAATTCGTCGCCCGGAATGGTTTTGATGCAGCCGGAGGCGACGTAGCCGTATTCGCGGCCGTACACGTCGATGACGCCGAAGCCGGTGATGCGGCTGCCGGGGTCGATGCCTAAAATGCGGATGGGTTTTGTGTTCATGCGTTCATTATATCGGGCAAAAGGCCGTCTGAAAAATTTCAGACGGCCCCGTATAGTGAAATCAAATAAGCGGCAAGCCGAAGCCAACGATGTCGATTTCTTGTCAGTTCACTATGAAACCTTCAAAGCAGTCGGTGCTGCAAAGCCGGCAGGCGCGTGCGCACACTGTTCAGACGGCCTGCATCCAAATCGGCGCACACCACACCTTCGCCTTCGGGCAACACGGCCAGCACCTCGCCCCACGGGTCGATAATCATGCTGTGGCCGAACGTGCGCCTTCCGCTTTCGTGTCTGCCGCCCTGTGCCGAAGCGACGACGTAGCATTGATTCTCCACCGCCCGCGTGCGCAACAATAATTCCCAATGCGCCTGCCCCGTGGTGTAGGTGAACGCGGCCGGCAGCAGCAGCACGTCAAACGGCGATTGGGCGCGGAAAAATTCAGGAAAGCGCAAGTCGTAGCACACGCCCGCCGCCACGTTTACGCCGCCGACCGTCCACTTCGGCACTTCGCTGCCCGCCGCGATGGTGTCCGCTTCGGCATAGCGTTCGCCCAAACCGGAAAAGCCGAACAGGTGCATTTTGTGGTAATGCGCCAAGGGCTTGCCGTCGCGGCCGTAAGCGGGCATGGTGTTTAAAACCTTGCCCTCGGTTTCCGATTGCAAGGGAATCGTGCCGCCGAACAAAACCACTTTGTTTTCGCGCGCCGCTTCGCTCAAGGCCGTCTGAAGCCTGCCTTCGCCCAGGGTTTCGGCAAAGGCGAGTTTGTCGGTATCCTGCCGCCCCATCACCGGCCAGTATTCGGGAAGCAGCACCCAATCCGCGCCCTTATCGGCGGCTTCTTTGACCAAACGGCGCATGGTTCGGATATTGGTGTCGGGGTCGGTGGCGGAAATCATCTGCACGGCGGCAGCGCGGATGGTGTCAATCATGTCGGTTCCTTTTCAGACGGCCTTTACCTGAATCGTGATTTTTTTACAGGCAGGTCGGTTATACTGCTTCATCTTATTTTCTTTTCCCGCGAAAGGCAAATCATGAAAACCACCGCCTTTATTTTAACCGCCCTGCTCCTGAGCGCGCCGGCTTTTGCCGAAGTGAAAATCTACGGCGAACTGAAAAGCGGCGTGGAAAGCTCGCGCACGAAAATCAACGGCCAATCCGTTTCCGGCACCCGAATCGCCGACCAAGGCAGCTTTGTCGGTTTGCGCGGTTCGCACCCGATCGGCGGCAGCGGCAACCAAGTGACTTGGCAATGGGAACAGGACGCGCCGTCCGCTTCCGAGCGGCGCAGCGGCAAAAACAGCGGCTCGCTGCGCGAACAATGGCGCGAACGCAAACAGCGCGGCGAATCGTATGTCGGGTTCGGGCGCGACAAATAACCCGTAAAAAATCATGAAACAAGGCCGTCTGAAAACAGAAGTTTTCAGACGGCCTTGCTGCTGTCGGCTCAACGCGCCAAACCCAATTTGTCCGCCATCTTGTTCCACACCGTTTCCAGCGGAATCGCCCCGAGCAGACGCGTTTTGTCGTCGGTATTGATACTCTCGGGATGCGGCAGTTCGCCGAAATCGCCTGCCCACACCACATCCGCCTGTTCCGAATAAGGCCGCCAGCGGCTGACCCATGTCGGGCCGAACAGGGCGATTTGCGGTTTGTCCAGAGCCGCCGCCATGTGCATGGGCACGGAATCCACGCCGAAAAAGAGTTGCGCACCGTCAATCGCAGCGGCGAGTTCGCGCAGGTTGAGTTTGCCGCCCATATCCCACACCTTCACGCCTGCCGGAACATTCAGACGGCCTAGAATTTCGTCCAGCATGTCGCGCTCCGCCTTATCGGGCGCGGCGGTCAGCACCACGTTGCAGCCGTGGTTGAGCAAAAGCTGAACGACGGCAGCGTTTTTGCCGTCTTCCCAGCATTTGAACAGCCAGCGCGAACCGGGATGCACCAACACATAATCCTCACCGCGCCAGCCTTGTTGCCGCAGTTTGCTTTCCCAGCCGCGCCGCGCTTCGTCGCCGATGGCCAGCAACACTTCCGCGCCGACGCACTCTTCGCGCGCCAGCAGCGGCGGCAGCACCGCCAAATGCCGCTCGATGACGTGGTGGTTCACGTCCAAATCGGGATTGACGAAATCATGACAAAACCGCCATGCTGCATTGTCGCGCTTCCCATACGCCAAAGTCGCGCTGAACCGGGCGCAGAATTTGGCAACCGCGGCGGCACGCCATTGGTCGGAAAGGTTGAACGCCCAATCGTAACGGCGCGCCCTGAGCTGCCTGAACAAATCGGTTTCGTGTTTGATTTGCGCCTTGACGCCCTGCTTTTTCCACGAGCGGTCGACGCTGAAAATATGCGCAATTTCGGGATTGTCGCGGATGATGTCCGCCGTTTCCCCATACACCAGCATATCGACTTCGCACTCGGGGAAACGCCGTCTGAGGGCGGCAACCACCGGCGTCGTGAGCAAAACGTCGCCGTGATGGCGCAATTTGATGATTAGGATGCGTTTGGGATCGGTGATGGACATAAGTTTTCAGACGGCCTGATTTTGATTGAATAATAACCCGCCATTGTAAAGCGGATGGAAATTTTAGGGAATGCCCTTATCTGCAAGACATTCGATTTTAAACGGAGACCCGCCATGACACACACCATTTATCTCGCCGGAGGCTGCTTTTGGGGCGTGGAAGCCTATTTCCGACGCATCCGCGGCGTATCCGAAGCCGTATCGGGCTACGCCAACGGCCGCACCGAAAACCCGTCTTACGAAGACGTCTGCCGCCGCAACACCGGCCACGCGGAAACGGTGAAAGTCGTGTTTGACGATGAAGAAATCAGCCTGACCGATATTCTGCGCCACTATTTCCGCATCATCGATCCGACCACGCTCAACCGCCAAGGCAACGACGTCGGCGAACAATACCGCACCGGCATTTATTACACCCACGATGCCGACGGGCCGGTTATCCGCGCCGCGCTGGCTGCCGAACAAGCCAAACACGCCGCGCCGGTCGTCGTCGAATGCGAACCCTTGCGGCATTTCTACGCCGCCGAAGACTACCATCAGGATTACTTGGGTAAAAATCCCGACGGCTATTGCCACATCGACCTGCGCTTGGCCGCCAAACCCTTAGCCGCCGACACCGCCGCGCCGCGCGTGTTCGCAAGGCCGTCTGAAAACGAAATCCGCGCCAAATTGAGCGACGAAGAATATTACGTCACCCAACAGAGCGGCACGGAACGCCCGTTTTCCCACGCCTACGACCATCTCTTCGAACCGGGCATTTATGTGGACATCGTCAGCGGCGAACCGCTGTTCAGTTCCGTCGACAAATTCGACTCCGGCTGCGGCTGGCCGAGTTTTGCCAAACCGATTGCGCGCGAACACATCACCGCGCGGGAAGATTTGAGCCACAATATGCGCCGCATCGAAGTGCGCAGCAAAGCCGCCGATTCGCATTTGGGACACGTTTTCCCCGACGGCCCGCAGGAACTCGGCGGCCTGCGCTTCTGCATCAACGGCGCAAGCCTGCGTTTCATTCCGTTGGACAAAATGGATGAAGAAGGCTACGGTGAATGGAAATATCTGGTCGAGGCCGTCTGAACATTTTCGGTTAAAGACGGCTGCGTCCGGATACTGCGCACCCTTGCCCCTATTCCGGCCGGTGCTGCCGGTTACCGATGCCGCTATCGGCTGACGCCAGTCCGCCAATCACGGGCATATGGCCGTTTAAAACAGCAAAAAATCCGAACCCCGCGCCTTACGGATTGAATCGAGGCCGTCTGAATATTCAGACGGCCTCGAAATTTTCCCGACGAATGCGGGCATGTTTCAATTAACCGTTATCGTGTTCGGGGTATTGCGCTTGGACAGCCAAAACCTTGCCGCTGCCAGCATCAACAATCACTTCGTGTCTGCGGCCGTCGGCAATGGTATCGACTTCGTAACGGCTGCCGGTGTAGTAATCGTATTCAAAATCCACTTCTTCGGCATAGCCGCCGGTGTGCGCCACCGCCGCCGCAGCCGCCTGCTTGCCCGAAACCGGCGCGAACAAGCCGAACGAAAAAGCGGTAATACCGGCAGCGGCAACCAGAGAAACGGCAGCGCACGCAGCAAGTCCGGTGATGATTTTTTTAGCGTTCATGCAAAATCCTTGTGAAAAATATAAGGGGACTGTTGTGATAACAGGCATTCTAAACACTCAGATTTAGCACAAGATTAGGAACATACCGAATACGAATGTTTTACAAACCGCGGCAAAACCGAAGACAAAGGCCGTCTGAAAAAAGCGGGCGACGCCGTGCGGAAATTTCCCGCCGCCGTCATTAGCTACGCAAGTCCGCTGCGCCCCCTGCGCAGGCGGGAATGACGATTTGAACAACGGTATGAGAACGGATTGGCCGTAGGTACGGTTAGCCGCCGTAAGCGGCGTAACCGTACGTACCGCTGTTGCTTTTCAGACGGCATTTTATTTTCCGTCGCTGTTTCGTACGGTTACGCCGCTTGCGGCGGCTAACCGTACCTACAATTGAGCGGAATATTTGGATGAGAAAAGACGACTGGCGTCAGTTTGTCAATCATCAACACAAACCATCGGCACAGCCACCAAAACCACCCAAACCAAAAAACAAAGGCCGTCTGAAAACGGATAGCAAATTTCGCTAAAACGTTTTCAGACGGCCTTATTTGTCAGCCTTACCGTTTGCGGTAGCGGTTTACCGCATCGGCGAGTATTTCACCGAGTTCCAGCCACATTACAGCAGTCCCGGCTGACCCAGCGCGGGATCAGTTGCGCGGGCGGCTTGTGCATCGGCAACGGTCAGCCCCAGCGCTTTGGCGACGCCTTCGCCGTAAGCAGGGTCGCAGGCGTGGCAGTTGCGGATGTGGCGGTATTTGATGAAGTCTTCTGCATCGCCCATCGCGGCGGCGGTGTTGTCGAACAGGGCCTGTTTCTGCTTGTCGCTCATCAGCTTGAACAGGGCGCGCGGTTGGCTGAAGTAGTCCGCGTCGTCTTCGCGGTAGTTCCAGTAATCCGCGTTGCCGTTGATTTTCAAAGGCGGTTCGGCAAATTCGGGCTGTTCCTGCCATACGCCGAAGCTGTTCGGTTCGTAGTGTTTCAAGCTGCCGTAGTTGCCGTCGACGCGGCCTTGGCCGTCGCGGGCGTTGCTGTGTACGGGGCAGCGCGGCGCGTTGACGGGGATTTGTTTGTGGTTCACGCCCAAACGGTAGCGTTGCGCGTCGGCGTAGTTGAACAGGCGCGCCTGCAGCATTTTGTCGGGCGATACGCCGATGCCGGGCACGAGGTTGCTCGGTGCGAAGGCGGACTGTTCTACATCAGCAAAGAAGTTTTCGGGATTTTTGTTCAGTTCGAACTCGCCCACTTCAATCAGCGGATAATCGGCTTTCGGCCAGACTTTGGTCAGGTCGAACGGATGGTAGGGCACTTTTTCCGCATCGGCTTCGGGCATGATCTGCACGTACATTTTCCATTTCGGGAAATCGCCGCGTTCGATGGCTTCGTACAAATCGCGCTGGTGGCTTTCGCGGTCTTTCGCGATTACGGCCTCCGCCTCGGCATCGGTAAGGTTCTCGATGCCCTGCTGGGTGCGGAAGTGGAATTTCACCCAGAAACGCTCGCCTGCTTTGTTCCAGAAGCTGTAGGTGTGCGAACCGAAGCCGTGCATGTGGCGGTAGGATTTCGGAATGCCGCGGTCGCTCATCACGATGGTAACTTGGTGGAAAGCTTCGGGCAGGAGCGTCCAGAAATCCCAGTTGTTGGTGGCGGAACGCATGTTGGTACGCGGATCGCGTTTCACGGCCTTGTTCAGGTCGGGGAATTTGCGCGGGTCGCGCAGGAAGAACACAGGCGTGTTGTTGCCGACCATGTCCCAGTTGCCTTCTTCGGTGTAGAACTTCAGCGCAAAACCGCGGATGTCGCGCTCGGCATCGGCCGCGCCGCGCTCGCCGGCCACGGTGGTGAAACGGGCGAACATTTCGGTTTTCTTGCCCACTTCGCTGAAAATGGCCGCGCGGGTGTATTTCGTGATGTCGTTGGTCACGGTAAACGTACCGAACGCGCCCGAGCCTTTGGCGTGCATGCGGCGCTCGGGAATCACTTCGCGCACGAAGTCGGCCAGTTTTTCGTTCAGCCACAAATCCTGCGCCAGCAGGGGACCGCGGGGGCCGGCGGTAAGGCTGTTCTGGTTGTCGGCAACGGGCGCGCCGTTGCTCATGGTGAGGTGGGTTACAGGGCATTTGGACATGGTTTGTGTTCCTTTTGGGTCAGAAAAAACGGGATAAAACAACTTGCTTCGGGCAACGGTTGACGATTGCACCCTTTCTTGCCATTGCTTCTTTAAATCCTGATGGATTTGTTGTTTGGTTAAAGCTATGAGCTGGACTATACACTAAGGTTTTGACTATTAAAACTATGGAAGTTATTTTTATTAGCTATTGTTAATTTATTTCTGGTTTTTATTAGTTTAAATTTATAGCCTGAACATGCGCAAAGGCCGTCTGAACAGTGTGGCACAATCCGTTTCAGACGGCCTTAACTTTTACGAAAACTTAAATCAAATAAATCGGATACCTTCATATCCATACTGTATTTCCACCATAAATTCCGCTACCGTATCGGCAAAATCAAGCATTTTCTCAAGGAGCAGCCTGAGCAAACTGGCCGATACGCTTTATTTGGATTCTATCGGAATAATCACACCCAAAACAATCATACCAACCAAATAAAAAGGCCGTCTGAAACTTTCAGACGGCCTTTGCTTTCACAACAGATTTTAAAACTTAAACCCTAAAAATCCTTTACGCATCAATATTCTGCGCGACCAGTGCGTTGTTTTCGATGAACGCGCGGCGGGGTTCGACTTCGTCGCCCATCAGGGTAACGAACACTTCGTCGGCGGCGATAGCGTCTTCGATGCGCACTTTGAGCAGGCGGCGGACGTTCGGATCCATGGTGGTTTCCCAGAGCTGCTCGGGGTTCATCTCGCCCAAGCCTTTGTAACGCTGGATGCTCATGCCTTTTTGGGCGGCGGTCATCAGGGTGTCGAGGGCTTCTTCAAAGCCGGAAACGGCCTGTTCGTTGTCCCCTTTGACAAGCGTCAGCGTTTTGCCGGACAGTTCGCGCAGACGTTCGGCGGTTTGGCTGATGGTTTGGTAGGCTTTGCTGTTCAGGAATTTGGCTTCAAGGTAGCTTACCATCACGTTGCCGTGCAGCTTGCGGGTGATTTTGATGAAGTGGTGGCCTTCGCTGCCTTCGACACGCTCGAGGGCGACTTCTTTTTCGTCGAGCAGGGCATTCAGACGGCCTATGGCTTCGTCGGTGCTGTCTGCGGTTTCGAGGCTTACGGGTTCGGTGTGCAGTAGGGCGTTGAGCACCAGATTGTCGATGACGCGGCTTTCCTGCTCAATGGCGGCTTTGGCGAGCAGGAACTGTTTGGCAATCTGCTCTAACTCTTCGCCTTCGATGGTGCGGCCGTCTAAAACGATTTTGGCTTTGTCCAACGCGAGACCGAGCAGCCATTGGTCTTTTTCAAACTCGTCTTTCAGGTAGCGTTCCTGCTTGCCGTGTTTAGCTTTGTAGAGCGGCGGCTGGGCGATGTAGATGTAGCCTCGCTCGACCAGTTCGGGCATTTGGCGGTAGAAGAAGGTGAGCAGCAGCGTGCGGATGTGCGCGCCGTCCACGTCGGCATCGGTCATGATGATGATGCGGTGGTAGCGCAGTTTTTCGGGGTTGAATTCTTCTTTGCCGATGCCTGCGCCCAGCGCGGTAATCAGCGTGGCGACTTCCTGGCTGGCGAGCATTTTCTCGAAACGGGCTTTTTCCACGTTCAGGATTTTGCCTTTGAGCGGCAGGATGGCTTGGAATTTGCGGTCGCGCCCCTGTTTGGCCGAACCGCCCGCCGAGTCGCCCTCGACGAGGTAAAGCTCTGACAACGCAGGGTCTTTTTCCTGACAGTCGGCCAGTTTGCCGGGCAGCCCCAACCCGTCCATCACGCCTTTTCTGCGCGTGATTTCGCGGGCTTTGCGCGCGGCTTCACGGGCGCGGGCGGCATCGACGATTTTGCCGCAGATGGTTTTGGCTTCGTTGGGATTTTCTTCAAGGAATTCGGTCAAGGCTTGGTTGATAACTTCGTTAACCACAGGGCCGATTTCGCTGGAAACCAGCTTGTCTTTGGTTTGCGACGAGAATTTCGGGTCGGGCAGTTTCACGGACAACACGCAGGTCAAACCTTCACGCATATCGTCGCCCGCCGTTTCGATTTTGGCTTTTTTGGCGATTTCGTTGGCTTCGATGTAGTTGTTGATGGTGCGCGTCATCACTTGGCGCAGCGCGGTCAGGTGCGTGCCGCCGTCGCGCTGCGGGATGTTGTTGGTGAAACACTGCACGCTTTCCTGATAGCTGTCGTTCCACTGCATCGCCACTTCCACGCCCATGCCGTCTTTTTCGCCCGACGCGTAGAAGATTTTTTCGTGCAGCGGCGTTTTTTTGCGGTTCATGTACTGCACGAAACCGGCCACGCCGCCCGACAAGGCGAAACTCTCGTGCTTGCCGTCGCGCTCGTCGGTCAACTCAATGTCTACACCGTTGTTTAAGAAAGACAATTCGCGGATGCGTTTCGCCAGAATATCGAAGCTGTATTCGATGTTGCCGAACGTGGTTTCGCTGGCGCGAAAGCGCACGGTCGTGCCTTTTTTGTCGGACACGCCCACTTCTTTCAGCGGCTCTTCCGCCGCGCCGTGGACGAATTTGACGAAATGCTCTTTACCGTCGCGGTGGATGGTGAGCGTTACCCAGTCGGACAGCGCGTTCACCACCGACACGCCCACACCGTGCAGGCCGCCTGAAATTTTGTAGCTGTTGTTGTCGAACTTACCGCCCGCGTGCAGCACGGTCATGATGACTTCCGCCGCCGAACGCCCTTCTTTCGGGTGGATGCCGGTGGGCATGCCGCGGCCGTTGTCGGCCACGCTCACGGAATTGTCGGCGTGAATCACCACGTTGATTTTGTCGCAATGACCGGCCAGGGCTTCGTCGATGGCATTGTCGAGTACCTCGAACACCATATGGTGCAGGCCGCTGCCGTCCTGCGTGTCGCCGATGTACATACCCGGGCGTTTGCGCACCGCCTCCAAGCCTTCGAGGACTTGGATGCTGTCTGCGCCGTATTCTTCGTGTTTTTGGTCGGTCATAATCTTTATCTTTTTGAAACTGAATAGAAAAACAGGCCGTCTGAAACCTTGTTTTGCAGGCCCTGCATGAAGCCGGCAACGACTGTCGGCAAACTATGCGGCCAAACGGCAAATAACGCGTTATTATACCTGATTTTGCTGGATATTTCAGCTTTTCATACCGTAAAACAGCCATAGAAAACGCCGTCTGAAAAATTTTCAGACGGCGTTTTCTCCGTATCAAAAGCAGCTTTTCAGACGGCCTGAATCAAATCCGCATCGGCATCACGATGTATTTGAAATCGGGATTGTTCGGCATGGTAAACAGGGTCGAACGGTTGGCATCACCGAACGCAAGCTGCATATCGTCCGAATGGATGTTGCGCAATACGTCCATCAGATAGCCGATGTTGAAGCCGACTTCCAATTCGCCGCCCTGATAGGCGATTTCCAACTCTTCACGCGCTTCCTCCTGCTCGTTGTTGGAGCAGACCACGCTCAACAGCCCCGGCTGCAGGAACAGGCGCGCACCACGGAATTTTTCGTTGGCCAAAATCGACGCCCGCTCCAATGCACCTAACAATTCGGTACGCGATACCAAGAAGATTTTGTCGTTGTCCAGCGGAATCACGCGGTTGAAATCAGGGAATTTGCCGTCGATGACTTTGCTCACAATCACGGTATCGTTGCAGCGGAAACGCACTTGGTTGTTCAAAAGCTCGACGCTGATTTCTTCGCCCGGATGGTTCAGCAGCTTAAAGAGTTCCAACACGGTTTTACGCGGCAAAATCACTTCGGCTTTCGGCAATTCGGCCTCAATCGTCGCGGCGGAATAGGCCAGACGGTGGCCGTCGGTCGCCACCAGTCGCAACTGGCTGCCTTCCACCTGCATCAGCAGGCCGTTGAGGTAATAGCGGATGTCCTGCACGGCCATGCTGTACTGCACTTGCGAGAGCATGTTTTTAAAGGTTTCCTGTTTCAACGAAAAGGCCGCGCTCACATCCTCACCCACGCTCATCAGCGGGAAATCCTCCGCCGGCAGGGTTTGCAGCGCGAAACGCGATTTGCCGGCTTTCAGGGTCAGGCGGTTGTCCGCCCAATCCAGCGACACGACGGCACTGTCCGGCAGCGCGCGCAGGATGTCTTGGAGTTTTTTGGCGTTGGTGGTAATGCGGAAATCCCCGGCCTGGCTGTCGGGGCCGTGGGTGTTGATTTGGATTTCCAAGTCGGTCGCCAGAATATTGGTTCGGCCGTTGCTGCTTTCGATTAATACGTTGGACAGAATCGGCAGGGTATGGCGGCGTTCCACAATACCGGTAACGGCTTGCAGCGGCTTGAGAATGCTGTCGCGGTCGGCTTGTAAAATTAACATGGGAAAGTCCTTTGGATTTTGTTTGGTTTTGTCGGTATCGGATTAGTTTTCAGACGGCCTGTCAAAAGATTGAGGCCGTCTGAAAGATTGTTTTTCAAACAACGGGTTTTATCGTTTCAAACATTAACGGCACAGACAATAAGTGTCCGCACGCTACGCATGACTGCCTGCTTGATCTGATACATTTTCAGACGGCCTTTCCGTGTTTCACGGCCGTCTGAAAAATCAGAACATCAGTTCTGAATCATAATCAGCAGTTTTTCGTAATCCTGCGCCAACTCGGGGTCGTCTTCGCGCAGTTTCGCCACGGCTTTCACCCCGTGCATGACCGTGGTGTGGTCGCGTCCGCCGAACGCATCGCCGATGGAAGGCAGGCTCAGATTGGTCAGCTCTTTGGTCAAGCTCATCGCCACCTGGCGCGGACGGGCAATGTTGCGTGTGCGTTTTTTCCCCAAAATATCACTGATTTTGATGCGGTAATATTTGGCAGTCGCATCAATAATCAGATCGGCGGTAATCACCTTATGGCGCACGGCGATGATGTCTTGCAGCGCATCACGCGCCAAATCGATGTCGATCGGCTTGTTCATAAAGCGGCTGCTTGCGCTGACGCGGTTGAACGCGCCTTCCAGCTCGCGCACATTGGAACGGATTAGGTTGGCAATGAAAAATGCGGCTTCTTCGGTCAGGTTCACGCCGGCGGATTCGGCTTTTTTCTGCAAAATCGCCACGCGCATTTCCAATTCGGGCGGCTCGAGTTCCAGCGTCAAGCCCCATGAAAAACGCGATTTCAGACGGTCGTCCATGTCTTCGATTTTGGCCGGCAATACGTCGCAGGTCAGAATCAACTGTTTCTTTTCATTATGGAAATGATTGTACAGATAGAAAAATTCTTCCATCGTACGGTCTTTGCCTTTGATGAACTGAATATCGTCGATAATCAGCAAATCGTATTGCTTGTACTGCTGCTTGAACACGTCGTAGCTGTTGGTGCGCACGGCATTCATAAAGCTGCGGATATAGTCGTCGGAATGCATGTAGCGCACTTTGGCGTCGGGCTTGTTTTTCAGCAATTCGTTGCCGATGGCCTGCACCAAGTGGGTCTTACCCAAGCCTGTACTGCCGTACAGGAAAAACGGGTTATAGCTCTGCCCCGGATTTTCCGCAATCGATTGCGCGGCAGCGGCGGCGATACGGTTGCCCTTGCCTTCGACCAAGGTTGCAAACGTGTAATCCGACGATAAATTGGTGGCGTGATAACGTGCCTCTTCTGCCTCGCGCTGAACTTCCTGCTTGATTTTGCCCGGTGCGTTTTTTTCTTCGGCCGCCTCCGGCGCAGATTTACTTTCAGGCAAGGTTTTCAAACGCTCGGCCAAAATGTCGGCGGCGGATTTTTTCGGTGTCGGCTTGGCGGCATGTTCAGACGGCATCACCGAAGCGGCCTGTACCGGCTCTGCTGCGGTCTCCGGCACTTGGGATTCCGCCGTTTCGGCCTGATCGTTTTCGAAGGCAGGCGCATCATTTTGCGCCGCCATGGCATAGCTTTGCCCCGCTCCGACCTTAAACAGCACGGCAGCCTGCTCCGGTGCCAATTGCGCCCGCACGGCTTCAATCTTGGACGCAAATTGGTTTTTCAACATATTGACGGCAAACTGGTTTTTCCCGTAAACGACCCACACACCGCCTTCCTCGCCCACGGTCAGCGGCGCAATCCACTGCTGGAATTGCTGCGCGGGCAAGGTCTGATTCATACTCAAAAGGCACTGCGGCCAAAATTCGGCTAAAGTCATGGACGGCTCGGAATGAGAAACGGAAGAATAATAAACAGCAAAGGCCGTCTGAAAAGAAAATATTAATCGCTTGATTCATAATGCTTTCAGACGGCCTGAAATATATCGGCACATACGATTCGACGATTATACTGAATTTTATCCACAACCGCATTAAATTTTTATCCACAACAGAAATGTTTTCTTTGCGGCACTGCCCGCCGTATTTTTGTCCGCCTATCTGTTTGCGATGAAGATTAAATCCAACACATTCAATCCTTTTCCGCAAACGAAGCCGCCATATCGATTGACAAAATCTTCAAATTGGGGTGTAATCCGCAGTTTAATTCTACCGATTTTTTTAGGAAAAGACATGAAACGCACTTATCAACCTTCCGTTACCAAACGCAAACGCACCCACGGTTTCCTGGTTCGCTCTAAAACCCGCGGCGGCCGCGCCGTTTTGGCTGCGCGCCGTGCCAAAGGCCGCAAACGTCTGGCTGTGTAATCTTGAATTACGGCTTCGGCAGGCAGTACCGCTTATTAAAAACGGATGATTATTCATCCGTTTTTGCGTTGAGAAACCGCAAAAGCCGCGACCTGCTCCATGTTTCGCAATCCGGCGACAACGGCTTGGGGCATCCGCGCCTGGGTCTGGTCGTCAGCAAGAAAACCGCCAAACGCGCCAACAAACGCAACTACATGAAACGCGTCATCCGCGATTGGTTCCGTCTCCACAGAGACCAACTGCCGCCGCATGATTACGTGGTGCAGGTACGCCGCCTGTTTACGCGTGACAATGCACCCGAAGCGCGCGAGCAGCTTGCCCAACTCATGATGCGGAAACGCCGATGAAATCGCCTTTGGCCAGACTGATGCTTTTGCTGGTTCGGTTTTACCAATACGCCGTCAGCCCGCTCATTCCGCCGCGTTGCCGTTTCACACCGACCTGCTCCCAATATGCCGTCGAAGCCATACAGAAACACGGCGCATTCAAAGGCGGTTGGCTGGCTTTGAAACGCATTGCCCGCTGCCATCCTTTCGGCGGTTCCGGCCACGATCCCGTGCCTTAAGCTCAAATCAAACGGGATTTTCTTTCATTTTTTCCCGTTTTACCGTCCCATGACAAAGGCCGTCTGAAAATATAGGATTGCCTGCATACCGATCTTCATGAAAATCATCGCTGATTCGGCATGATTTCCTTTTATTTCCCAGCGATTTCTATATAATGCCGTCTGAAGCAATTTTCAGAACTTTATGTACATATCCAGCAATTCCAGGAATTTTTTATGGATTTCAAAAGACTTATGGCATTTTTTGCCATCGCCTTGTTGATTTTGATGGGTTGGGAAAAACTCTTCCCCTCGCCAAAACCGACTCCGGCACAACAAGCCGCGCAACAGCAGCAACAGGCAGCCGCCGTTGCCCAAAGCGAAGCGGCCCTTACCCCAGCCGCACCGATTACCGTGACCACCGATACGGTAAAAGCCGTCATCGACGAGAAGAGTGGTGATTTGCGCCGCATGACCTTGCTGAAATACCAGGCCACCGGCGATGAAAGCAAAGATTTTGTTTTGTTTAACGACGACAAAACCTATACTTACGTCGCCCAATCCGAATTATTGGACGCACAAGGCAATAACGTATTGAAAGGCGTTAATTTCACCGCCGCACAAAAAGACTACGTTCTCAACGGCAACACCATCGAAGTCCGCCTGAGCGCGCCGGAAACCAACGGCCTGAAAATCGACAAAATCTATACCTTTACCAAAGACAGCTATTTGGTCAATGTCCGTTTCGACGTCGCCAACAGCACCGGCCATCCGGTCAATCTGACGGCGAACTATAATGTCGTGCGCGACAACAGCGAACCGGAAGGCCAAGGCTACTTTACCCATTCTTACGTCGGCCCCGTGGTGTACACACCGGAAGACGAATTCCAAAAAGTCGACTTTTCCGATTTGGATGACGATGCACAATCCGGCAAAAACGAAGCCGAATACGCCCGCCAAACCAAAACCGGCTGGCTGGGCATGATTGAGCACCACTTCATGGCCACTTGGATTCTGCAACCGAAAGACGGCCAAACCGTCTGCGCCCAAGGCGACTGTAAAATCGACATCAAACGCCGCAACGACAATTTATACAGCGCGGGCGTGAGCGTGCCGTTGGCTGCCATCCCTGCAAACGGCAGCAGCCAAGCCTCAATCGGCCTGTATGCCGGCCCGCAAACGACCGACACACTGGTTCAAGTAGCGGACAATCTGCAACTGGCCAAAGACTACGGCAAAGTGCATTGGTTTGCATCCCCACTGTTCTGGCTCTTGAACGAACTGCACGATTTAATCGGCAACTGGGGCTGGGCAATCGTCGCCCTGACCGTCATCGTCAAAGCCGTGCTGTATCCGCTGACCAACGCCTCTTACCGCTCGATGGCGAAAATGCGTGCCGTCGCGCCCAAGCTGCAGGCCATCAAAGACAAATACGGCGACGACCGCATGGCGCAGCAGCAAGCCATGATGCAGATGTATAAAGACGAGAAAATCAATCCGCTCGGCGGCTGTTTGCCGATGCTGTTGCAGATTCCCGTATTCATCGGTCTGTATTGGGCATTGTTCGCTTCGGTAGAATTGCGCCAAGCACCTTGGCTGGGCTGGATTCAAGACTTGAGCCGTCCCGATCCGTGGTTCATCCTGCCGCTGATTATGGCCGCGACCATGTTCATCCAAACTTATCTGAACCCGCCGCCGACCGACCCGATGCAGGCGAAAATGATGAAGATTATGCCGCTGATTTTCTCGGTAATGTTCTTCTTCTTCCCTGCCGGCCTGGTGCTTTACTGGGTAGTGAACAACCTGTTGACCATCGCGCAGCAGTGGTGGATTAACAAAAGCATTGAGAAGCAACGTGCCCAGGGCGAAGTCGTTTCTTAATACAAAACAAACAAGGCCGTCTGAAAATATTTTTTCAGACGGCCTTGCTGTATTCATCAGCCTTAAATCATGTTTCATACACTTTGATTAAAACATCAATTCTTCAGGAAAATCCGCCACGATTTTCCGCTTCTTGCTGCATTTCACCTGCGTCACATACCGCTCTTCCCCATTCACCAAACGATGCACCGTTACCCCGTAAACCGTTTTTTGACGCGGCGACAATCTGTCTGTCGATGAAAACAGCGTATATTGATAATGACCGTTTTGCAGTACCAGATTCGTCCACAGATCACGCCCGATACCGCCCCAACGCGGCGAACGGTCAACCGCTTGCTGCCGGTCGTTTTCGAACATCAATTCCGTACGGCCAGGCTTGCCGAAGCGGTAACGGAATTTACCACCCTGCTCCGTCACCCGAACCTGCTTGCCCTGCGCATTGGTGCAGAAAAAAATGAGCTTATCCGCATGAACCGACGGTGCAAATACCAACAATATCAGCAGCCAATAAGGTTTCACAGTCTTCAATTTTTATTCCTTTTACGGCATCAAAAATTTACCTGCCAAGTTTGAGGCTGTCTGAAAATATTGCAATGAAATCCATAAATTTCCATGCTGCCTTTCAGACAGCCTGAAACCTTTCAACACTACCCCGCATACAGCACAAATATCGTCGGCCGTTTCTTCAGATTCGGCAGTTCTTTCAGTTTTTTCCAATCCGCTACTGTCTTACTCACAATGGTTTGCGTCGGCAAGGTCAAATCACAGGCGATGCACAAGCGCGTTTCGGCGTTCAGGTTTTCCAGCGCATCGGCCAGCAAAACATCATTGCGGTAAGGCGTTTCGATGAAAAGCTGCGTCTCGCTTTGGCTGCGGCTGCGCTTTTCCAAGGCTTTCAAGGCTTCGATACGCTCGGATTTTTCAGACGGCAAATAACCCTTAAAAGCAAAATTCTGTCCGTTCGCACCAGATGCCATCAATGCCAGCAACAAACTCGACGGCCCCACCAGCGGCCGTACTTCAAATCCATTTTTGTGCGCCAATGCCACCAAATTCGCACCCGGATCGGCCACCGCCGGACAACCGGCCTCGCTGACAATACCCATGCTCCGCCCTTCCAGCAAAGGCTTGAGCAGCTCAGGCAGAGTTTTCAAATCGGTGTGCTCATTGAGCGTTTGCAGATTCAGCTCGCGAATCGGCGTGGTAACACCCAAATGTTTCAAATGCGAACGGGCGGTTTTTTCGGCCTCCACCACAAAATCAGTCAGACCCGTAATCTGCGCCTGCTCGTGAGGCAGCAGACACGGCGTATCGGGTGTACCTAAGGGCGTGGGAATCAGGTATAAAACAGGATTCATCATTTGCTTTCTCTTACAGGCCGTCTGAAATATTCAGACGGCCTCGAATAATTGTATCAGTTTGAAAGGCCGCGATATTTCCTGACGGCCTGATGTGATGTTCGTATAGGCCGTCTGAAAATTTAAGCGCGTACTGACGCAGCGGCTTCTGCCCGGTGCGCCATGTGCAGCGTCAGGGCAGCCCATATACCGCCTGCGGTAAGACAGGGAATGTTGCCGAAAAATATGTAGGCAAAAATGGTGAGGGGAGAAAAATCCGTATGCCGCAAACCCTTGAAGGTTTCGGGGCGTGTCAGACCGAACAGGTTAAGCAGCGGTTCCCACCACCATGAAAATAACGGCGTATAGAGCAACGGCATCAGCCAGTAGGAACTGAAAACCGCATACAGTCCCGTCAAAATAAATATGGCGGAGCAGCCAGATGGCAGGGGCTGTTTTTGCCTGTATTGCCGCCACAGTAACAGGCAGGCAATGATAATCTGCATGACTACGGCAGCCAACAGCCAATAAAACAGAACAGTATTCAGGCGTGAAATTTCGGGATTGTATCTTTCGCGATGCGAAGCGGTAGCCAGAAAGCTGTACCACGCAGGCAGCCATACGAAAGACAAAACTGCCGCACCAACCCATGCACGCGGATGACGCAGCAGAAACGGCTTGTCCCACAATTTTCGGCACATAACGAAAATCTGCCACAACACGAACAGCATGACACTTGAAACCGAAATCAACAAAAATATGAGTACCGCCACCCTCATAATATTTCCAAGCCTTCGTTGTGCAAAAATTCCACCAACTTGAAGATCGGCAGACCGATAAGCGCATTGGGATCGGTACTGTCGATTCGCTCCAGCAAAGCCGCACCCAAGCCTTCGCTTTTCGCAGCCCCCGCACAATAAACCGCATCAGGCTCGCGCTCGAGATAACGGCGGATTTGCATATCCGTCAATTCGCGCATAATCACGGCCGTTTTATCGACATGCCGCTGCAACCTGCCGGAACCGGTGTTCAAAAGTACGATTGCACTGTAAAATTCAATGTGCTTGCCGCTGAGTCCGGCCAGCATTTGTTGTGCATTCGCTACGTTCATCGGTTTGCCCAATTGCCGCTCACCGCTCCACGCCACCTGGTCGGCACCGATAACCAGCGCGTTCGGATACTGCGCCGCCAGTGAACGCGCCTTACCCTCGGCCAACCGCAAAGCCGTATCGTACGCCGACTCTCCCGCAACAGGCGTTTCGTCGAAATCAGGCGAGGCCGTCTGAAAATCCAGACCCAAACGCTCAAGCTGGCTTTTGCGGAATACCGAACCCGACCCTAAGATTAATGGCAGTTTCTCACTCATTTTTGCTTAAAAATATTGACGTTAGACTGCTGAAATTATATCATACCCCGTTTATGTTAGACCCTAATTTGATTGACCCGGAAGTTTTCGCCACCGAAAAGCAGAACCTGCAAGGCAGTTTCACACTTGAGGAATTGGACGAACGCGTTTGGTCGCACGAATACCCGGCCGACAGGCAAACCCGAGTATCGTTTACGCTGCAAGGCGGACGCGACCGCTTGCAGCGTCTGTTTCTTGATTTGACGGTTCAGGCAGATATGCCGCTGCTCTGCCAGCGTTGTATGAAGCCTATGCCGTTCGAACTCAACGAAAGCAGCCGGATTGTTCTCTTTGCCGATGAAACGCATTTGGATGAAGCCATGCTCTCCGACGAGGAATTGGAAGGTATGCTGATAACCAAAGAGCTTGACGTACGGGAATTGGTTGAAGACCAAATCCTGATGGCTTTGCCGTTTTCACCGCGCCACGAAGACTGCGGCAATGTTTCGCTGGAGCAGGTCAATCAGGACAAACCCAACCCCTTTGCTGTTTTAAAAGGTTTGAAAGCAGCTGATTAGGACACAGTATTATTTATCTAGGAGCTTGAAATGGCCGTTCAACAAAATAAAAAATCCCCTTCCAAACGCGGTATGCACCGTTCGCACGATGCCCTGACCGCACCTGCGTTGTCTGTCGACAGCAACACCGGTGAAGTGCACCGCCCGCACCACATTTCGCCTAACGGCATGTACCGTGGCCGCAAAGTGGTTAAAGCCAAAGGCGAATAATCGATTCGACTGACTGAAAAAGCCAGAATATTGCCCTGCAATGCTGGCTTTTTTACGTTACACCGCTGAGCCTGAATGTTTTGCAAAGCAATCATTTCCGGTACATTTTGCAACCTCCTCAATCGGGACTGAACAATGACTCAGAAAATCTGGTATACATACGATGATATCCATCGGGTAATCAAAAATCTGGCTGAAAAAATCCAACACTCCGGCGTCAAATACGATGCAATGATCGCCATCGGCGGTGGCGGCTTCATTCCCGCCCGTATGCTACGCTGTTTTTTGGAAATCCCGATTTACGCCGTAACTACTGCATATTACGACAGTGACAACGAAGGCCAAGTAACCGGAGAAGTAAAAAAAGTCCAATGGCTCGATCCTTTGCCGGAAGCCTTGAAAGGTAAAAACGTGCTGGTCGTCGACGAAGTGGACGACAGCCGGGTAACAATGGAATTTTGCCTGACCGAATTGCAGAAAGAAGATTTCAACACCATCGGCGTGGCCGTGCTGCATGAAAAAATCAAGGAAAAAGCGGGCAAAATCCCGGAAAATATTCCTTATTTCAGCGGCATTACCGTTGAGGACTGGTGGATTAACTACCCTTGGGATGCAGCGGACATCGACGAACACAATGCCTTGGCATCCAAAGTCCGGCTCTGATACTCCGATAAATCCAATATCTTTCGGATAACGCAACCATACAAACCAACTGTAAGAAATGCCGCCATCGACGGCATTTACGGTTTCAGACGGCCTTTTCAGACGAAAGGCCGTCTGAAACGCAAAACGGAGAACCACATGATTACCATAGCCGTAGATGCCATGGGCGGAGATGCCGGCCTAACGGTTACCGTACCGGGCGCCGTGGCATTTTTGAAGCAGCAGCCCAATGCGCACCTACTCATGACCGGAGATGAACTCCTGCTGCAACAAGCCCTGAAAACTGCCCAAGCCCCGATGGATCGCATCAGTATCGTTCATGCCAGCCAAGTGGTCGAGATGGATGAAGCACCGCAACTGGCTCTGAAAAATAAAAAAGACTCTTCGATGCGCGTGGCGATTAATCAAGTAAAAGAAGGCAATGCACAAGCCGCCGTATCTGCCGGGAACACCGGCGCATTAATGGCAACCGCCCGTTTTGTACTGAAAACCATTCCGGGCATCGAGCGTCCGGCCATTGCCAAATTCATTCCTTCCGGCAACCCCGGACACATGACGCTGATGTTGGATTTAGGTGCCAACGTGGATTGCAATGCAGACCAACTGACCCAGTTTGCCGTCATCGGCAGCGAGCTGGTGCAGGCTATGCACCCCGAAAAAGGCCGGCCCCGCGTCGGCTTGCTGAACGTCGGTACGGAAGACATCAAAGGCACCGAAACCGTTAAGCAAACGTTCAAGCTGCTCAAAAGCAGCAAATTAAATTTCATCGGCAACGTAGAAGGCAATGATGTATTCAACGACGAAGTCGATGTTGTGGTGACTGACGGCTTCGTCGGCAATATCATGCTGAAAACCATCGAAGGTGCGATAAAATTTATGAGCAGCGCCATCAAACAGGAATTCAGCCGCAATATATTCAACAAAATGGCTGCCGTTACCGCCCTGCCCGCCTTGAAAGGTATGAAAGCCAAACTGGATCCGCGTAAATTCAACGGCGCGATTTTCTTAGGCTTACGCGGCGTAGTCATTAAAAGCCACGGCGGAACGGACGAAGTCGGCTTTATGTATGCTCTGGAAGAAGCCTATCACGAAGCCAGGTTCGCCAGCTTGGCCAAAATCGAGCAGGGCGTAGCCGATCAATTGGCCGCATTGGAAGAAGTGCGCGAACAGGAAGCATTAGCCAGCGGCGTATCCCATATCAGTACGCCTTGAAACCAGCCCTCCGGCTGATATTAAATTCCGCCGCAAGAGCCAGCCGCCTCTCGGTCAACGCAGGAATAACGGCGGTCTACCGTACCGATTGGGTCGCCGACATCTCCAAACACAGCCTGAAACAAAGCGCACTACCCCCACACCAAGGCGTGCAGACTCACCATTTTGGCCGTGTTCAATCTGCTTCAACATAAATTCTTCAGCCCCGAGGCCGTCTGAAACCAAACATTTCAGACGGCCTCGATATTGTCGGCAAACTTTACCCAGCCCCTATAAAACAACTGTTTTTTGTTACAAAAATCCCGTTTTTTCGCTTACAATACACCAATCCGTTCCAACCACTCCCAAGGGATTTTCATTATGCAATATGCCAAAATTTTAGGTACCGGCAGCTATCTCCCCGCCAACCGCCTCAGTAACGATGATTTGGCAAAAAAAGTCGATACTTCCGACGAATGGATTACAACCCGTACCGGTATCAAATTCCGCCATATTGCAGCCGAAAACGAGAAAACCAGCGATTTGGCCGTTCATGCCGCCCGGCGCGCATTGGAATCCGCCAACCTCTCTGCCGATGACGTAGATTTGATTGTCGTGGCCACCACCACGCCTGACATGCAGTTTCCGTCAACCGCCACCATCGTCCAGCAAAAGCTCGGCATCAGCACGGGCTGCCCTGCATTTGACGTACAGGCCGTATGTGCCGGCTTTATGTATGCCTTAACCACCGCCAATGCCTATATCAAAAGCGGTATGGCCAAAAACGTACTGGTCATCGGCGCAGAAATTTTCAGCCGCATCCTCGACTGGAACGACCGGACCACCTGCGTATTATTCGGTGACGGCGCAGGTGCGGTGGTGTTGGGCGCATCAGACGAGCCGGGCATTATTCACAGCAAATTGAAAGCCGACGGCAACTATTTGGATTTGCTGAAAGTACCGGTTCAAATTGCCGACGGTCAAATCTGCGGCACACCCTACCTGAAAATGGACGGCCCGGGCGTATTCAAATTCGCCGTCAAAATGCTGTCGCAAGTAGCCGACGACGTGATTACCGAAGCCGGTTACAGCCAAGACCAGATCGACTGGCTGGTACCGCACCAAGCCAACAAGCGCATCATCGACGCCACAGCCAAACACTTGGGATTGAGCACGGATAAAGTCATTCTCACGGTACACGACCACGGCAATACATCCGCCGCATCCATCCCGCTCGCGCTCGACTACGGCATCCGCAGCGGCCAAATCCGACGCGGACAAAACCTGCTGCTCGAAGGCATCGGCGGCGGTTTCGCTTGGGGAGCGGTGCTGTTGAAATACTGACTACAGCTTCCACCAATAAAAATACCGCTTATGCACAGTTTGCATAAAAATGCAAGCAGATTAGCATAAGCGGTATTTTTATCGCTTTAAAGTACACACCACTATGATAAATCGGTATAATTGCAGCCTGAAAGTTTTTCAATTCACCATTTTACTGATTTACCATAACAAAAATGACTCAAGAAAAATATTACGGGACAATTATCCACTGGTTCAACGACATGCAACGCGGCTCCATCATGCCCGACAACCTCGGCCAACGTATTTTTGCCGACGGTCTGTCACTCGCCGCACATTACCTCCAACCGCGCAGCGGAGATCGTGTCTGCTTCAATATCGATAGCAAACAACGCTCGGCACAAAACGTCGAGCCGCTGAATGCAGCAGCAAAAAGCGGAGAAAAAGCGATCATTACCATCCGCGAATGGGATTTCATGCAAAATGCCGGTTTCGGCACGCAAGCAGGCAATCCCGGCCAACCGATTTTCATCTTAGGCGAATTTTTGGCCGATCAAAGCCGTGTCCCCGACACAGGCGATCAATTCGAAGGCACACTGCTTCAGGATGAAAACGGCCGATGGACGATGGCGGATGCAGTCCTGCTGCAAGCGGCAACGGCTGCAGACACTTTTCAGACGGCCTCAACCGATGATACGCCTGAAACCGATATTGCGGCTGGAGACCAAGACAAAACACCTTCGAAAGCGCTGCAGCCTGCTCCTCAACCGACAGGCGCAGCACCCCATCAACCGCAATTTGAAGAAAGCATCTACAAGCTCTACAAAGCCCCCGAGCCGCAAACCTTGGTTATGCTGCCGACCAACCAACTGCTGAGCGGAACCATTATCTCGTGGGACGACACCAAAGGCTACGGCTTTATCCGCTTCGGCAACAAATCGCAAAAAGTGTTTTTCCACATCAGCGCATTCCACTACGCTACCAGCCGCCCTAAAATCGGCCAGTCGGTGAGCTTTTACTGCAAAAAAACCGTAGAAGGCGAACGCCAAAAAGCAGCCAAAGTGGTATTGCGCGGTGATGAGGTTTTTCTATTTGACGATTTCCCGTCGGATTACAACCGTCCGTATTTATCCACTGCCAACATGCCGTACTTTTTCACCAACAGCCTGATTGCCGCCGCCTTTGCCGTGTTTGTCGGCCTGCATTCCAAAATCCTGCTCGGCCTGTATTTCGTACTCAGCATCGCGTCTTACTTTATGTATAAGTTCGACAAACAAATTGCGCAGACGCGCAAGAAAAAAAATGACGAATACCAAGGCAGGATTCCGGAAAAAAACCTGCATATCCTTGACGTATGCGGCGGCTGGCCGGGCGCATTGGTCTCCCGCGCCGTTTACAGACATAAAACCAGCAAAGCCAGCTTTATCCGCATTTTTTGGCTGACCGTAGCAATAAATATTGCCATAACCTATGCCCTGCTGATACATTACGCAGATAATCCTCTTCTCTCATTATTAAGAAATTAAAGGAATATCATGTCTTTTGCATTTTTCTTTCCCGGACAAGGTTCGCAAAGCTTGGGAATGATGAACGGATTCAGCGGGCAAGCCGTCGTTAAAGCCACTTTCGACGAAGCTTCCGAGGCATTGGGACAAGACTTATGGGCGATGATTAACGGCGAAGATGCCGAGCTGATCGGCCAAACCGTTAATACGCAACCAATCATGCTGGCTGCCGGTGTCGCCACCTATCGTGCCTACTTGGAAGCGGGCGGCAAAGCCCCGTCGGTTGTGGCCGGACACAGCTTGGGCGAATACACCGCTTTGGTGGCCGCCGGAGCGTTGGATTTTGCCGACGCCGTAAAACTGGTACGCCTGCGCGCCGAACTGATGCAGAGCGCCGTACCGCAAGGCGTGGGCGCAATGGCTGCGATTTTGGGATTGGAAGACGAACAGGTAAAACAAATCTGTGCCGATGCCGCACAAGGCGAAGTGGTGGAGGCAGTAAATTTCAACTCGCCCGGTCAAGTCGTGATTGCAGGCAACGCCGCCGCCGTCGAACGCGCCATGAATGCCGCCAAAGAAGCCGGTGCCAAACGCGCCCTGCCGCTGCCCGTGTCCGTGCCTTCGCATTGCAGCCTGATGAAACCCGCCGCCGACAAACTCGCCGAAGCGTTGGAATCGGTGGAAATCAAACAGCCGCAAATCCGCGTGGTGCACAACGCCGACGTTGCCTCTTACGACGATGCGGCGCAAATCAAAGACGCGCTCGTCCGCCAGCTTTACAGCCCCGTGCGCTGGACGGAAACCGTCAACGCGCTGGTTTCAGACGGCATCACCGAATCCGCCGAATGCGGCCCGGGCAAAGTGCTGGCAGGTTTGGCCAAACGCATCAATAAAGAAGCCGCCTGCACCGCGCTGGTTTCCGACGAAAGTGTCAAAGCGTTTATCGAAGCGCATTAAGCCGATTCAACTGCACGAACTTTTTCAGACGGCCTGATTCCAAAAGCAAGGCCGTCTGAAAAATTTTCCGTTTCATAACATTAAGATGATGAACAAAACCATTATCCTTGCCGTACCGCATATGTACGGGTTTGACCAATACCTTGAGCAGAATCTGCGCTTTCACGGTTTCGATGTCATCAATTTATGCTATGACGATCGAGATTCCTACTATCCCAGCATTGCCAGCCGCATTTACGGCGCGTATCAAAAAGCCGTCAAAAAAGACCTCAATTACAAAAAGAAAATGAAATTCCTGCGTTATGCAGACGAAATCGAGCAGAAGCTGGCAGCCTTAAACGGCCGCAAAGCCGATTACGCACTCTGCGTGCGCGCCAATATTTACCCAAAAGAAATCATCGCCCAAATCCGCGACCACAGCAAAGTGTGCGTCAATTACCAATGGGACGGCGTCGCCCGCTTTCCCGATATTTTGGAATACGTCGATTTAGATTATTTCGACCAATGTTGGGTATTCGACCCCGAGGACGTGCACCGCTACCCCGGACACGGTCTCAAAACCGCCACCAATTTCTATTTCGACCTGCCCGTTTCACCGGGTTCGCGCAATCAAAACCTGTATTTCCTCGGCGGCTACGAATCGCGCCGCGAAGAGCGTACCAAACGCTTCATTGAGGAAGCACGCCGTCTGAATATTCCGTTCGATTTCCGCATCTACTGCAAAGACGACCGTGCCCGTACGGCATTCGGCAACCAAAACATTACCTACCTCAACCGCGATACGGTATTGAGCTTTGAAGAAAACATGTGCAACGTCGCCCGCAGCAAAGCCCTTGTCGACTTCGCCCAATTCGACCATTACGGCCTGTCGTTCCGCGTATTCGAAGCCATGCGCTTCGACAAAAAGCTGATTACCACCAACCAAAGTGTACTGGACACCGATTTCTACCATCCCGACAATATTTTCGTGTGGAACAGCAACCACTTGAACGACCTCGAAGACTTTTTCAGACGGCCTTACCAACCACTGCCGTCTGAAATCAAACAGAAATACGCTTTTAAAAACTGGCTCGGCCACCTGTTAGGAATCACGGAATCATGAGCAACCGACCGACTGTCGTTCTCGGTATGCCGACCGACAACCAAATCTACCGCACACTGGAAGCCGCATTGACCCACCATGGCTTCCGCGTCATCAGCGTGATTCAGCCCGGGCAGGATTTCCGTTATCCATCATGGACAAGTCGCCTGAGCGTCAAATTCCGCCAACTGGTCTTACGCGACAAAAACGCCAAAGAAAAATTCAAGTCGCAACTGCTGCTCAACAATATGGAACAGCAGCTTGCCCGAAACGGCGGAGCAGACTACGCCCTGTTTATCCGCGGCGACATTTACTCACCCGAGTTCTTGCGTACAGTCAGAAAATACGTCCGCCGCAGCATGGTCAATTACCAATGGGACGGACTTGGCCGTTTTCCCAAAATCCGTCAATATATGGATTTGTTCGACAAGTTTTACGTTTTCGACCCCGCCGACTGCGCTGCCGAATCCCGTGTCCTGCCAGCCACCAATTTCTACTTCGACCACAACCTTACGCCGACTGAAAATCCGCCGCATGATTTGTATTTCGTCGGTTTCCATATGCCCGACCGCACCGAATCCATCGCCGCATTCGGACGAGCCGCTCAAAAACTGCACCTGGATTTAGATTTTCACATCGGCAGCATGGACATATCCGCCGAACAGTTACGCACCCAATACCCCGACAATATCCAAGTCTTCAACGGCGTCCGCAGTTTTGAAGACAATCTCAAGGCCGCGCAAACCCAAGCCAAAATTCTGGTTGACTTCAAAACACCCGTTCACAACGGCTTGTCGTTCCGTCCGTTCGAGGCTTTGGGCTACCGCAAAAAACTGATTACCACCAATGCAGGAATCGAACAATACGATTTCTACCACCCCGACAACATATTCGTATGGGACGGCAGCAATCTCGACGGCCTGAAAGCCTTTATCGACAGGCCGTACCACGAAATGCCGTCTGAAATCTACGAAAAATACAGCTTCAGCAACTGGATACGCTATATTCTCAACATCGAACCGCACATCAAAATCACGCTGCCGGAATAAAACAGGCCGTCTGAAACAGGTTCGGTTTCAGACGACCTCATCAGATTTCCAATCCATTACATCTCATGCACATCATGAAACCCACCGTCATTCTTGCCGTCCCCTATCTTTACGGCCTCGACCGTTGCATCGAAAAAAATCTGCGTTTTCACGGCTTTGAAGTCATCAATCTGTGTTTCGACGACCGCGACGTACATTATCCCGACGCGTTAAGCCGTCTGAAAAACCTTTACCACAAACACATCACGCGCGACGGCGACTACCGCAAACAACTGCGTTTTCTGCCCTACCGCAAACAAATCGCACACCAGCTCGCCGCACTCGGCGGCAACAAAGCCGATTACGCGCTCTGCATCCGCGCCAATATTTATCCCAAAGAAATCATCGCCAAAATCCGTGCGCAAAGCAAAATCTGCGTCAACTACCAATGGGACGGCATAGACCGCTTCCCCGATATTTTGGAATATCTCGGTTATTTCGACCGCTTTTTCGTATTCGACCAAAGCGATGCCGCACGCTATCCGCAATACGGTTTTCAGACGGCCTCCAATTTTTATTTCGACTATCCGTTACCCGAATCCGGTATCGAACCGCACGGCCTTTATTTTCTCGGCGGCTACGACCCGACGCGTGAAACCGCTATGCAGACGTTTATCGCTCAGGCAGGCCGTCTGAAACTGCCGCTTGATTTCCATATTTACAGCAAAGACGGACGCGCGCGCCGCGCATTCGGTAACGAGGGCATCCGCTATCTCGACCGCGGCACGGTATTGGGCTTTGAAGACAATATCGAAAAAATCGGCCGCTGCGCCACCGTCGTCGATTTTGTGACCGCCGACCATCAAGGACTGTCGTTCCGCGTATTTGATGCCATGCGTTACCGTAAAAAACTGATAACAACCAATCGTCATATTTTCCGCTACGATTTTTACCGTCCTGATAATATCTTGGTTTGGAACCCGAACATTTCAGACACCGAACTAACCGCGTTTTTGCAAACCCCTTATCAAGCATTGCCGCCTGAAACCGAAGAAAAATACAGTTTCGGCAACTGGCTGCGCTACCTGTTCGACATTCGTCCGCACCAACCGATTAACCTCCCCCACACACAAGATTAACCGTTTTCATGAAGCCCCACCCCTCCATCGCCATCAACTGCTTCCGTCGCGGCGGCGGAATGGAAAGCTACACCTTTGATTTGGTTCGCGGCCTGGCTGCCGGAAATATCCGCCCGACCGTGTATGCCGCGCAAATCGACCGCACCGTACCCGAATACGCGCTGGCCGAAGCCGTTCACGTCAACCAACGATTCATACCGAAAAAACTGCGCCCGTATTTTTTCGGCCGCCAACTCGCCACCGTGCGCCGCAGGCGCGCCGACAGTGCGCCGCTTGTCGCCTGCAACCCCAGTGACAATGCCGACGTGTTCGTCTGCGGCGGTACGCACCTGGGCTATCTCAAGCACATGAACCAACGCGCCAATCTGCTGGACAAACTGACCATCCGCCGCAACCGCACCAACTACGCCACCGCAAAAAGCATCATGGCGCATTCGGCGATGATGGCGCACGAGCTGACCGAATACTACGGCGTGCCGTCTGAAAAAATCCGCGTGGTCTATCCGCCCGCCGATACGAAACGTTACTTTCCCCAGCCCGAACGCACGGCGGAACTGCGCCATCAATTCGGTTTCGGCGACAATGAAACCGTATTTGTTTTCCCTTCCACCGGCCACAAGCGCAAAGGCTTGGACGTTTTGGCCGCTTTTTTCGAGCAGACCGATTTGCCCGTGCGCCTGGCCGTTGCCGGTTCGCCGCTGCCGCGTCCGATGAAAAATGTTACCGAATTGGGTTTCTGCAGCAATATGCCCGATTTGTACCGCGCCGCCGACTTTACCGTCATGGCCTCGCTGTATGAACCTTTCGGCTTGGTCGGCGTAGAGTCCGTGTTGAGCGGCACACAGGTCGTGTTCGCCGACAACATCGCCTGCACCGAAATCATGAACGGCAACGCCGGCCTGTTTTTCCAACGCAGCAACCCCGGATCCCTCGCCGCCGCCATCGCCGAAGCGCACGAACGCAAATTGCAGGGCTGCCACAAAATCGCCGATCCGTTTGCCGCGCTCGATTACGACCCGACGCTTTCCGCCCACATCCGCATCCTGCTGGAAATGCTGGCCGCCGTCGACTGAAACGCAACCAAGGCCGTCTGAAACTTTAGCTTCGCAGAAACCCGCTGCACCCGTTTTAGCTTTCAGACGGCCTGTAATCCGCGATGCCCCGCTGCCAAAGTTAGATTAAAAATCCTATTTGTGGTATAAGGCCGTCTGAAACCGATTTTTCTCACCCGAAAGGATTAATGATGAGTTCACAAGATTTAAGCGGCAAAATCGCCTTGGTAACCGGCGCATCGCGCGGTATCGGTGCGGCGATTGCCGACACTTTGGCCGCTGCGGGCGCAACCGTTATCGGCACGGCCACCTCCGAAAGCGGTGCGGCCGCCATCGGCGAGCGTTTGGCGCAATGGAGCGGCCAAGGCCGCGCTTTGAATTCCGCCGAGCCGGAAAGCATCGAAACGCTGATTGCCGACATCGAAAAAGAGTTCGGCAAACTCGACATTCTGGTCAACAACGCAGGCATCACGCGCGACAACCTGCTGATGCGCATGAAAGAAGAGGAGTGGGACGAGATTATGCAGGTCAACCTGAAATCCGTGTTCCGCGCCAGTAAAGCCGTGTTGCGCGGCATGATGAAACAGCGCAGCGGCCGCATCATCAACATCACATCCGTCGTCGGCGTGATGGGCAACGCCGGCCAAACCAACTACGCCGCTGCCAAAGCGGGCTTAATCGGTTTTGCCAAATCGATGGCGCGCGAAGTCGGCTCTCGCGGCATCACGGTAAACTGCGTCGCCCCGGGCTTCATCGACACCGACATGACCCGCGCCCTACCGGAGGAAACGCGCAAAATGTTTGAAGCGCAAACATCGCTGGGCAAATTCGGCGACGCGCAGGACATCGCCGACGCGGTATTGTTCCTGGCTTCCGATCAGGCAAAATACATTACCGGCCAAACGCTGCACGTCAACGGCGGCATGTTGATGCCGTAATGTTTGAGAAATGAAAAAAAGGCCGTCTGAAAACCAAAAAGTTTTCAGACGGCCTTTGCTTTCCCACCATATTACACCAGCACATTGCCCGCATTCAGCGCGCCGATTTGGTCGTCGTCCATTTTCAGGAACACCGTGCCTGCGTCATCCGCCGAAGCCTTATACGCCAGCGTGCCTGCGGCTCTGTCCACCGACAAATGCGGATAATCAAACAAACGTTCGTCGTTATCCAGCAAATCCGACAGTTTCAATGCCGTTCCCTTGTAATCGAGCAGAGGACGCATCCCGGTCAAATCGAGCTTGTCTTCATATGCGTTAAAGTCGGGCAGAATATCCGCCGTACCCGATTTCACATCCGCAGCCTTAAAGACAAAGGTATCGCGCCCTTGACCGCCGATAACCGTATCGCTGCCCAAACCGCCCCGAATCACGTCGTTGCCGCGCGTGCCGACAATCACGTCGTTGCCCTGCGTACCCTCGATGACCGCCACGCCCTGCGCGGCAGGTTTGTTTTCAAAGGCCGACCAGTCAAACGCATCGGCTTCGAGCTTGCGCTCATAACCCGAAGGCTCGTACACAATCTCGTTTTGACCGATTTCAGACGGCATCTCCACGCCTTTGACACTGATGACGTTGCCTTGCGCATCTCGGGTTTCGACAATGGCTGTCAGGGTTTGCGGACGGGTCACATCGGCATCAGAATGCACGTTGTAGCCCAACTCCGCTTCCACGCCGTCTGAAACGCCGTCGCGGTCGGTGTCGTTGGCATAACGGTTGGTACCGAGCAGCAGTTCCTGATAAGTGTTCAAACCGTCGCCATCGCTGTCCCAAGCTTGGGATTTATATTGGTCGGCAAGGGCTTTGTCGACACGGTAGCCTTGGCTGAAGTATTTTTGGACTTCGGTGCTGGTTTCGTAGAAGTTGGCAAGGGCGTGTTTGTCCCAGCCGTTTTGGTTTGTGGCTGTATTGCTCAGAAAAATAGTGTTTTTATAAACACCCAGTCCATCAAAATCCAACACCGCTCCAGTACCTTTAACGACACCTACCGCACCACCTGCTGCTGCACCGGCTTTTGCTCCTGCCAGTATTAAAGGCGCGGCCGCTCCGCCTGTCAGGATGGTTGCACCAAGGCCTAACAGCGCCCCCCAGAACCCTCCTTTAGCTGCTGTTTTTACTGCATCCGCAGCTCCTGCTGCTACGGTAGCAACGGCCTGATATGCTTTGGGAACATCTCCGCTGCTTAACCATTCCCCATTAATCACATAAGAATTGGTTTTGTAAGTCGGATTGGACTGATGGGCAAATTTCGCATCATAAATCCGCTCTTGTGAAAACTGTTCGGAACGCGCCAGCGCAGTGTGCAAATCGGGAGTCGAGCTGCTGTCTGCGGTAATTTTGGCCGTATTAAACAGCACGCTGCGGACAAACTCATCTTTAAACGTGGAATTTTGTACCGTATAGGCAGCAAAATACTGCGCCAGATAACCGCCTAAGGAATGTCCCGTCGAATAAATGTGGTCAGGGTTATATTGCTCCAGCTTACTGATGATTTCATTCATTTCTTTGGCTTGCGTAGGCGTGTCTCCTTGAGCAAGCTTTAATCCGGCGGTTGCGTCTTGCAGGGCTTTTGTACCGCGGAATGCCACCACAACATTTTGATAAGAGCCGTCGGTTTGTTTGCCATTGCCGAAAATGACGTAATCCAAACCGCTGCCAAACCATTCACCTTTGTTGACTACTTCCAAAACGTCCCAACGGCCCTGATATTCGCTGATGTCCACTTGGCCGTTGAAATCCGCTTTGACCGAATCAATGGTCAGATTGCTTCCGTACCGACCGCTGAAAGCACGTTGCAAGGACACTTTGTCTTCCGTGGCATAAGCCACAGTCGCAAACATCCGCAAATCGCGGTCGGAAACGTTCCAGTAATGCGGGTAAGAATCTGCGGCATCAATCAGGCCGTCGCCATCCGTATCCTTAAACGCCGCCTTGACCGCCCTTTCGCTTACCCCGCCGTTATTCGCAATGGCTTTCTGCGCCGCCGCAATTTCCGCCTGTGTCAGCGGATAGCGTGCATAAGGCTGTTTTGCTTCGGTATATTTCAGCGAGTCCGTCTGAAAATCTTGGTCTTTCTCGCTGACGATGCCCGCAACACGGCCGTCTTTAAAGGCGATGCGCGTCAACTGTTCGTTTTCAGACGGCATCAGCACGCTTTCGGCCAAAAGCCGGTACGGCTCAAAACGGCTGCCGTCTGAAAACTCGAATGCGGCCACGGCATCATTGACGGTCTGTCCGTCGGGAATATTGACCGTCAGCGTATCGCTGCTGTCTTTCAGCATCAGTACCCATGCGTCGCTTTTCACGGTAATGCCGACATCTCCGGTGCGGATTCCTTCGCCAAAACGGATGGTACTGAGGCCGTCTGAATCGTGAACGGTATTGTGGCCGTAGCCTCTGCCGAAAATATAGGTGTCGCGCCCCTTACCGCCTTCCAGCACATCATTGCCGCTGCCGCCGTCAAGCGTGTCGTTACCGGCATCACCGCGCAACGTATCGCTGCCGTTGCCGCCGAAAAGCATATCGTCGCCGTCGCCGCCCAGCAGCAGGTCGTTGCCGTCCATGCCGTGAAGCACGTCTTTACCGCGTCCGCCGCTCAAGCGGTTATTGCCGCTGTTGCCAGTCAGGAGGTTGTCGCTGTTGTTGCCGAAGCCGAAAATATTGTCCGTGCCGGTCAGGGTCAGGTTTTCGACATGGGTTGGCGCGGTATAGGTTATGCTGCTGTGGATATGGTCGTTACCGCCACCCGCTTCTTCAATCACGGTATCGCCCTTATCATCGACGATATAGACGTCGTCGCCCGTGCCGCCGATCATGCGGTCGGCACCGCTTCCGCCTTCCAAACGGTCGTTGCCGCTGCCGCCCTCAAGCGTGTCGTTACCGGCATCGCCGCGCAACGTATCGCTGCCGTTGCCGCCGTAAAGCATATCGTCGCCGTCGCCGCCCAACAGCAGGTCGTTGCCGTCCATGCCGTAAAGCACGTCTTTGCCGCGTCCGCCGCTCAAGCGGTTGCTGCCGCTGTTGCCGGTCAGGAGGTTGTCGCTGTTGTTGCCGAAGCCGAAAATATTGTCCGTACCGGTCAGGGTCAGGTTTTCGACATGGGTCGGCAAGGTATAGGTCGTGCTGCTGATAACGCTATCGTTGCCTTGGCCGGCTTCTTCGATAATTTGGTCTTCGCGTGTCCGCACGTAAAAAATATCGTCGCCTTCTTTGCCGTAAAATACGGTTTGGCCGAGGCTGCCGAACAATACGTCATTACGGCGCGTACCCTGTACGATGACTGCGTCTTCCGCATGTTTCTGATGGTTCACAGTGTTCTCCAAAAATACAGATATAAAAATATGTCTTTGTTATAAAACGTCTTCCCGTTTTTTATGTGAATCGGATTTTTACAGAATTTATGCATATTTAAAATAAATTTCCTGACGGGTTTCGGGGAAGCATTTGTTTTCAGAATGGATAACATAACGGCATATCTGTTGTTTGTAGGCACCCGTCCATGCTTTCCGCTTCTAAAGGCCGTCTGAAAAATCCCGGCATCAATCAATTGTTTCCCAACACGTTTTTCAGACGGCCTGCCGCCAAGAAGCCATAAACCCGGCCGTTTTTTGCTATAATTCCATCCCGCCGTTTGCATAAATCCCCGCCTGTTTCCGCTAAGATTTTTTCAGACGGCCTTGCCGACAATAATTTATCGTTCCATAACAAAACAAGGCCACTGTTCTTTATGCACGAATTTTCCCTCGCCCACGTTGTTCTCGTTCTGCTGGTTTCGGTCATTACCGTCATCTATTGCCGAAAATTCAACATTCCTTCCATGCTCGGTTATCTTTTGGTCGGCTTTATCGCCGGTCCGGGGGTGTTCAGCCTGATTCCGAAAAGCCATGCCACGGATTATCTGGGCGAAATCGGGATTGTGTTTCTGATGTTCAGCATCGGTTTGGAATTTTCATTGCCGAAACTCAAGGCCATGAAAAAGCTAGTGTTCGGCTTGGGCGGTCTGCAGGTCGTTATCAGCATGTTGGCGATTATGGGCATTTTGATGCTGATGGGCACGCCGTTTAACTGGGCGTTTGCCGTCGGCGGCGCATTGGCAATGTCTTCCACCGCGATTGTCAGCCGCATTCTGTCGGAGAAAACCGAACTCGGTCAGCCACACGGTCAAATGTCGATGGGCGTATTGCTGATGCAGGATATTGCGGTGGTGCCGCTGATGATTCTGATTCCGGCACTGGCGGGCGGCAGCGAAGGCAATTTGTGGGCGGAGCTGGGCTGGGCTGCGTTGAAAATGATTGTCACGCTGGGCGTGCTGTTTTTTGTCGGCAACAAAATCATGTCGCCGTGGTTCCGTATGGTGGCCAAGCGCAAGTCGTCTGAGTTGTTCATGATTAACGTTTTGCTGGTAACGCTCGGCGTGGCCTACCTGACCGAACTGGAAGGCTTGTCGCTGGCTTTAGGCGCGTTTGTGGCCGGGATGCTGCTGTCGGAAACCGAATACCGTTTCCAAGTGGAAGACGACATCCGTCCTTTCCGCGATATTCTGCTCGGCTTCTTCTTTATTACCGTCGGCATGAAGCTGGATATTCAGGCTTTGGTACACAATTGGCAGATGATTCTGATCTTGCTCGCCATGTTGGTTTTCCTGAAAGCATTGATTGTCTTCCTGATTGCCTTCCGCATGAAACATCCCGCCGGCGACAGCATGAAAGCCGCGCTCTATCTGGCGCAAGGCGGTGAGTTCGGCTTCGTCATGCTCGCCATTTCCAGCAAAATCAACATGGTTTCGCCCGAATTGGAGCAAGCAGCGACGGCTGCCGTATTGTTATCGATGATCATCGCCCCGTTCTTATTGGGCGGCAGCGATAAAATCATCAACCGCTTCATCAAGTCCGACTGGGACATGAAAGCCCTCGACCTGCACAATATGCTGGTTGAAACCATGAGCAAATCAGACCATGTACTGATCATCGGCTTCGGACGGGGCGGTCAAACCATCGGCCGGATTCTGGCGCAGGAAAACATCCCCTATTTCGCCCTCGACCTTGATGCCGAACGCATCCAAGTCGCACGCAGCGCAGGCGAACCCGTCGCATTCGGCGATGCCAAACGCCGCGAAGTATTGGAAGCAGCAGGATTGGGGCGCGCTAAGATGGTGGTGTTGACGCTCAACAACATGGCAGAAGCCAAACACGTCGTCAACAACATCCTCTCCCTGCACCCGACCATGCCCGTTTACGCGCGCGCAATCGACGATGATTACGTCAAAAACCTGACCGAAATGGGTGTAGAAGAAGCCGTTTCCGATACCAAAGAAACCAGCTTGGCATTAGCCAGCTACGCCATGCTTGCCAACGGTTCCCCTTACAGCCACGTCCACCAAACCATCATGAACATCCGCCGCAGCGGTTACGCTTTTTTGGAAGATTTATTTGTCGGCAGCGATGACGAAACCACTTTTTCCGAAGAATACCGCCATATCTGCCGCCATGCGTTCCCATTGGCCGGCGAAGCCCATGCCGTCGGGCGGGCGGTTCACGATTTGCCTTTATCGGACTTGGGTATCAAATTACTGTTTGTCCGCCGCAATACCAGCCGAATCGAAAAATTCGACCCCGGCTTTAAATTGGCTTCAGGTGACATTTTGGTTGTCGCAGGGGCAAAAGACAAAATTATTTCCTTTGAAAACTGGAGCTTGCAGGGGAATTCTTGAATTATGCAAAAATAAAACTTGCGTAAAATACCGATTTTTGATTTAATAGCGTCTTCGCAGTTTTGCGTCAACGGGTGATTAGCTCAGTTGGTAGAGCGTCTGCCTTACAAGCAGAATGTCGGCGGTTCGACTCCGTCATCACCCACCAAGTTTCCCGTTATCGCAGCAATGCGCTAACTTGCGCGGTGGTAGCTCAGTTGGTTAGAGTACCGGCCTGTCACGCCGGGGGTCGCGGGTTCGAGCCCCGTCCGCCGCGCCAAACCTTTCAGGATATTGAAGTTTTAATATCACTTCGGGTGATTAGCTCAGTTGGTAGAGCGTCTGCCTTACAAGCAGAATGTCGGCGGTTCGACTCCGTCATCACCCACCAAGTTTCCCGTTATCGCAGCAATGCGCTAACTTGCGCGGTGGTAGCTCAGTTGGTTAGAGTACCGGCCTGTCACGCCGGGGGTCGCGGGTTCGAGCCCCGTCCGCCGCGCCAAAATTGAAAAGCACCGAATTTCGGTGCTTTTTCCATACGGGTGATTAGCTCAGTTGGTAGAGCGTCTGCCTTACAAGCAGAATGTCGGCGGTTCGACTCCGTCATAACCCACCAAATCATAAAGCCTTATGCCATGCATAAGGCTTTATTCACTTCCCCAAACAAGTTTAATCAAATATTCAGACAACAAATTAAACACATCGTCTTATTCAATTTCAAGCAAACTTAATCGATACTATTGACCATCAACTTATCAAAAATGCCGTCTGAAACCTTTCAGACGGTCTCTCTAAATCACTTCAAGTAACCAGTTTTACTCCAAGACCACTTCAACACGGCGTGCTTCGGCATCATTGCCTTGACCTGCTTCAGCATCTACAGGTTTCCGCAATTCAATCTGCTCTTCCATCACCCCCAAACCCATCAAAGCGTTTTTTACCGCCAATGCACGCTGCTTGGATAACTCCTCGTTTAATGCCTGATTGCCGGTAGAATCATGAAAACCCGACACAATGGCTTTCTTACCGTCTTTTACCCCGGCTAACACGTCTTTCAAAGCCTCTTCCGCACCTTGCGCCAAGTCCGCCTTACCACTGGCAAAATAAAACTTCACAATACCGTTTTCTACCAATACGGTAGCAGCATCATCAGCAATAACTTGCTCATCTGTCATCAGAGCCGAATCCGAAGCAGCCAAGTCTACACCATGCTCATGCACAACAGCTGCCGATCGCCCATAATTAGGTGATCCTTCTATTTTCCCGGCTTCCCAACCCCATACCGATAAAAACAGCGTCACCAACGTCGCCAAAGCAGCAGCACACCCGGCAACCCATAAACCTATCCGTTGTTCTTTGTGGTTGTCATGGTCAGACATTGTCTCTTCCTCAATTCATTGGAATACAAAAATCAATTCAGCCCCATTATACTGAAAAAGCAGCATTTGCACCCTAACTTCACCATCTGTGTCTATTTACTACAAAAAAACACCAAAAGTTCAGCATGATTGAGATAGGGGAGGGAAGATGTAAAAATCCTCGCATTGCTTACACTTTTTTTGATTTTGAATAGAATTTTATAAAAGTCTCAACTTGTGGCGATCTTGCCGTATTTGTTTTTTAAGTATTCATAACTATTTCAATAAATCCGACAACCTGTCGTCTTCCACTGCTTCAACGACATAACGTTCTTCTGCCCACTCACCCAAATCAATCAACTTGCAACGTTGACTGCAAAACGGACGGTATCGGCTGCCTTCACCCCAAACAACCGGCGTTTGGCAGGTCGGACATTTTACGGTAGTCACAGTTTTGTTCATTTTCAGACGGCCTTGAGGGTATGAATGTAATAACGGTGCAGACGTTGGATTTTCTCAGCAAGTTCGGTCAAACTGCCTTCGTTTTTGATCACGTCATCAGCATAAAGCAAACGTTCACGGCACGATATTTGACTCCGGATAATGCGACGGATTTCTTCCTCGCTTAATCCGCTGCGCTGTTTGACGCGTTCGATTTGGGTAGATTCATCCGCATCAACCACCAATACCCGTTGTACCAATGCAAGAAACGGCGGATTTTCCACCAAAAGCGGAACATCGATAATACCGTAAATTGCATCCGGATATTGCGCTTGTTGCAGGCGTATTTCTTCCAGTATCAACGGAAACATAATGGATTCCAGAATGGCTTTGATTTGAGGCCGTCTGAACACTTCTTCGCGTAAAGCTGTGCGGTTCAGACGGCCTTTGTCATCAAATACATGCGCGCCGATGGTCTCACGGATGGTCGGCAAGGCTTTGCCGTTGTCCGCCGTCAGGCAGCGGCTGAGAGCATCGGCATCGATATGCGGCACCCCGAGTTTGACAAATTCGGCAGCTGCCTGCGATTTGCCGCTGCCGATACCGCCGGTCAATCCGATCCAAACCGTCATCTTAAAATCCTGATTTGCCCAACCACCATTGAATCAACTCATGAATCGGCTGGTTGGCGATAAAAATAATCCACCCTGCCACGGCCAAACTCGGACCGAATGCAAACTGCTGCCCTTTGCCGACGCGTGATATGAGCGCACCGACAATGCCGATCAAGGCCGCCGTGAACACCAATACCGGCAATACACCGACGCCCAGCCATGCGCCCAGTGCGGCCAATAATTTAAAGTCGCCGCCGCCCATGCCGATTTTACCGGTTAACAGTTTATAGACGTAACACAGCAACCACAAACTCATATAACCGCAAACTGCGCCCAATACCGCCGACTGCAGTGTCGTAAACGCACCGTTCAAGTTATACAGCAAGCCCAACCACACCAGCGGCAGCGTCAAAGAGTCGGGCAGGTATTGGGTATCGTAGTCGATAAAGGTCAGTGCGACCAGCATGGCGGTAAAAACCAACCCGCCGAATGTAAGCCACGACCAGCCGTATTGCCACGCCACGATACCGAATAACACGCCGGTGAGTAATTCGACCAAAGGATAGCGGATGCTGATGGGTGTTTTACATGAACCGCATTTACCGCCCAACAGTAAATAACTCACAATCGGAATATTCTGCCAGGCTTTCACAGGAGCGTGACATTTCGGGCAGCGCGAATCGGGTTTGGATAAAGTGAACGGGGCTTGCTCTTCCGCAGTCAATTCCAAATTTAAATGTTCTTTGGCAAACTGCGTCCAGCCGCGCTCCATCATTACCGGAACACGGTAAATGACCACATTCAGAAAACTGCCGATCAATAAACCTGCAACAACGGATAACGGCACAACAAACGGAACCAAGGCATTCCAAATTTCCAGCATATCAGCCTACCACGTTACCCAAGTTGAACAACGGCAGATACATAGCCACCAATAAGACACCGATTAACGAACCCAACACCACCATGATAATCGGCTCCATCAATGACGATAATTGGGCAACGGCATTGTCGACTTCATCTTCGTAGAACTCTGCGGCTTTATTCAGCATGTCATCCAAAGAACCGGATTCTTCACCGATAGCGGCCATCTGGATAACCATATTGGGGAAGAGTTCGGTCGTCTGCATGCTGGAAGTCAGCGACAAACCTTGAGTAACTTTGGCACGGATGTCTTGTGTGGCTTCTTCATAAAGGATGTTACCCGAAGCTCCTGCAACCGATTCCAGCACTTCTACCAGCGGCACACCTGCGGCGAATAAGGTAGAAGTCGTGCGCGACCAGCGGGCAATAGTCGCTTTTCTTACAATCGCACCGAAAATCGGCAGTTTCAGCATCATTGCGTCAATACGCTTTTGGAAAGCAGGTGATTTCTGATGCAATTTATAAAGGCCGAAAATAATCAGAATCAAACCAATGATCATGATCCAACCGTAAGCAACGAATAAATCGGAAATATTCATGACCACTTGCGTCAACCAAGGCAGTTCGGCCCCCATACCGCTATATACCTCCTTAAAAGCAGGAAGTACAAACATCATCATCACAAACATCAACACTACGGCCACCACAACAATCGAAATCGGATAGGTCAGCGCAGTTTTGACTTTTTTCTTAATGGCTTGAGTTTTCTCTTTATAAACAGCCAATTTGTCCAGCAACCCTTCCAATACACCGCCGGCTTCGCCTGCAGAAACCAAATTACAGTAAAAACGGTCGAAATATTTAGGGTGCTTGGCGAATGATTGACCCAATGCACTACCTTGCTCGACATCTGCACGGATTTGCATCAGCATTTGAGTCATAGAAGGATTGGAATGGCCGCGTGCCACAATTTCAAAAGCCTGCATTAAAGGCAGTCCGGCTTTCATCATGGTAGCCAGTTGCCGGGTGAATACAGTAATGTCTTCCTGCGTAATACGGCGTTTGCGCACGGCTTTGACTTTACTGATACGCAGCGGACGGATTCCACGGCGCTGAAGCTTTTTACGCGCCTCTTCTTCGTCTTTTGCGACCACTTCGCCACGGACGATTTGATCGGTATTGGTATTTTTACCTTCGAATGTAAAACGTTTACCTTTGCTCTTTTGGGCGAACATACCCTTTTTCTGCTCTGCTTGAGCCATGAGATACCCCTTGTGTTCCAAATAGATAAAGAATGAGCAATACAATTTCCCCTCGTATCACCCATTTCTGATTAGTCGTTGGTATTGGCCGTCACTTCTTCCAGCGAAGTCAATCCCTGCATCACTTTCAACAAACCTGCACGGCGCAAATCAACCATACCTTCCTGATATGCCATATTTTCGATGTCTACTTCAGTACCGTTATTCATAATGACGCGTTGCATTTCTTCGGTAATCGGCATCACTTCATACACACCGACACGGCCCTTAAAGCCTTTGCCACGGCAACTGTCACACCCTACCGGACGATACATCTGCCAATTACCTGCCAAATCTTCATCAGTAAAACCGGCTTTTTTCAACGCAGGAACCGGAGGGCGCTCGACCGGTTTCTTGCAGTTCGGGCAAAGACGGCGCAAAAGACGCTGCGCCATAATCAAGCTTACCGAACTGGCAATATTAAACGGCGCCACGCCCATATTCAGCATACGCGACAAGGTTGCCGGCGCATTATTGGTATGCAGCGTAGAGAACACCATATGACCGGTTTGCGCAGCCTTGATGGCAATATCGGCAGTTTCCAAGTCGCGAATCTCGCCCACCATGATGATGTCGGGATCCTGACGCAGGAATGATTTCAAGGCTGCTGCAAACGTCAGACCCTGTTTGTCGTTCACGTTAACCTGATTGATGCCGGGCAGGTTAATCTCGGCAGGGTCTTCCGCCGTGGAAATATTCACATCCTCGGTATTCAAAATATTCAGACAGGTATAGAGAGAAACCGTTTTACCCGAACCGGTGGGACCTGTTACCAATACCATTCCGTAAGGACGGTGAATGGCTTCAAGCAGCATTTCTTTTTGAAACGGCTCAAAGCCCAATTGGTCGATATTCAAAGATGCCGCATCCGAATTCAGGATACGCATCACCACTTTCTCACCAAACAAAGTCGGCAGGGTGCTTACACGGAAGTCAATCGGGCGGCCGTGCTTGTGGAAAGCAATCTGAATACGGCCGTCCTGCGGTACGCGTTTCTCGGAAATATCCAAACGCGCCATTACTTTAATACGCGATGCGAGCTGTCCCCTCACCGCAACCGGCGGCTGCACCACTTCGCGCAACTGGCCGTCGACACGGAAACGCACACGCGCCATTTGCTCATAAAACTCAAAATGAATATCCGATGCGCCGGCATTCAGCGCATCAGACAGCGTTTTGTGGATAAAACGCGGAATCGGCCCGTCTTCCGCCTCTTCATTATCAATATATAAGGCTTGGGCAGGCTGGGAAGACTCCTGCTCTTGGCTGATCTCTTTCAGAATAGTAGTCGAACGCTGACCGATCCACTCCAACAATGAACTCAGCTGATCATGCGGTACAACCACCAAATCGACCGAGAATCCTGATGCAAACGTGATTTTTTGGAAATTCTGAATCTGCGTAGGATCAGAAACCGCCAAATAAACCTTTCGGCCACGGCGGAAAATCGGCACGCAACCGTTACTGACCATTTGCTCTTCGGTCAAAATATCCGTCAAAACATGCGTGCGCGGATAATAGCGCAAGTCAAGCAAAGGATAGCTGAATACTCGCGCCACCAATTCCCCTAGCGCTCTAGGCGAAATCACGCCGTCGTCAAACAACATCGGCATGATGTCTTTATGTGCTTTGATGGCGGCATGATACTGCTCCGCCTGCGCACTGGTAATGGTTTGACTTTGCACTAAAACGCGCAATATCCCGACACTCATCTTGACCTGTTCCGTTCCTTAAAAGCCCGGCTTTGCGGACCTTTTGTATTGATTGAATCGATGAATACCCCGAAATCTGATGTCTTTAGAGTTATCGCTGAAAAAGGTATTCGTTCACGGGCTGAATACAGCTGCTTATTCAATATGCAAGCTTGTTATTATAAAACAAGCTGCGCCAGTCTCAAACTTGCTTTTGAGTTGATTGGTTAATTATAAACTATTTCACAACAGATGACCGATTTCGAACCGGCAGCCGGCAAAAAAGGCCGGAGATCTGCCGGCCTTTCTCGAATCGTTTGGAAAACTACAGATAAAAAAATAACCGCAGATGCGGTTTGTGGTGGCCAGAGGCGGGATCGAACCGCCGACACACGGATTTTCAATCCGTTGCTCTACCAACTGAGCTATCTGGCCGTCGCGTATTTCGTTGCGAGATACGTATTAAACCAAAAACATGATTCGAACGCAAGACTTATTTGGGAAATTTGCAGGCAGCCAGACTAAACCGATGTTTTATATTAGATTAAACTTTCACGATTTTGCCTGAATTTTGAGCATTTTTATAAGCCGTCCGGCCTAAATGCCGTCTGAAACAGACGATTTCGGTATCGGAACGGGATTTTTAAGCTACAATTGCCGTTTGCCAAATTGAAAACCACGCCATGCTCTATCATTTTTTAAAAGATATGTTCGATATTCTGCGCCTGCGTTATAAAACGCCGGCCGAATATCTTTACACCCTGCCGGTCATCGCTGCCGTTTTATTGTTACTCGGCGTGATTAACGCAGCCAATATGTCGCCTTTATTCGGCCAACACCCTGCCGCTATCGTATTCGCCGTTTTGCTGACCGTGGTCAAGTGGCTGGTGCTGAGCCGCGCGATGCGTGCCGTGTTACATTATTACAACGGTGCACAGCCTTTGCCGCTCTGGGGCTTCACACTCGCGTCGGAAGCCTTGAGCATCCCCATGCTCGCTCTGTTTTATATACCGCAGCTGGCGGTAGCGGCTATGTTTTACCAAGTGTGGATTTTTTGGGTGCAGGCAATCGGCTTTATGAGAATGGGCAATGTGTCCGTATGGAAAGTTGCGGTGGGCTATATCCTTTATTTTATCGGTACATTAATAATCGGCTCCATTCTGCTGATGCTGTTTATCCAAGCCGGATGGATGGATGCGGAAGCCATCAACAGGCAGCTGCAAATCATCATGCAGCCCCCAGCTTCTTAAAAAATCATGGCAAGGCCGTCTGAAAAATTTTCAGACGGCCTTGTTTTATTTAAAAAACTGCCCGCAGCAGGCTTTGAATTTCTTACCCGAACCGCAGATACACGGCTGCTTCATGGCCGGCAGCGGCACAGTCGGGTCAATGAAATACCATCGGCTGTTTATCTTCACAAAAGCGGATAGTTCGTGATGATGCTGCGTTTTACCGCCGGCCTCGCGGAAATGGGCGGTAAACGCTACCTGCGCGTGTTGTTTGCCGATGTTAGGCATATGCTGCAACACGTCCAAGCCCAGCCATTCGGTTTCGCGGCTCCATGCCGACATATCGGCTTGATTAAGCAGATTCTGCTGCGAAGGGACGGTCGTTTCCACAATATAATCGATTTTTTGCAAAACATATGCACTGTAACGCGAACGCATAAGTTCTTCGGCGGTCGCAGGAAATTTGTTTTGCACATGAAACGGCCGGCAGCAGTCGGCATAAGGACGCTGCGGCTGACACGGACAATTCTGCATATCGGACATCCTGTTCACCCAAATAAAAACGAACGAAATTATAGAACAAAATCAAAGCATAGAATAAACCGTCAATCCGATGGCAGAAGACAGGAAGGCCGTCTGAAAACCCGTTTTCTGCTAAAATACCGCCTTTCGATTTTGCCATTTGATATTTCAACACCATGACTGCCGCTGCCCAACGCCTCAACCGCCTGTTGCCGCAAACCCAATGCCGCGAGTGCGGCTATGAAGGCTGTCTGCCTTATGCCGAAGCCCTCGCCCGCGACGGAGCAGCAGTCAATTTGTGCGCTCCGGGAGGAGAGGCGGTGATGCTCGACATTGCCAACCTGCTCGGCAAAGCACCGCTGGCACCGGCCAAAATCCAAGCCAAAGCCTTGGCATGGATAGACGAAGCCGCCTGCATCGGCTGCACCGCCTGCATCCGGGCGTGTCCGGTCGATGCGGTTATGGGCGCGCACAAACTGATGCACACGGTCATCCGCGACGAATGCACCGGCTGCGGCCTGTGCGTTCCCCCCTGCCCCGTCGACTGCATTGATATGCAGCCGGTTGAAAGCGATTTTCTGCCCTTGGCACGCGCCGAACACGAAACCGACGCCCGCTTTGCCGCAGCGGAACACGCCAAAAGCCGTTTTGAATGGCACGAAGCACGCAAAGAGCGCGATGCCGCCGAGCGCAAAGCGAAATTGGCCGAACGCGAAGCGGCCACCAAAGCCAAGCTGCAAGCCGCCGGCGAAGCTGCCCAACCGGTGCAATCAGCTGCGAAACCGGCATTCAATCCGATGGATTTGATTGCCAAAGCCATGGCCAAAGCGCAAGCGCAGCAAGCACAACTGGCCACCGCACACAATCACGAAGACTTCAAAGCCAAACAGGTCGAAGAAGCCAAACAGCGCGCCGTGTTGCGTCGCGCCCAGCGCGACATGAAATACGGCAACGAAGAAGAAAAGGCCGCCGCGCTGGTTTACCTGCGCCAATACAAAGCCGAACAGGAAGCGAAAAAGTCCGCCAAACGCAAAGCCAAACAAATGCGCGCACAACAGCCTTAAGATACAGGCCGTCTGAACATCATGTTTTCAGACGGCCTGTACATTTTGAAACCGAAAAAATCCAAACGCTTACGGCCGCCATCCGGCCATATCTTTGAATTTACCAAGCACCCGGCTTTATAGTCGTTTAAAATAAAACAATAAAGCAGTGTTGCCGCCTCCCTGATGCACGGGACACGGCACTCGCTCCCACCTTGTCTTAATTTCTATTTAAAACGGCTGCATCTTGCCCTGCCACTACAGAATCCTGCCATGCGCCCGAATCTTGTCAACCGGCTTCCCCTGCCCGTTTACCCCATTGACCGCGACCGTGCCGATTACGCCCTGTCGAAAAACCGCTTAAGCGATTATTTCATCCGCAATCCCGTCTTGTTCCAACGTGCGCTCGAACCCGAATTTACCGCCCGCGCCGTACAGATGGCGGCACACGCCTGCGGTTTGTGGTTTGAAACCTGGATCAATCCCGACAACGGGCGCACGGTTCTGGTGGTGGCCAACAAAGACGTCATGCCGCTCAAAGCCATGTTTCAGCGCACTTTGCACAATCAAAGCGTCATTGCCGCCCTGTTGCGCCGCAGCTGAAGTTTGCCGGGCCGTCTGAAAATATCCGGTTCGTTTTTTCAGACGGCCCGGAATATTTTGTTCCCCGATGTAACAGCCATCAACACCAAAATTCGTTTCAGGACAAATATCCGCAATTGCCTGTCTTTTTCAAATTTCAAATAAATAATTGAATTTTAAATAAAATTCATAAAAATCCTATAAATCACCAATCATCAAAGTGTTTCGTTTTCGCACAATTTAATAAAATATTAATTACAGAACACTACAAATTCTGCTATAATGCCGCCCTGAAATTTCCCACCCATCCGAACACCAACCAAGAGGACAAACCATGGGCATTAAAGTCGCCATCAACGGTTACGGCCGCATCGGCCGTCAGGTATTACGCGCCATCTACGATTACAACCTGCAAGACCGGCTCGAAATCGTCGCCGTCAATGCCAGCGGCAGTTTGGAAACCAACGCCCACCTGACCAAATTCGATACCGTACACGGCCGTTTCAACGCCGATGTCGATCACGATGCCACCCACTTGATTATCAACGGTCACAAAATCCCCTACTTCTCCACCCGCAACCCGGCCGAGCTGCCTTGGAAAGACTTGGACGTGGATTTGGTGATGGAATGCACCGGCGCGTTTACCAGCAAATCCAAAGCCAACGTGCATTTGGAATCAGGCGCGAAAAAAGTGTTGATTTCCGCACCGGGCGAAGCCGACGTCGATGCCACCGTGGTTTACGGTGTGAACGATGACGTGCTCACCGCCGACATGACCGTCGTCTCCAACGCCTCCTGCACCACCAACTGCCTGGCACCGATCGCCAAAGTGCTGAACGAAAGCATCGGCATCGTCAAAGGCGCGATGACCACCATCCACGCGCTGACCAACGACCAAACCGTGACCGACGTGCGCCACAAAGACCTGCGCCGCGCCCGCAGCGGCGTGGAAAACATGATTCCGACCAAAACCGGCGCGGCCAAAGCAGTGGGCTTGGTACTGCCCGATTTGAAAGGCAAACTCGACGGCTTGGCCATCCGCGTGCCAACCGTCAATGTCTCCTTGGTCGACCTGAGCTTCCAAGCCGCGCGCGAAACCACCGTGGAAGAAATCAACGCATTGATGAAAGCCGCTTCGGAACAAGGCCGTCTGAAAGACGTATTGGGCTACAACACCCTGCCGCTGGTATCGATGGACTTCAACCACACCACCCAAGGCAGCAACTTCGACGCCACCCTGACCAAAGTCGTTGACGGCAACATGGTGAAAGTATTCGCTTGGTACGACAACGAATGGGGCTTCAGCTGCCAAATGCTGCGCACCGCTATGCGTATGTTTGATTTGGAAGTGAAAGAAATCGGCTGATTTGGTTTATTCTTTGAACTGAATTGAGTAAAATAGCGAAAGGCCGTCTGAAAAAATTTTCAGACGGCTTTTTTATCGTTATACTTAGATTGGTGAAATTGCTCTAACATATAAGGAAAATCCAATGTGGATACTAAGCAAACTCTGCAGAAAAAATAACAACAAAAAACAAGAAATCTCAAATTTATCACAACAAATCCACCATACTGCAAACCAAACAAAATACTTATCAGATGAAGTAAAAAACTTATCTTCAGCAATCAAAAATTCAACAGATAATCAAAACAAACCCAAATTCTTAGGAAATATCGGTAGCTTAATCAGCCTACTCTCTACATTTGGCCTTCTTTTAGGAGGCTTTATTACCTATTTCTATTTAAACGGTATCGATCAGTTAAGTCTTTTTACTGATGTCATGAGTAATGTATCCAGCTTAATGGCGATTTTGGTTGTTGTCACCTTACTATGGATTGTATTCTCAATCGGATTTTTTGAGCCCTGGGGATTCATATTTCAATCGGATATTCAACAATCCAA